>NZ_CABVGP010000002.1:2817950-3129667 GCF_902497555.1 Amycolatopsis camponoti | reverse complement strand
GGCCACCGCCGGGCGCACGCTGCGGTTCGGCTACGACGCCGCGGGCCGGGAAACCGTGCGCAGCCTGCAGGGCGGCGCCGGGCCGGTGGCCGAGCTGCGCCAGGACTGGACGCCCACCGGGCAGCTGTCGGCGCAGACGGTGCTCCGCGGCGCGGAAACCGTGCAGCGGCGCGAATACGGCTACCTGCCCGACGGCTACCTCGCCGGCGTCACCGACCTGATCTCCGGACAGCGCACCCTCGATGTCGACGCCGCCGGACGGGTCCGTGCCGTGCGCGGCCCGCGGTGGCAGGAGAACTACGACTACGACGTGACCGGCGCCGTCACCGGGGCCGGCTGGTCCGGCGCGCCCCAGGCCGGCGGGCCCCGCACCTACACCGGCACCCTGCTCACCGCCGCGGGCCCCACCGCCTACCGCCACGACGGGGAAGGCCGCGTCGTCGCGCGCGAGCGCGGCGGGCAGCGCTGGACCTACGAGTGGAGCGCGGAAAACCGGCTGCTCGGCGTGCGCACGCCGGACGGCGCGGTGTGGCGCTACCGCTACGACCCGTTCGGCCGCCGGGTCGCCAAGCAGCGCCTGGACGCGACCGGCGGAGTCGCCGAGCAGGTCGAGTTCGCCTGGGACGGGCAGGTACCGGCCGAGCAGGTCCACAGTGGACCGGGCCGGCCGCCGGTCGCCACGGTGTGGGAGTACGCGCCCGGCTCACCGCTGGCGCTCACGCAGACCGAACGCGTCCTCGGCGCGGGCGGCGGGGACCGGTTCCACGCGATCGTCCCCGACCTGGTCGGGGCGCCCGCGGAGCTGGTCGACGACACCGGGGCCCTGGCCGGTCACCTGCACACGGCGTTGTGGGGCCCGCGGGTCTCGGCCGGTGGCACGGCGAGCACCCCGCTGCGGTTCCCGGGCCAGTACCACGACCCCGAGACCGGGCTGCACTACAACCGGTACCGCTACTACGATCCCGAGACCGGGCGGTTCCTCTCCCACGACCCGCTGGGCCTGACCCCGTCGCCGGACTCGCTGGCCTACGTCGGCAACCCGACCGCGATGACCGACCCGCTCGGCCTGGGCCCGACGCGGACCACGCCCTGTGCGGCCGCGGCCGCCAAGGCCCAGGCGCACCCCTACGCCCGGGGGAACTCCGGGCCGTCGACGAGCAAGCGCAAGTACCCGGAAGGCACCTACGGCGACCGGAACGCCGAGCGCAAGCGCCTCGACGACAAGCACGACTACAAGATCGACGGGGACAAGACGCACCAGTCCGAGCACGCCGCCGGTTACGACATCCTGGCCGACAACGGCGCCGCCAAGGGCTCGCGCAAGGACAAGGACAGCAAACCGCTGGAGAACAACGCCAACGCGTACTACGAGGACTACGCCAACCACCGGTACCACCCGGGCACGGGCAAGGGCGGCGCCAACCACGAATCAGGCTTCACCAAGGGCGACGTCCGGGACGCGCCCAAGACGAAGGACGACGACAGCCTCGGTTACAACGACCGCCTCGGCTCGTACCGGAACGCGCAGCGCAACGCCATCGAGGCCAACGACCCGAGCACCGCGGTCCAGCTCAACCAGCTCGGTTACGGGCACCAGCAGGGCTTCCACAAGAACGTGGACGGGAACGACGCCACCCACAGCTTCTCGGACCAGGTCTACCACGGGAACGACAAGAACCACGTCCACCACGAGGACCACCCGCTGTACGACAAGGACACCGCGGACGCGGCGAAGGCCGAACAGGATCGGCGCGACGCCATCAAGGCCGACCCGAACCACCCGGACCGGAAGGCCTACGACGACGAGCAGAAGCGGCTGGACATCGCCGACGACTCGTACCACAAGATGGTCGACGACATGCACTCCAGCGGCGAGGGCATGCGGTACAACCCGCAGGCCGGCGCCGCCACCCCGGCGGGCGGCCACACGGTGCCCGGCACCGACCACGTGACCACCAAGCCGATCGACAAGTGGGACGCGGCCGAGATGCACGGCGCGCGCGACGCGGCGCGCACCGGCGAATGGCCGGGCTACGGCGGCTTCTACAAGAACCCGACCGCCGAAGACTGGGCGGCCCTCGAGCGCGGCGACCTCGACCCGCCGTCGCTCAAGAACATCAAGGACGACGACATGATGGACCTCACCCCGTGAGCGCCGCGCCGGGCACCGCCCGGTGACCGTTCCGGACACCGCCGTCCTGCCGGACGTGCTCGACGAAGACCTGCGTGTGGTGTTCGTCGGCATCAACCCCGGCTTGACGTCGGCGGCGGCCGGGCACAGCTTCCACACGCCGGGCAACCGGTTCTGGCCCGCGCTGCACCGCGCGGGGTTCACGCCCCGGCAGCTGCGCGCGGAGGAGGAACGGCTCCTGCTGGGCTGGGGGCTGGGCATCACCAGCATCGTGCGCCGGCCGACGGCCCGTGCCGCGCAGCTGTCGCGCGACGAGCTCGTCGCGGGCGGCCGGGACCTGGCCGAACGCGTCGGGGCGATCCGGCCGCGGTGGCTGGCGATGCTGGGCGTCACCGGCTACCGGGCGGCGTTCGGGCTCCCGCGCGCCCGGCTCGGCCCGCAGGACGCGACGATCGGCGGCGCGCGCGTGTGGGTCGTGCCCAACCCCAGCGGCCTCAACGCCCACTTCCCGCCCCGGGCGCTGGCCGTCGAGTTCGCCCGGATGCGCGTCGCCGCCGGCGTGCCCGACCGCTCCGGCATCCTCGGCGACGGCCCGTTCCCGGATTCCGCGCCTCGCTGACCGAGGACGTTCAGCGAGGCGAGAGCCGAACGCCGCCGGAACTGTGCGGCAGGACAACCGAATCCGAATGTCCACTGTGGACATCGGGCGCACCGAGCTTCTCACCCTTGCGATAGCCGCCGAAGATCAGTCCGAGCACCAGGATGGCGAGGATGACCAGCAGGACCCACAGCCACACGGACTTGCGCACGAAGCTTCCCCTTCTCGGAGGTCCGACCACGTAGGCCGATCACGGTACCGCCGCGCCCGCTTGACCGCGCAGCGGAGTGGGTAACCTTCCCGCCATGGGCGCATGGGGCAGACGACTGGTCGCGATCGCGGCGGCAGTGGTTCTTTTGGCCGTGGCGGTACTCGTCGCGTCGGCGGTTCACCTGTTACCCCAGCTGCGCAACCCGTTCGCCGAAAAGACCGAGGAGCGCTCCGGTCCGGTGCTGCTGCAGTCGATCGTCGAGCTGTCGCGCTACGAGGCGGCGAGCGGGTCGTTCCAGGTGGTCGTGGACATCAAGACCAGCTCGATCCTGCCCAGCTTCCTCGCGGGCAGCGACACGCTGTTCATCGGTGTCGGCACGGACAACGCCTACGTGGACTTTTCGCGGCTGAAGGGCAACGCGGTCCAGGTCTCCGACGACCGCCTGTCCGCCACGATCACGTTGGCGCACGCCCAGCTCGAGCCGGCGACCCTGGACACCAAGGAGTCCTACGTCTACGCGCAGCAGCAGGGCCTGTTCACCCGGATCAACGACTTCCTCAGCGGGAACCCGAACTCGCAGCAGGCGCTCTACCAGCTCGCCCAGAAGCAGATCGAGGGCGCGGCCGCGAAGAGCACGCTGATCGCCGACGCGGAACGGAACACCAAGGCGATGCTGGTCGGCCTGCTGCAGTCGCTCGGCTTCAAGAACGTCACGGTGAACTACGCCGACAACACCGGCTGACCGGGACGCCCGGTCACCGGTGCAGGCGCTGCGGCCAATCCTCCGGGACCCGTTCGGCCGGCCCCGGCGCGGTCTGGGTGAGCGGGCGGTGCGCCGGGGCGGCGAGCTCCGGGCCGGACTCGTACATCGCCTGCTCGCCGTAGTCCCAGAACCACTCTTCGCCGGGCTCGAAGCTGCGCACGAAACGGTGCCCCGCGGCCGCCGCGTGGGCGCTCGCGTGCTGACCGGGCGAGGAGTCGCAGCACCCGATGTGGCCGCACTCGCCGCACCGGCGAAGGTGGAACCACCAGCCCTGCGGGTCCGCGGCGTCGCAGTCCGCACAGCCCGTGCCACTGGGCGGCACCGAGGGGTCTACGCCTTGCATGCGAACTCCTTCGCTCGGAGGCGGCGGGCGGTGCCGCGCAACAGACCCGACTGTAATCCGAACCGCCATCACGCGCTCCCGGCCGGTACCCCGGCCGGGTCCGCCAGGTCGACTTGGTGACTTTCGCGCAGCACGAGCACGCACAGCACCGTGACGAGGCAGCAGGCCGCGATCACCGCGGAGATCACCCCCGTGCCCGAACCGGCCACGGCCGCGAACACCACCGGGCCGATCCCCGCGCCGAGCCCGGCGATCTGGTAGCCGAGGGACGCGCCCGTGTAGCGGGTGCGGGTGGCGAACAGCTCCGTGTACAGCGCGGCCAGCGGCCCGTACATCGCCGGGTGCGCGATCGACTGCCCCAGCACGAGGGCCAGCGTCAGCAGCCCGGCCGAACCGCTGTCGATCAGCGGGAACAACAGGAAGCCGACGACGCCGGTGGCCAGCGCCCCGGCGATGACGACGGGACGCCGCCCGACGCGGTCGGACAGCGCCGAGAAGCCGATGATGCCGGCCACCGCGCCGACCGAGGACACCGTGATCGCGTTGAGCACGGTCTGGCGGGTGAATCCCGCGTGGACGGCGTAGGAAAGGACGTACGTGGTGAGCGTGCCCTGGGCGACGAACGCGCCGAAACCCACGCCGATGGCCAGGAGCAGGTTCTTCGGGTGGCGGCGCAGCACCTCCAGCAGCGGCGCCCCGGCGGAGCGGTCGGCCGCGGCGAACACCGGGGTCTCGTCGACCTTCAGCCGGATGAACAGGCCGATGGCCAGCAGCACGACGCTGAGCAGGAACGGCACCCGCCAGCCCCACGCGAGGAACTGTTCGTCGGTCGTAACCGCGCCCATCAAGGTGAGCAGCAGCGTGGAGACCACCATCCCGCTGGGCGCGCCGGCGTTGGTGAAGCTCGCCCACAGGCCGCGACGGCTGGTCGCGTGCTCGGCCGACATCAGCACCGCGCCGCCCCACTCGCCGCCGACGGCGATGCCCTGCAGCACGCGCAGCACGATCAGCAGCACCGGCGCCCACACGCCGATCTGCGCGTAGGTCGGCAGGACGCCGATCAGCGTGCTCGCGATGCCCATCATCGACATCGTGATCACGAGCATCCGCTTGCGCCCCAGCAGATCGCCGAAGTGCCCGAAGACGATCCCGCCGATCGGCCGCGCCAGGTAGCCGGTGGTGAACGTGCCGAGGCTGGCGACCGTGCCGAGCACCGGATCCAGGTTCGAGAAGAAGACCTTGTTGAACACCACCGCCGACGCGGTCGCGTAGAGGAGGAAGTCGTAGTACTCGATCACGCTGCCGAAGTAGCTGGAGAGCACCGCGCGGCGCAGCTGCGCCCGCGATCGGAGGTTGTCCGCCATCGCATCCTGCCTCGTCGCCGACCCCACGTGACCCACGTCACGCCGCGAGGAACGTTAAGCACTTTGGTGACCACCGTCAAGACACTGCCCAACATCAGGTGGGGGCTTATGCTCGCGGCGTGAGTGATCCGGCCGTCTCCGCCGCCGAGGGCATCGGCGCCGACACCCCGCGTCCGCAGACGCTGCTGCTCACGTTCTTCGGCGGCCACGTCCTCGACCGCCGGATCCACGTCGCCACCGCGAGTGTGCTCGACGTGCTCGAGCGCGTCGGCGTCTCCGAGCACGCCACCCGGTCCACGCTGAGCCGCATGGCCCGGCGCGGCCTGCTGCACCGGGCGCGCCGCGGGCGGCACGTCTACTTCGGCCTCACCGAGCGGTCGCGCGCGATCCTGCACGACGGCGAGCTGCGCATCTGGCGGGCCGGCGCGGTCAACCGGCAGTGGGACGGCACCTGGACGCTGCTGGGTTTTTCGATGCCCGAGTCGTGGCAGCGCCAGCGGCACGCCCTGCGGTCGAGACTGCTGTGGGCCGGCTTCGGGAGCTTGCAGGGCGGCCTGTGGATCGCCCCGGGCGAGGTCGACCCGGTCCCGTTGCTCGACGGCCTCGGCGCGGACGCCCACGTGAAGGTGTTCCAGGCCCGGGCACTGCCGCCCACCGAGGTCGCCGGGATCGTCCGGGAGGCCTGGGACACCCACGGCCTGGCCGCGCGCTACCGGGCGTTCCTGGCGCGCTGGCAGGACCCGGAGTCCCAGGCACCGGACAGCCTGGCCCGCGACCTGCTCCTGGAGTCCGACTGGCTGCAGACCATCCGCGACGACCCCCGGCTGCCCCGCGAGCACCTGCCGGCGGACTGGCCCGCCGAGCCGGCGCAGGAGCTGTTCTACGCGCTGAGCAAGGAACTGAGGCCGGCGGCCCGCGCGATCGCGGCGGAGATCCTCGACTCGATCACCGACGAGCAGGCGGACGTCGAAGCCGCGGAGTGAGCGGGCGGCCTCCCTCGCCGGAAGGCCGCCCGCGCACCGGTTTCAGTACGCGCAGGCGAAGCCCGGTCCGGACCCCGCCGAGCGAGCCCCTGACGCGGGCGGCCCTCCTCACCGGAAGGCCGCCCACGCAACGCGCTCAGCGCGTGCAGACGAAACTCGAGGCCAGGTTCGGATCGCCGGCGCGGTACCGGGGCCACTCCGGGTACGCGCAGAGCGGCCGGGTGCGAGCGTGGCTGAGGTCCGTCACGACCGGGTTCGCCGGCGGCTGCCCCCGGTCGACCCAGCGCTCCAGCGCCGAGAGCGAATCCCACGCCGCGGCCACCGCCGGGGTGCCGAAGTTCGCGTGGTTCGCTCCGGGCACGACGTAGTACCGCAGGAAGGCGTCGGTCGCCCGCGGGCCCACCGTCTCGCGCACCCGCTGGTAGTAGTCCGTCGTCGAGTACGGCGAGACCAGCTCGTCCGCAGCTCCGTGGAGCAGGATCAGCTTGCCGCCGGCCCGGGCGAACGGGCCCAGGTCCGCGTTGTTCCGGTCCTCTATTGTGGACAGTGCGCTGATCCGGTCGAGCCACTTCCCCGGGTGCCGGGGATCCACGTCGAGCGAGTTGTACTGCGGGTCCCTGGTCAGGAAGTACTTGACCCACTGGTCCCAGTACTGCATCCCGTAGCCGCTCGTGACCGGCATGGGATTGGCCGGTGCCGTGGTGCCGAAGCCGAGGAACGGCGTCCGCATGTCCGCCCCCGACAGGAACGGGAAGCCCGGGTACTGCGTTTCGCCGCTGGCGATCCGGTACGGCCACCGGAACGGCGACGACATGGCGGTCACCGCCCCGATCTGCGGATCCGACAGACACGCCGGGCCGGTGTCGGCGCCGCCCGGACAGCGGAGCGAACGAGGATCGAAGTGGCACGCACCCGGGTTCGAGACGACCTGGTCCCGGAGGCCGTCCAGCCCGTCGCACGCGGAGATGACGCTGGTGTAGAGCAACGTCTGCTTGTCCACCCCGGGAAACGCGCCCGGGCGCGAAAGAACCTGCACCAGGTACCCCAGGTCGAGGATCTCGGCCATGTTGTTCCAGGCCGGAAAGGCCGAGATCACCCCGTCGAACGCCGTCGGCCACCGCTGGGCGACGTTGAGAGCTTCGCGGCCGCCGGTCGACCCGCCGGAGAAGAACACCTCCGCGGGCGAAGCCGCGTAACCGCGCCGGATGAGGAACCGGCTCGCGTCGAGGGTCTTCTTGAGGGCGTCGCCGGCCGCGAAGTTCACCAGGGCCTCGTCGTTCGCGCCGAACGACCCGTCCAGTGACGGCGGGGACGCCGGGTTCTGCTGGTGGCCGGAGTCGCTCGCGAACGTCGCGTACCCCCGGGCCAGCGGCACCGGCTGGTCGGCCGGGCCGAACGGCACGTTCGACGCCGGATCGGGAATCGTGCCGTTGTAGCCGCCGCCACCGAACATCAGCGCACGGTGGTTCCACTCCGACGGCAGGTCGAGGCGCATCTTGATGGACGGCGCGGCGGGGTCGACGGGGAAGAGGTCGGCGTCGACCTGGCAGAACCGGATCGTCTTGCCGCTGACGACGGCGGTCGTGTCCACCGCCGCCGTGACCCGGCCGCCGGTCGTCGGCAGGCTCATCACCGACGCGGGGATCTTCAGCTGGTTCAGCGCGGCGCACCCCGGCACCGCCGTCGTCGTCGCCGACGCCGGCCCGGCCACCGCGGTCGCCACCAGGAGCGTCATCACCGGCAGGGCCAGCCGGCGCGTTGTCCTTTTCACTCCTGCCTCATTTCGCCGAGTAGAGGTGCGTGCCGGGGACGGCGTGCGGATCGGCACGGACCTCGGCGGGGTTCGTCTCCGGCAGGAACCACGCGCTGGCGAAGGTGACCAGCCCCATCAGCGTGATGTAGCCGGCGACCGCCAGGGTGTTCCCGGTCCCCGCGATGAGGGCGGTCATCAGGAACGGCGTGCCGCCACTGACGATGATCGCGGACAGCTGGTAGGCCAGCGACGCGCCGGAGTAGCGGACGCCCGGTGCGAAGAGCTCGCCGAGGAAGCTCGCGATCGGGCCGTAGGTGAGGGTCTGGAAGATGAAACCCACCGTCACCGCGACGAAGATCAGCGGCAGCGAGGCGGTGCCGACGAGCCCGAAGTACGGGAAGGCCCACACCGCGACGCCCAGACCGCCGATCAGGATCAGCGGCCGGCGGCCCACCTTGTCCGAGAGGTGGCCGGACCACGGGATGACCACGAGCATCGCCACGGACGCGAGCAGCACGACCGCGAGCAGGGAATTGCGCTTGAGCCCCAGAGAACCGGTGCCGTAGCTCAACAGCCCGGAGATGCTGACGTAGAACAGGCTGTTGGTGGCGGACAGGAGCCCGCAGCCGAGCAGGATGGTGCCCCACTTGCTGCGCAGGACCTGCGCCAGCGGAGCCCGGACCGCCGGGCCGTCGGACTTCGCTTCCCGTTGCAGCTCGCGGAACTCCGGCGTGTCCTCGACCTTGGCCTGGATGTAGAGGACCACCGAGAACATCACGACGCTGAGCAGGAACGGGATCCGCCAGCCCCAGCTGAGGAACGCGGCGTCCGGCATCAGGCCGCTGGCCGCCACGAAGATCAGGTTCGACAGGATCACGGCGACCGGAACGCTGGTCTGGCCGAACGTCCCGGCGAAGCCGCGTCGCTTGGGCCCGGCGGATTCGGTGAGCAGGAGCACGATGCCGCCCCACTGACCGCCGGTCGCGAGCCCCTGGATGAAGCGCAGGATGACCAGCAGCGTCGGGGCCAGCGCTCCGACCGACGCCGCCGTGGGCAGGCAGCCGATCAGGAAGGTCGCGGCCCCCATCACCGCCAGGCAGGCGACGACGACCGGCTTGCGCCCGTACTTGTCGCCGAGGTGCCCGGCGAGCACCCCGCCGACCGGCCGGGCGACGAAGCCCGCCCAGAACGTGCTGAAGGCGAGCAGGGTCCCGGTCAGCGCCGAGGAGTGCGGGAAGAACACCTTCGGGAACACCAGGGCGGCCGCGGTGCCGTAGAGGAAGAAGTCGTACCACTCGATCGAACTGCCGACGAGCCCCGCGGCCAGCAGCTTGCGGAAGGCCCGGCGCCGAACCGGGGACGAACCGGCGTCGGCGTGGCCGGGCTGTCCTTCGGGTTGGGTGAGGGGAACTGTCATGGATGCCGCCTTCGTCGTTGAGCGCAGCCCGGTGATGGCGGTCATGTTAGGGCGCCCGTTACGCTGGGGTTGAGGTGTGGACCACCCACTCCTGCCCCCGAATCGGTGGCGCTTTCGTCCACCCGAATCCGAACCTGGAGAGCACTGTGGCCAACGGATCCGGTACGGCGGAGACACGCCGGCAGCGGGAACTGGCGTCGTTGTACGCGACCGTCAAGTCGCTCACCGCGCTGGGCGGCCTCGACGAGGTCCTGCAGTCGATCGTCCACCACGCCCACGACCTGATCGGCACGGACTTCACGTACCTCTCGCTGGTCGGCGCCGACGGCAGGCTGTCGGCCCGCGCGGCGGAAGGCACGGTCTCCCCCACCTTCCTCGCGGCGGCCATCCCGACGAGGGTGGGGCTGGGCGGCAAGGTGCTGGCCTCCCGGAGCCCGCACTGGGTGCGCGACTACGCCGCGTCGACCCTGATCGAGCACGATCCCGACTTCGACCGCCTGGTCACGACCGAGGAGCTCGTCGCGCTGCTCGGGGTGCCGCTGGTCATCCGGGGCGAAGCGGTGGGCGCCCTGTTCGCCGCGGACCGCTCAGAGCGGTCGTTCCAGGCCGACGAAATCGCGCTGCTGAACGCGTTCGCCGATCACGCCGCGGTGGCCCTCGACAACGCCCGGCTCTACGAGGAGAGCCGGACCGCGCTGCAGGAACTCCAGGTCGCGTACCGGAAGAGCGAACGGGCGCAAGCGATCCACGAAGCAC
Source organism: Amycolatopsis camponoti (assembly GCF_902497555.1). Taxonomy (NCBI): domain Bacteria; kingdom Bacillati; phylum Actinomycetota; class Actinomycetes; order Pseudonocardiales; family Pseudonocardiaceae; genus Amycolatopsis; species Amycolatopsis camponoti. The sequence goes on along the minus strand of NZ_CABVGP010000002.1, from coordinate 3,119,348 downwards.
TGACCGGTGCCGTGCTGGGCGGCGGGACACCGGGCGACGTCGCGCAGCTCCTCGCCGACCAGCTCGGCGGGAGCGTCACGCTGCTCGACCACACCGGCGCCGCGGTCGCCCGCCGGGACTCGGCGTCGAACCCGTGCCCGGGCCCGTCGGAGGCCGCCCTTTCCGGCGCCGTCGAGGACGCGCGGCGCTCGGGCCGCTGCACCTTCGCGGCCGGTGCCGACGGCGCCGCCCTCAGCGTCGCCGCGATCCAGGCGGGCGACAGCTACCTCGGCGCGCTGGCCTGGAACCGGAAACCCGCCGACGGCCAGGACGTCCCGGACGCGATGGACCTGCGCACCGTCGAGCGCGCCACCCACATCCTCGGGCTGCTCATCCTCAAGGAGCGGGCCGTCGCCGACGCCGGCGAGCGGCTGAGCGGCGAGCTGCTGACCGAGCTCATGGTCGGCGGGCCCGGGATCAGCACGGCGCAGCGCGCCCGCGCCCGGGCCCGCAACATCGACGTCGACGGCCTGGACCTGGTCCTCGTCGCGGACTCCCCCACCGTCGCGGCGACCGACCTCGCGCGCCACCTGCACGACATCGCCCGGAACCGCGGCGGACTGGCGGGCGAGCACCTGGGCCGGGCCACGCTGGTCCTCCCGGGCGGGGACGACGAGCGGACCGCCGAGGAAGTCCACAGTGGACTGCGACGCACCCTGGGCGGCCCGCTCGTCGTCATCGGGGAACGGGCGGTCGACCACGACTGGTCCCGCGCCTTCTCCCTCGCCGGGCGCTGCGGCGCGGTGGTGCGCGCGCTCGGGCACACCGACCTGGGCACCACCACGCGCCGGTACGCGCTGTACGCCATGGTCTTCGACCCCGAACGGGCCGGCGAGCTCGACGGCTTCCTCGCCGGCTCCATCGGTGCGCTCCTCGACTACGACCGGCGGCGGGGCACCGGCCTCGTCGACACCCTGAGCGCCTACTACGTCCACCACGCGAACGTCGCGGCGACGGCCCGGGCGTTGCACCTGCACGTCAACACCCTGCTCAAGCGGCTGGACCGGGCCGGTACCGTCCTCGGCCTCGACTGGCGGCGCGAGAACGACCTGGAGCTGCGGCTCGGGCTCCGGCTGCACCAGCTGCGGGCGAGCACGCGATCGTGAAGCGCCTCAGGCGATCCGCGCCGAGTCCCGCAGGGCGATCTTCGAGAGCTTGCCGGTGCCCGTCTTGGGCAGCGTGGCCAGGAAGACGAACTCGTCGGGCAGCCACCACTTGGCGACCATCGGCGTGATGTGCCGCAGGAGGTCCTCGGCCGTCGCCGCGCTGCCTTCGCGCAGGGCGACGTACGCGACGGGGCGTTCCATCCACCGCGGGTCCGGCCGGGCGATCACGGCGACCTCGACGACGTCGGGGTGGGAGGCGATGGCGCCTTCCAGTTCGACCGACGAGATCCACTCGCCACCGGACTTGATCAGGTCCTTCATCCGGTCCACGAGCCGCAGGTAGCCCTCGGCGTCGAGGGTGGCCAGGTCTCCGGTGCGCAGCCAGCCGTCGCCGGTGAAGCTGCTTTCGGAGTCCACGCGGTAGTAGGCACCCGCCACCCACGGGCCGGCCACCTGCAGCTCGCCGACGGCCTCGCCGTCGCGCGGCAGCTCCTGGCCCGTCTCGACGTCGACGACCCGCACGTTCACCAGCGGCAGTGGCTGGCCCTGGGCGGCCCGCACCGCCAGCTGTTCCGCCTCGCTCGCGTCCCGGTGCTGGGTGCGCGTGCCCCCGATGACGCCGACGGGGCTGACCTCCGTCATCCCCCAGGAATGGGTGATGGGCACGCCGATCGCGGTGCGGTAGGTCTCCGACAGCGCCGGCGGGACGGCGGAGCCGCCACCGAGCAGGAACCGCGTGGCGCTCAGGTCGTACGCCGCCAGCCGCGGGGCCAGGCTCGTCCAGACGGTGGGCACGGCCCCGGCGACGGTCACCCGCTCGGCCGCCATCAGCCGCAGCAGGTGGTCCGGGTCCGCCGACGCGCCGGGCAGGACCAGGGCGGCGCCCGCCATCATCGCGCCGTAGGGCAGGCCCCAGGCACTGGCGTGGAACATGGGCACGATCGGCAGCACGACGTCGCTCTCGCTCAGGCCGATGAGACCGGCGGCCAGCGTGCCCAGGCAGTGCAGGACCGTCGAGCGGTGACTGTAGAGCACGCCCTTCGGCGGCCCGGTCGTCCCGGACGTGTAGCACAGCCCGGAGGCCAGGTTCTCGTCCGCGAGCGTGAACGCGTCCTCGAACGGGCCCGCGAACGGCTCGGCCGCGGCGATCAGCTCGTCGTAGTGGGAGATCCGGGGGTCCGCCGGGATCGCGGTGTCGGTGCCGTCGGGCAGGACCACCCAGTGCCGCACCGGCGGCAGCCGGTCGACGCTGGGCCAGATGCGCGGCAGCAGCCCGCGATCGACGAACACGACGTCGTCCTCGGCGTGGTTCACGATGTACTCGAGGTGCTCCGCCGGCAGCCGGATGTTGATCGAGTGCAGCACCCGCTTGGTGGCCGGTACCGCGAGGTAGAGCTCCAGGTGGCGCCGGCTGTTGCTCGCGAAGGTGGCGACCCGGGCGCCGGGCGGGACACCGAGGGTGTCCAGCGCGGTGGCGAGGCGCCGGGCGTCGGCGGCCACGTCGGCGTAGGTGAGCCGCTCGGAACCGGCCGTCACGACGGGCTTGTGCGCGAAAAGCCGCTCCGCGCGGTCGAGGATGTGCGCGATCGTGAGCGGCCGCGGCTGCATCAGCCCGTGCACGGCGTCGCCTCCGCGAGCGGCTCCGGGGACGCGCGCTTGTTCAGGCATGGTTCGGCTCTTTCGGTCGGCGGGTCCGGCCCCGGAGACGGGGCCCGGCGCTCGGTGCGCGTGTCACTCTAAGTGCGCGTTCCGGGCGGAAGAGAGGGTGGAATCTTCCACTGATCCCGGCGATCCAGCGTGTTTTAACCACACCACTCCCGGGTGGGAGCTTCGTCCGGCCGTGCCGATGCACGCCCATTCGCCGGGCGCCCGAAACTCCTCACAACCGTTGCGTCGCAACGGAACTTCGTACATCCGTCAGGTGACGGATGTCTGCTTTACATGTGTCAAGAAACATTGCTCTACGGAGTACGCCGCTCCGGACCTCCACCCCCGAGGAGGAGCGATGTTCCGTGCTACGACCGTCTCCACGGCCGTGATTTTCGTCCTCGCCATCAACTTGAGACCGGCCGTGACCAGCCTGGGTGCGGCCCTCCCGGACATCTCCGTCGCCAGTGCCCTCGTCGCCGCCGTGCTCGTCGCGCTGCCCCTGTGGGCGATCGGCCTCGGCGGCTGGGCGACACCGTGGCTGTGCGGCCGCCTGGGCACGCACCGGACCGTCACCGTCGCCCTCCTCGGACTGGTGCTGTCACTGGCCGGCCGGGTGCTCGGCGGCTCGATACCCCTCCTGGTCGGGACCGCGCTCGCGTGCCTGGCCATCGCCGTGCTCGGCACCATGCTCCCGCTGCTGGCCAACGGGTCCGCCGCCTTCACCCTCGGACTCGGGCTCGGCAGTACCGCCGGCGCCCTGGTCACGCCCGCGGTGGTGCTGTCGTCCTCGTGGCGGATCGGCCTCGGCCTCTGGGCGGTCGTGGCCCTGCTGGCCCAGCAGGTGTGGCGGCGCACCCCCGGCGAGTTCGTGTCGCCGCGAGCAGCCTCCGGATGGGTGCCCGCCTCCGCCCTGACCATCCACTTCGGGCTCATCTCGACGGTGACGTTCCTGGTCATGGGCTGGCTCCCGGGCATCCTGCGCAGCGCGGGAGTCCCGGCGGCGACCGCGGGTGCGTGCCTCGCGCTGTCGATGGCCATGGGGCTGCCCATGATGTGGCTCGTCCCCGGCTGGACCCGCCGGTGGCGCAACCAGACCCTGCTCGTCGTCACGCTGGCCGTGCCCAACGTCATCGGCGTCGCCGGCCTGCTCCTCGCCCCGGCGGCCGCGCCCTGGCTGTGGGCGGCGGCGACCGGCACGGGCATGGGAGCGCTCGCGTTCGGGCTGACGACGATCTCGTTGCGCAGCAAGGGCAGCTCACTCGCCCTGTCCGCGGTGGTCCAGGGCGTCGGCTACGTCATCGCCGGGTTCGGGGTGCTGGCCTGCGGGTGGCTGCACACGTTCACCGGCACCTGGCGGACGCCGTTGCTGCTGGTGCTGGCGATCCTGCTCGGCCAGGTCGTCAGCGGGCACCTCGCGGTGACGCGCCGGACGCCGGCGGCGCCGGTGCCGCGCGCTCTCACCGTGCTTCCCCACGACAGCGCGCCGGAGGCCGCCTGACCATCCACTTAGGACACCGGACCGCCCCGGGCTCAGCCCGAGGCGGTCTGGTTGCGGCCGGCTTCCCGCGCGATGTCGATGCGCGAGTTCACCCCGAGCTTGGTCAGGATGTGCGACACGTGCGTGCCGACCGTGCGCGGGGACAGGTAGAGGCGGCCCCCGATCTGCGGGTTCGACAGGCCTTCCACCACGAGCGCGGCGATCTTGCCCTCGGTCGGGGTCAGGCTGTCCCAGCCGTGCGTGGCCTGCCGGTGCTTCGCCGTCGGGCCGCGCCGGATGCCGAACACCCGGAACTGGGCGCGCAGCCTCGCCACGTCCCACTGCGCGTCCAGCTCCGCGTAGAGGTCGACGGCGTGGGTGAAGGCAGCCCGCGCCGGGCCGCGGTCTTCGGCCTCGGCGCTCGCGAAGGCGAACGCGGCCGCTTCCAGCGCCTTGGCGCGGGACAGCGGCCGGCCCGCGTCGCGGTAGCCGTCGGCGGCTCGCAGCAACGCCGTCGGGTCCTGCTCGAGCAGACCGCGGCAGTACAGGGCCAGCGCCAGCCGGTGCGGCACTGTGGAGCCGTCGGCGATCGCCCGGGCCCTGGCCTCGATCTCCGCGGCCGTTCCCCGGTCGCCGATCGCCGTGGCCAGCCGCGCGGCGTCGCCCAGGAGGTCCTCCCCCGCGTCTTCGCCGGTCAGCACGTCGGTCAGCACGCTGAGCGCCTGCTCGGGCACGCCGGCGTGCTCGAAGGCGAGGCAGCGGGCCCGCACCAGGGGCTCCACGACCCGGTCGCCGATGCGCTCCGAGTACGGCTCCGCGATTTCGAGGTGCTTGAGCGCCGCCGCCGTCTCGCCGCGGTGGAAGTGGATGATCGCGGCGACGCCGTGGTCGCAGCACACCACGCTCGGGTCCTTGCGCTCGTCCGGGACGACGTCGACCTCGGCCAGCGCGTCGTCCCACCGGCCGGCCCCCAGCAGCAGCTGCCCGAGCGCGCTCTGGACCTGGTTCAGCCGCACGGCACTGCCGGTGCGGTCGGCCAGCTCCCGCGCCCGCCCGGCCGCGGCGAGCGCGTCGGTGTAGCGGTCGAGCGCGCCGAAGGTGACCGACTGGTTGATGCGCAGCAGCAGGGTGAGGTCGATCAGCGCCGGGTCGCCCCGCACGATGACCATCGCGCGCTCGAACAGCGGTAGGGCGCCCGTCCAGTCGCCGCGCATCATCGCGACCAGGCTCAGCACGTGCAGCGCCCACCCGGTCGCCCAGCGGTCTTCGACCGCGCCGAGCTCCGCCAGCGCCGCGGTGGCGACCCGGCCCGCGGTGTCGACCTCGCCGAGGTCGCGGTGCGTGCGCGCGATGAGCACCAGCAGCCTGGCCCGGTGCCGGGCTTCCAGGCCCGGTTGCTCCAAGGCTTCGTTCAGCGTGGCGAGGGACTCCGCGGAGCGGCCGGTCATCCCGTGGCACTGCACGACCGTCGTGTGCAGGTCGACGACCACGTCGGGGTCGCGGACGCGGTCCAGTGCGCGGCAGGCGATCCGCTCGGCCTGGGCGACGTTGCCCACCCGGTAGTACGCGTCGGCCAGCCGGCAGGCCAGCGCGCCGGTCACGGCGTCGTCGAGCGGGGCGTCCCGCACCGCCCGGCGCAGGAGCGCGACGGCGGCCACGGGAGCCTGGCCGATCAGCGGCGTGGCCACGTCGAGCAGCCACTTCACGGCCCAGGCGGGCACCGGCACGCGACTGTCCGTTGTGGACACCATGGGCAGCAGCTGCCGCGCGACCCGCTCCACCGGCGCGCGCGCCTCGGCCAACGCCCAGGCGGCGGACTGGTGCCAGGCGATCCGGACCGCCGTCGGCATCTCGTCGTACAACGCCCGGCGGATCAGCGTGTGCCGGAACGCGAGGTCGTCCCCGGCCGCGACCAGCACGCCGGCGGCACGGGCCTCGTCGAGGGCGGGCATCAGGTCGGCGAGCGAGCTGTTCGTCACGGTCACCAGGTCCGCGACCGAGAAGCCGTCCCCGAGCAGCGCCGCCGCCCGCAGCACGGTCCGCGCCGCCTCGGACAGGAAGCCCAGCCGGTCCGCGATCGCCTCCGGCAGGGAGTCCGGCGTGGCCGTGCCGGTCAGCTCCGCGACGCCCGCCGGGTCGACTTCCACGCACGAGCTCCGGGACAGCGCGTCGAGTAGTTCGGTGAGGTACAACGGGTTCCCGGCGGCGCCGGCGGCGAGCTCCTCCAGCCGGGTGCCGGGTCTGCCGCCGGCCAGCTCCGCCACCAGCTCGAGGGCCGCCGGCTCCGCCAGCCGGCCCAGGCGCAGCCGCTCGGCCGGGGGGACGACCCGGAACAGCGACCGGAGGTCGTCGCGGCGCGGCACCGGACGCAGCACCCCGACCAGGAGCAGCGGAAGCCGCCGGACCGAGCGGGCGATCCGGGCCCACACCGCGACCGTCGTGCGATCGGCCCACTGCAGCTCGTCGACGACCAGCACGGCCGGGCCGGCCTGGCAGAGCTCGTCCACCAGCGCGATCAGCTGCTCGGCGGCCGCGGCGGCTAGGTCGGCACCCTTGCCCGCGACGGCTTCGCCGCCCAGCAGCTCGGCGATGGCGTCACGACGGGGATCCCGTGTCACCGGCGCGATCCGCAGGGCGTCCAGGAGCGGCAGCAGCGGCAGCGCCTGCCCGAGCTCGTCACCGGCTCCCCAAAACACCTGGCAGCCGGCCTCCTCGGCCACGGCGACGGAAGCGCGGACCAGTGCGGACTTTCCGATGCCCGGCTCGCCGTCCACCAGCACCGCGCGGCCACGGCCCTGGACCGCTTCACGAATCCAGGCGGCCAGCCGGGACAGCTCGTCATCCCGACCGACCAGAAGCTCGGAACCGTCCGTGAGCGGTCGCACACCGGCGATAATAGAAGGAAAAACGTTACCCAACAAGAGGTATGCTTGGGCAGCCCGGATCGGCAGCCGCAGCCCCTCCGGAAACCGTCCATTTCGATGAATTTTCCCGTTCTGTGATCACAGCGTGATTCCACCACCCGGCATTGACAGGGCATCATCTGCCCGCCGGCCGCCGGTCGCTCCGGCACCACAAAAGGTCCGCCATCCCGAACAGTCATTCGTGCACGATCGACCACCGGAGGAATGATGCGGGTTCATCGAGCGGCCGCCCTGGGCGCCGCGGTCGCGTTGAGCGTCTTCACTGTCAGCATCCCGGGTGCTTCCGCGGCGGCCGCCGCGGGCAGCGCCAGCACGGTTTCGAAGTCCATCAGCGTCCCCAGCCCGGACAAAAGCGGGGAGATCCGGGTTTCACCCGACGAAATGGGGTACAACTGAGGGTATCCGCCCCCGCGGCCGCAGCCGGGTCACTTCCCCGGCTGCGGCCGTTTCGCGTCCACGGCGGAGCCGTTCGAAGATTTCGACAGTGCCGCCGCGACCACCTCGCCGACCCCTCCGCGAGCGTCCCCACAATTGGCTCAAGCCGACGATTATACCGTGCCGAACGCAACAACGATGGCAACCATTTGATTTCGATGAGATGAATTCGCCAGGGCCCGCGGGCGCCGGGCACGCGAGCGTCGATCAAATGTCTTTTGCATTGCCCGGTGCCCGCCGGGCCACGTTTTCCGCAGGCCGGCGAGGTGCGCGACCGGCCGGTTTCCGAATCCGATCTCCGAAGCGCCGACCACGACGCGCCGGGCCCGCACAACTGTCCACACCGGATGCGCGCGGGTTTTGCGATTAATCGCAAACTGGGCGCCCTCCGTCCCCGATCGGACCAGTGCCGTCGAATCCGCGATCCCGGCCGCCGCGCCACCCGGATTCGGCAGCAATCCCTCTTCCGACCGCACCGATCCGCAGAATTCGGCACGATCAAGCGAGTGAACCAAGATCGTCGATCAGGTATTCGTGCCGCCATTCTGGTGAAAACCCCCTTGCACTGTGCATCTTGCATTGTCAACCGATCTGGGGGTGCCTACAGTGGCCTGCTTGACAGGAACCGGGGAATGATTCACGGATCTTCCCTCGATCGGTAGATCAACCGTCATCTCCTTCGAGGAGCAAGGTCTTGTTTGGAATCACCAGCGGCGGTGGCCGTGTTCGCGCTCGTCAAGCCGCCCTCGCCGTCACCGCCCTCCTGGCCGTCACCGGCTGCGGCGCACTGGGTTCGGCCAGCACGAGTTCTCCAGCCGGCGGCGGTGGTCTGGAGAAGACCACGCTGAAGGTCTCGATCCTGCCCACCACGGACCTCGCGCCGTTCTGGCTGGCCCAGGACAACGGCTACTTCAAGGCCGAAGGCCTCAGCGTCGACTCCGTCATCGCCGCCAGCGGCCAGGCGTCGCTGACGAAGTCGATCTCCGGCGAAGCCGACATCGCGTTCTCGACCTACCCCCCGTTCTTCACCGCGAAGAGCACCGGCGCCGCCGACATGCAGCTGGTCGCCGACGCGACCTCGGTCAACGCCAAGTCCAATGCGATCGTCACGGTTCCGAATTCCCCGGTGAAGACCGTCTACGACCTGGCGGACAAGAAGATCGCCATCACGGCCAAGAACACCGCTTCGGATCTCCTCACCCGCTCGGTGATGCAAGATCACGGCGTGGATTTCAGCAAGGTGAAATGGGTGCTGATCCCGCTGCCGAACATCGCCGCGGCGCTGCAGCAGGGCGACGCGGACGCCGCGTACCTGCCGGAGCCGTACATCACGCAGGCCGCCAAGACGGCGGGCGCGATCCCGGTGATCGACATCAACACCGGGGCGACCCAGGACTTCCCGCTGACCGGCTACGGCGCGACGAGGAAGTGGGTGCACGACAACCCGAAGACGCTGGCCGCGTTCCAGCGCGCGATGCAGAAGGGCACCCACGAAGCCCTGAACGACCGCGCCCAGGTCGAGCCGCTGCTGGTGCGGTTCGCGAAGATCGACGAGGACACCGCCAAGCTGCTCACCCTGCCGGGCTACGGCTCGACGCTGGATTCGCGGCGCCTGCAACGGGTCCCGGACCTGCTGCTGCAGCTCGGCGCCATCCCGAGGTCGATCGACGTGAACTCGATGATCGGGCCGCAGGCGGGAAAATGAGCCCGCGCCGGGGCCGGCCGGGCAGGGTGCCGCCCGGCCGCCGGCCTCCTCGCCGAGGTTCGCCGTCGGCCGGTTCGAGCCCCGGGAGGGCGGCGGGTCGGACGCGCCGCTGATCGTGTCCGGCGCCGTACGACTTGTCGGCGTCGCTGACTGACCGGCGGGTCCGCGGCTTCTCGTGGCAGACCCGGCGCCGCCCGACTTTGCGGCGTCACGGCTGACCGGAGGGTCGTACCGGCCGGTCCGCGGGCTTCTTGTGACAGACCCGGCACCCCTCCCCCCGGCTCGGCCCTGGCCAAGCGGGCCGGAGTGGACCAGGATTCCCGGGTGCCCGACATCAGAAGATTCAGCCTGTTCGCCCGAATCGGCCTGACCTGCTACGCCTTCGTCCACCTCGTCGTCGCGTGGCTGGCGGCGCAGGTCGCGCTGGGCGACAACGAAAAGGCCGACAAGGCCGGCGCCCTGCAGATCGTCGCCTCGGGCGGTGGTGCGTGGCTGCTCTGGCTGATCGCCGCCGGCACCGGCGTGCTGGCGCTGTGGCAGCTCACGGAGGCGATCGCGGGCCACCGGCACGCCCCATCGCGACGGCGGTGGGTGCGGCGGGCGACCAGCGGCGTCGAGGTCGTCCTGTACGGCCTCGTCACCTACAGCGCCGCGAAGACCGCGACCGGCGGCTCCGGCAAGGCCGGCTCGATCGTCGCCACGGTGCTGGCCGAACCCTGGGGCGCCGCCGCGGTGATCACGGCCGGCGGCGCCGTGATCGCCGTGGCCGCGTTCCTCGGCTACCGCGGGCTCCGGAAGAAGTTCGTCCACGACCTCGACTTCGGCGGGGCGTCCCCGGCGGTGCGGCGGTCGACGGAGCGGCTCGGCCAGGTCGGCTGGTGCGCGATGGCGGTCGCCTACGGCACCGTGGGCGCGATGTTCGTCGTCGCCGCCGTCGAGTACGACCCCGCCAAGGCCGGCGGCCTGGACCCCGCGCTCCGGACGCTCGCGGTCCAGCCGTACGGGCAGTTCCTCCTCCTGGCGCTGGCCGCCGGGATCGCGGTCTTCGGGGTGTTCGCCCTGTTCGAAAGCCGGTACCGCAAGATCTGACGCCGGCCCTCGCGGCTGCCACCGCGGGGACTTCCGGGCAAACTTCCGTCACCCCTCGTCCTCACCCGATGGTGTGGTGTTAACTGTCCGGACAGACAGAGAGCGTTTCCCCGACCTCGGCTGCGACGGCACACCGCGGTACCGGTTCGCCCGCCACGCCCGGAAAGGCATGCCCTCGATGCGAGTGTCCGCACCGCTGTCGTCCGGTCAGCAGCGCCTTTGGACCGTCTCCCAGCTGGACGGGGCCGGACCGGCCTACAACGAGACCATGGCTTTCACCCTGCGGGGCCCGCTGGATCGCGAGGCGCTGCGAAGGGCCTTCGACGCGCTCGCCGACCGTCACGAAGCCCTGCGCACCCGGATCGTCGTCGAAGACGGCGCGCCCGTGCAGATCGTCGAACCCGCCGGTCACGGCTTTCCCTGTGGCTTCACCGATGTCGCCGGCCGGCCGGGCGAAGCGGCCGAGCTGCGGCGCACCGACCCGTTCGAGCCGTTCGACCTGTCCCGTGCGCCGCTGGCCCGGGCCCGGCTGCTGGCGGACGGCGACGAGGACCACGTCCTGCTGATCACCATCCACCACGTCGTCTTCGACGGCTGGTCCCGCAGCCTGCTGCTGCGCGAGCTGGGCATGCTCTACGCCGCTCAAGTGAGCGGCGAACCGGCGGACCTGCCGCCGGCGCGGCCCTACCGCGAACACGCCCGGGCGCAACAGGACTGGCTGACCGGTGCCGGCCCGGCGCCCCACGAGGCGTACTGGCAGGACCGGCTCGACGGTGTGCCGCCGGTGCTGGAGCTGCCCGCCGACCGCCCGCGCCCCGCCCGGCAGGACCACCGCGGCGCCCGGGTGCCGGTCTCCCTCGGGCCGGACCTCACCGCGAGGCTGAAGGCGGTGGCCCGCGAGCACGGCGTCACGCTCTACTCCACCATCCTGACCTGCTGGTTCATCCTGTTGTCCCGCCTTTCCGCGCAAACTGACATCGTTGTCGGCGTCCCCACCGCCAACCGCGGCGCCGGCGGCGAGTACCCCGACACGATCGGCTTCTTCGTCAACACCCTGGCCGTGCGCGCCGAATTGCCGGGTCCGCGGACCGGCGCCGTCCTGCTCAAGCAGGTCCGGGCGGCCCTGCGGGGCGCGATCGAGCACGTCGAGCTGCCGTTCGAGCGGGTCGTCGAGCTGGTGAACCCGCCGCGCAGCCCGGCGCACACGCCGCTGTTCCAGACGATGTTCGCCTGGGTGCCGACCCAGCACGACCTCCTGGAACTGCCGGGTGTGGCGGCGGAACCCCTCGAGGTCGAGCACGCCCCCGCGAAGTTCGACCTCGCCCTCGGCCTCGCCGACGAGCACGACGGCGTCACCGGGCACCTCGACTACGCCGTCGCCCTCTTCGACCACGCGACCGCCGAGCGGTACGGCCGGTACCTCGTCCGGCTGCTCGACCAGCTGGCCACCCGCCCGGACGCGGACATCGCGAGCTACGAACTGCTCGACGACGCCGAACGCCACGAGATCCTCACCGCCTGGAGCACCGGACCCCGGCCGAACCGGCGTCCCGGCGGGCTCGTCGAGCGCTTCACCGGCCACGCCGACGCCACCCCGGACGCCGCCGCGCTCGTGTGCGACGGCCGGACCCTCACCTACGGCGAGCTGGACCGCCGCAGCACGAAGCTGGCGAACGCCCTGCGGACCCGCGGGGCCGGGCCGGGCGGGGTCGTGGCCGTCCTCAGTGGACGGTCGGCCGAGCTGGTCGTCGCCGTGCTGGGTGTGCTGAAGACCGGCGCCGCCTACCTCCCGCTCGACCCGGCGCAGCCCGCCGCCCGGCGCGCGGCGATGGTCGAGGACGCGCGGCCGGTACTGATCTTGGCCGACGACATCGCGGCTCTCGAAACCGAAGGCGACGAGGCCCGCACCCCGGTCACGACCGGCTCCGGCGAGACGGCGTACGTCATCTACACGTCGGGGTCGACCGGGCGCCCGAAGGGCGTCGCCGTGACCCACCACAGCGTCCTCGCCCTGTTCGACCAGTGGCTCGACCGCTTCGGCGCGACGCCCGGCGAAGCGACGTCGGCGTGGTCGAGCATCGGCTTCGACGCCTCGGTGCACGAACTGCTGCTCCCCCTGACCACCGGCGCCGTGCTGCACGTCGTGCCCGAGGACGTCCGGCCCGACCCCGCGGCGCTGATGGCCTGGCTGCGGGAACACCGTGTCGTCCAGGCGTTCCTGCCGCCCGCCTACGTCCGGTGGATCGACGAAGACCCCGCCCGGGTGGCCGGGCTCGCGCTGCGGCAGGTCCTCACCGGCGTCGAACCGCTGCCCGACGCCGCCCTCGCGCGGTTCGAAGCGGCGCTGCCCGGCCTGCGGATCTGCTTCGGCTACGGACCGACCGAGGCCACGCTCTACGCCACCGCGCACTTCGGCCCCCGGCCGTCCGAACGTCCGGCGCCGATCGGGCGGCCGCTGCCCGGCTCGCGGCTGTACCTCCTGGACGAGCGGCTGCGCCCGGTGCCGCCGGGCGTGGTGGGCGAGGTCTTCCTGGCCGGCGACTGCCTGGCCCGCGGGTACCTGCACCGGCCGGGCCTGACCGCCGAGCGGTTCGTGGCGGACCCGTTCGCGGCCGGCGAAAGGATGTACCGCACCGGTGACCTGGCCCGGTGGCTGCCCGGCGGCGAAGCCGAGTACGCCGGGCGCCGCGACGACCAGATCAAGCTGCGCGGGTTCCGCATCGAACCCGGCGAGGTGGCGGCCGCGCTGCTGGCCGTGCCCGGTGTCCGGGAGGCCGCCGTGCTGGTCGATCGCGAGGGCGAGCCCCGGCTCGTCGCCGGCGTCGCGGGCGGCGGTGGCCGGACCCCGCACGAGTGGCGCGCGGCGCTGGCCGGCCGGCTGCCGGACTACATGATCCCGTCCGTGTTCGCCGAGTTCGACCGGCTCCCGTTGAGCCGCAGCGGCAAGCTCGACCGCGACGCCGTCCTGGCGCACGCCCGGGCCGGCGCGTCGAACGACCCGGTCAACACCGCCGCCCCGCGCGACCACGTCGAGCTGGCCCTGCTGCGGATCTGGCGAACCTTGTTGCTGCACACCGCGATCGGCGTCTCCGACGACTTCTTCGACGTCGGCGGCACCTCGATCTCGGCGATCAAGCTGGCCCACGCCATCGGCTCGGAGCTCGGCCGCGAGCTGCCGATCCGGGACGTCATCCTCCACCCGACCATCGAGGCGCAGGCCGCGCTCCTGCGCACGGACCGCCCGCCGGAAGGTGGCAGCCTGATCGAGTTCCGCCGCGGCACCGGCGCGGCCCGCGTCGTCTGCGTCCACCCGGCCGGCGGGACCGCGTTCTGCTACCTGCCGCTCAGCGCCCTGCTGCCCGAGGACGCCGGTGTCCTCGGGATCCAGTCCCCCGGGCTCAACGCCGGCGAGGAGCCGCTGCCGAGCGTCGAGGCGATGGCCGAGGAGTACTTGCGGCTCGTGGACCCGCGTGCCGATGAAGCGTTGGTCCTTTGTGGACTTTCGTACGGCGGCCTGGTCGCCCACGAGATGGGCCGCCGGCTCGCGGAGCACCACCCGCGCGTCAGCGTCGTCCTGCTCGACACCACCCCCACCGACGACCCGGCCGCGAAGGCGGCGATCGAGCCGGTGCCGGTGGCCGAGTTCCGCGAGAAGCTGGTGCGCTTCAACGGGATGTACCCGGGGATCGACGACGCGCAGATCGAGCGCTACCACCGCACGTACAACCACAACCGGCTGACCGCGCGCGAGCACGATCCCGGCGGGACGGCGGCGCGGGTCGTGTTCGTGCAGGCCGTCGGCGACGGCGCGGACCCCGGCACAGTGTCCGCTTCGGTGGAGTTCTGGCGCCGCCGCGCCCGCGGCGAGTTCGAGGTGGTCCCGGCGGACTGCGGGCACTGGGACATGCTCGAAAGCGACGCCCTGCCGCTGGTCGCCAAGCTGATCAGCGCCGAGCTGGCGGCCCGATGACCTCGATCGCCCGCCGCGTCCACGACCGGGCGCTGCGGCACCCCGACGCCGTCGCCGTGTCCGACGGGGCCCGGCTGCTCACCTACGCCGAGCTGAACGCGGGCGCCGCCACCGTCGCGGAATCGTTGTCGCGCCGGGGTGTTCGCCCCGGTGACGCGGTCGCCGTCGGCCTGCCGCGCTCGGCGGAGCTGGTCCAGGTCATGCTGGGCGTGCTGCGCCTCGGCGGCCAGGTCGTGCCGCTCGACCGCCAAAGCCCGCCCGCGCGCCGCGACGTCATCCTCGCCGACGCGGGCGCGGCCGCCGTCGTCAGCGACGACGGGCCCGGCGTCACGCCGGCCGAGCTGCTGTCCGGAACCGCCGGGGCGGGGGTGCCCGCCGAACCCGCGCCGGCGTCGTTCCTCTTCTACACCTCCGGCACGACCGGCCGGCCCAAGGGCGTCGAGGTGCGTGACGCCGGTGTCCTGCGGCTCGCCGAGCCCGGCTGGCTCGACCACGGCACGCGGTACGCCTGCCTGGCCAACCCCGCGTTCGACGCGATCAGCTTCGAGGTGTGGGTCCCGCTGCTCACCGGCGGCACCTGCGTGATCCTCGACGACGACACGGTCCGCGACCCGCGGGCGTTCGCCGACGCACTGGTCCGCGAGCGCGTCGACACGATGTTCGTCACCGCGACGCTGTTCAACGCGGTCGCCGAGACCGTGCCGGACAGCTTCGCCACCGTGCGGCGGGTCGTCATCGGCGGTGAGCAGCTCAACGCGCCGGTGATCCGCCGCTGGTACCGGGCCAACCCGGACGCGCCGACGCGGCTGCAGAACGGCTACGGCCCGACCGAGACGACGACGTTCGCGCTCAGCTACGCCATTCCGCGCGGCTTCGACGGCGACGTCGTGCCGATCGGCCGCCCGCTGCCCGGCACCGGCGCGGTCGCGGTGACGGCGGACGAGCGCGTGGCCGCCGAAGGTGAGCTGGCCGAGCTGTACCTGTCGGGCGCCGGCGTCGCGCTCGGCTACCGCGGCCTGCCCGCGGAGACCGGGCAGCGGTTCGTCCGGCTGCCGTGGCTCGACGAGGGCCGCGCGCGGTTCTACCGCACCGGTGACCTGGTCCGCGTGCTGCCGGGCGGGCGCTTCGCCTACGCCGGGCGGACCGACCGGCAGGTGAAGGTCCGCGGGTTCCGGATCGAGCCGGGCGAGCTGGAGCAGCGGCTCCTCGCGCACCCGGAGATCCGGCAGGTCCACGTGGCCGTGCGGCACGTGGCCACGGCCGAGCTGCTCGCCTTCATCGTGGCGGGCGACCTGTCCTTCGACGCGTTCGAAGCGCACCTGGGCGAGACCGTGCCGGCCTACATGCGGCCGCAGCACGTGTTCCGCGTCGGCGAGCTGCCCCGCAACGCCAACGGGAAGGTCGACGAAGCCGCGCTGCTGGCCGGTGGGTTCGCGCCGTGGCGGCCGGAGACCGGTGGTGAGGCGACCGAGTGGGAGCGCGAAGTCCTGGACGTCGTGTCCGAGACGCTCGCCGTCCCGGGCCTGCATCCCGGCGACACGTGGCTGCGGTCCGGGGGCGACTCGCTCAAGGCGTTGCGGCTGCGGTTCGCGATCCGCGAACGCTGGGGCGCGGACCTCGCGCCTTCGGTCGTCCAGCGCGGGACGTTCGCCGATCTCGCCGCCGCCGTCTCCGCGGCCGGGCGGGCGGCGTACCCGGAGCCGGGCCCACCGACGACCGCGACCACGGCACCGGCCACCAGCGAACAGCAGCGGCTTTGGCTGCTGCAGCAACGGAACCCGGCCTCCACGGCCTACCACGTGCCGCTCGCGTTCGAGGTCTCCGGCGCACCTGACGTCGAGGCGCTGCGCCGGGACGTGCGCACTCTGGTGGAGCGGCACCCGGCGCTGCGCACCGCGTTCGAAGCCACCCCCGGCGGCTTGCGGCAGGTCGCGAAGGCGCCGTACGACCCGTGGACCGAGCCGGGCGACGACTTCTTCACCGCGCCCTTCGATCTCGCGTCGGGCCGGATGCTGCGCGCGGCCTGGCGGGCCGACGGCACGTTCTTGCTGTGCCTGCACCACATCGCGGTCGACGGCTGGTCGTTGAACATCCTGTTCCGCGAGCTGTCCGGCGCCTCGCCGCGGCCGGAGGCGCACACGCCGCTCGACTTCGCCGCGTGGCAGTCCCGGTGGTTCGCCTCCCCCCGCTACCGCGACCTGCTGACCGACCGCACCGACGACGCCGAGCCGCTCGGCGAAGCTTCCCCGGCCGGCCGGCTGCACACCACCCGCATCGGACGCGAGCGCGTCGACGAGTGGGCCGGTGACCTGGGCTTGACCCGGTTCCAGCTCCTGCTCGGCGTGTTCGCGTGGAGCCTGTACGCGGTGACCGGGCGGGCTCGGCCCCGGATCGCCGCGCCGGTGGCGAACCGGCCGGTGCGGGCGTTCGAAGACAGTGTCGGCATGTTCGCCAACACCGTGCGGCTGCCGCTGACCGTGGACCCGGACGAAGACCTCGGCGCCCAGCTCCGCCGGCTCGGCGAAGCGTCGGGTGCCGCGCTGGATCACCAGGACGTCGCGTTCGCCGACCTCGACCCCGGCTACGCGGCCTTCGACTACCTGTTCGTCCTGGAGAACACCGACTTCGGGGCGCTGCGGCGGCCCGGCTGCTCGTTCAGTCCACAGTGGATCGAGGCGGCCGAGGCGAAGTGCGCGCTCACGCTGTCGGTGGTGGAACGCGCCGACGGCTTCGACTGCCTGTGGGAATACGGCGAAGGCCACTTCACCGAAGCCGAGGCGACCGCCCTCGGCGAAGTCTTCGACCGCGCCCTGCAAGGCGACGCCCGGATTCCGGACCACCGCGACCACGGCCGGGGTGCCGCCGCGGACCTGACGTGGGAGACCATCGCGGACGGGTTCGCGCGTCAGGTCGCGCGGACGCCCGGCGCCCCGGCGCTCATCGGTGACACGACACTGACCTACGCCGAGCTGGACGCGCACGCGGCCCGGCTCGCGGCCACCCTGCCCGCGGACGCCACGGACATCGCGCTGTACTTCCGGCCGTCGGCCGAGCACGTCGTCGCGCTCCTCGCCCTGGCCCGGCTGAACATCACCGCCGTCCCCCTGGACCCCGCGTACCCGCCGGAACTGCTGCACGCCATGCTCGACCGCGTCCGGCCGCGCTGCGTCCTGCTCGCGCCGGGGGAAACGTTCGGCGCGGACATCGAGCGGCGGTTCGTCACGCTTTCCGACGGCGCGGTGCCGGACGTCCCGGCCCGGCACGCCGGACGGCCGCTCTACACGCTGTTCACCTCGGGCTCGACCGGCGTGCCCAAGGGCGTGCGCGTCCCGGACCGCACCCTGGCCAACCTGCTGCAGTGGCAGGCCGCACCGCCCGCGGCGACCCAGCAGTTCTCGATGCTGTCGTTCGACGTGTCGTTCCAGGAGATCTTCACGACGCTGTGCGGCGGCGGCCGGCTCCACCTGGTCCGCCCGGAATGGCGCCACGACGTCCCCGCGCTGCTGGCGCAGCTGGAAACCGCCGGCATCGAACGGATCTTCCTGCCGTACGTCGCCCTGCAGCTGCTCGCCGAGCACGGCGTCCGGCTCGGCCGGTACCCGTCCCGGCTGCGGGACGTGATCACCGCCGGCGAGCAGCTGGTGTGCACGCCGGCGATCCGCCGCTGGTTCGCCGGGCTGCCCGGCGCGCGCCTGCACAACCACTACGGCCCGACCGAAACCCACGTCGTCAGCGCGTTGACCCTCGACGGCGATCCCGCGGACTGGCCGGACCGGCCCGCCATCGGCCGTCCGGTGGCGAACGCGGTGCTGCGGGTCGCCGACGCCGCGGGCGCGCCCCTGCCGCCGGGCCAGGTCGGCGAGCTGCTCATCGGCGGTCTCGCGGCGAACCGCTGCTACCTGGGCGAAGCGGCGCCGGAGAAGTTCGCCGAACTGCCCGAGCTGTACTACCGCAGCGGCGACCTCGCGCACTTCGACCGCGCCGGGCTGCTGCACTTCGACGGCCGGGCCGACCGGCAGGTCAAGCTCAGCGGGCACCGGCTGGAGCTGGGGCAGGTCGAGGCGGCGCTGCTGCGGCACCCCGACGTCGTCAACGCGGTCGTCGCGGCCGAAGGCGACCGCCTGACCGCGTTCCTCGAATGCCGCCGGACGCCGGCCGCCGCGGAGCTGAGCGAGCACCTCGTGCCGCTGCTGCCGCCGCACGCGCGGGTCGACCGCTTCCGCGTCGTCGCCGCCCTGCCGCGCACGCCGAGCGGGAAGCTCGACCGGGACGCGGTTTCCGCGACGCCGGGCGAGGATCTGCTGCGGACGTCCACGCGTCCCTCGAGCGAGCTGGCGGCGCTGTTCGAGGAGGTGACCGGCACGCCGATCGGGCCGGAGGAGACGTTCTTCGCCGCCGGCGCCAGCTCGTTGTCGCTGATGCGGTTCCACCTGCGCTGCGCCGAAGCCGGGTACCGGTTCACCGTGGCGGACCTCTTCGAGCACGTCACGCTCCGGGACCTGACGCGGCACCTCGAAAGCGGCCCGGCCCCGGCGCGCGCTTCCGCCGAGGCGGCGGCCGACGAGCCGGTGGCCGTCGTCGGCATGGCCGTCCGGCTGCCCGGCGCGCCGGACCTGGCGGCGTTCTGGGACCTGGTCGTCACCGGCCGCCGGGGCATCGAAGAGTTCCCGGCCGCCGACGGCCTGGTCGGCGCGCGCAGTCTCCTGGCCGGGCCCCTGGACTTCGACCCGGAGCACTTCGGGATCAGCCACCGCGACGCGGCGCTGATGGACCCGCAGCAGCGGCAGCTGCTGATGGCGTGCGTCGAAGCGCTGGCCCACGCCGGCGGGGCGACGGGCCGCGTCGGGCTGATCGCGGGCTGCGGGGAGAACACGTACTTCCAGCAGATGCTGCGCGAGGCGGACCCGGCCGCGCTGCCGGACGGCTTCCAGCTCGCCCTGCACCACGAGAAGGACTTCCTGGCCACGAAGGTCGCCTACCACCTCGACCTGACCGGCCCGGCGCTGACGACCCAGACGGCGTGCTCCAGCTCGCTGGTCGCCGTCCACCAGGCCGCCGGGATGCTGCGCGGCGGCGAGGCGGACGTGATGCTGGCGGGCGGGGTGCTCGTCGACGTCACCCTCGCCGAGGGGTACCGGTACCGGCCGCAGCACATCTTCTCGGCGGACGGGCACTGCCGCCCGTTCAGCGACGACGCGGACGGCACGGTGGGCGGCAGCGGCGTCGGCGTGGTGGTGCTGAAGCGGCTCTCGGCGGCGCGTCGTGACGGCGACACGGTGTACTCGGTGCTCACGGGCTCGGCGCTGACCAACGACGGCGCGGTGAAGCAGGGGTACAGCGCGCCGTCCCCGGCCGGGCAGCGCTCGGCCGTCCAGGCGGCGCTGCGGCGAGCCGGTCGCACGGGTGCCGACGTCGGGTACGTCGAGACGCACGGAACCGGGACGCGGCTGGGCGACCCGATCGAGGTGGCGGCGTTGCGCGAGGCGATGCCCGACGTCGTCGCGTGCGCGCTTTCTTCGGTGAAGAGCCAGATCGGCCACCTGGGCGCGGCGGCGGGGGTGGTCGGCCTGATCCGCGCGACGCTGGCGGTCCACCACGGCGTCCTCCCGCCGACAGTCGACTTCCGCGCGCCCAACCCGGCGCTGGACCTGGGGCCGTTCCGGGTGCCGACGCGGGCCGAGCCGTGGCCGGCGGGGCCGCGGGTGGCCGGGGTGAGCAGCTTCGGCATCGGCGGGACGAACGCCCACGTCGTGCTGGAGTCGGTCCGCCCGATGCCGCCGTCGCGCCCGGAACCGGCGCGGTGCCTGGTGCTTTCGGCCCGCAGCGCCTCGGCTTTGCGCCGGGAGGCGGCCCGGGTGGCGGAGTACCTGACGGCGCGGCCATCGTCCTATGTGGACGTACTCCGGCACCTGCAGTCGGGCCGCCCGGAGGAACGCTGGCGCATGGCGGCAGCGTGCGAGGACGCGGCCGCGGCGGTCGGGTGGCTGCGCACGGCCGAGCCACAGGAGATCCCCGACGCGGAGCTTTCACGGGAAAGCCCCGGCTCCGCGGCACCGCGCCGCGGCTACGCCACCCCCGCTACCGCACTTTCACGGGAGAGCGCCGCCCCCGGCCCGGTGGCACCTCTCCGCGAAAACGCAGCCGCCGATTCCGCACTCTCGCGTGAAAGCTCCGTCTCTGGGGCCGCCGAAATGGCGGCCGCCTGGTTGAGCGGCGCCTCCGTGGACTGGGGCCAGTCCCCCGCCCCCGCGCCGTGGGACTTTCCGCCGCCCGCCTTCGCCGTCCGGGAGTTCGGGTTCCCTCGTCGCGACTCCGTCACGCGGCGACCCGAAAGCGAGTGGCTGCACCAGCCCACCTGGGTCCGCCACCGCCGGGCCACCACCGCCACCGTCGCCACCACCCCGACCGACCGCGTCCTCGTCATCTCCGGCGAGGGCCCGCTCACCGCACCCGCCCTCGACGCCGTCTACCCGCGCGTCGTGCGCGTGCACGCGGCAGCGGCGTTCGCCCGCCTCGGCCCCGACACCTTCGAAGCCGACCCCGCCGACCCCGCGGACCTGCGCCAAGTCCTCGATGCCCTGCCCCACACCGAAATCGACTGGCTCCACACCCTCCCCCTCGGCATCACCGGGCCGGTCACCGAAGCGTCCCTCGACGACGCGCGCCGAGCGTGCGTCGACACCCCGGCCGCTCTCCTGCGGGCCGGCCACGACCGTCCACTCCGGACGTGGTGGGTGTCCGCCGGGGCCGCGCCCGCGAACACCGCCGTCACGCGGCCCGAAGCCGGGCTGCTCGCCGGGATCACCGCCGTCGGCCCGCAGGAAACCGGCGTGCCCGGCCACTGGGTCGACCTGCCCGGCCCCGACCTGAATCCCCTCGCCGGCCTGCTCACCGGCCCGCCCCCGCCCGAGCGCGTCGCCCTGCGGGCCGGGTTCTGGTGGACGCAGGACAGCGCACCGGTCCCGGCCGGCGAGCCGGTGGCCACCGACGGGACCCACTTGGTCCTCGGCGGCACCGGCGGCATCGGCACCGCCGTCGCCGCGGAGCTGCTGACCCGCACCACCGGCCGGGTCGTCCTGCTCGCACGCGAGCCCCACCTGCCCGAAGCGCTCAAGCCGTGGGCCGACCGCGTCGACCTCCTCGCCGCCGACCTCACGAAGATCACCGCCGACGAGGTCGACGCCCGCATCGGCGCGCCCCTCGCCGGGATCGTGCACGCGGCCGGCACCCCCGGCGGCGGCCTCATCGCGACCCGCGGCGAAGACACCCAGTCCGTCAAGCTCGCCGGCGCCCTCCTCACCGAGCGGCTCGTCGAACGCCACCGGCCCGCGTTCGCCGTCTACTGCTCGTCGCTGTCCGCGCAGTTCGGCGGCACCGGCCAGCTCGACTACGCCGCCGCCAACGGGTTCCTCGACGCACTCGCCCACCGCGACGGCCCGACCGCCCGGCTCTCCATCGGCTGGGACGTCTGGCGCGACAGCGGCATGGCCGTCACCGCCCTGGAAACCGACGCCCGGCACCAGGCGCACCTGGCGGTCGGCCTGAGCGTCGACGAAGGCCGCCGCACCTTCGCCCGCGCGCTGGACTCCGGGCTGCCGCAGCTGCTGGTCGCGACGACCGGGCTCGAAGCCGCCCGCGAGTTCCACCAGCGCGACACCACGACCGGCACCGCGCAACCGGCCGAGAACGCCGAAGCCCAGCTGGCCGAGGAAGTGCGTGCCCTGCTGGGCGTCGCCGAGCTCGACCCGGACGTGCCGCTCTACGACCTGGGCGCCGACTCACTGACGCTGCTGGACGTCGTCGACTCGGTGAAACGCCTCTTCGGCGTCGACCTCGACCTCGCCTGGCTCGGCCCGGAGGTGACGATGGCCGCGTTGCTGGCGAAGCTGTCCGAAGCCGCCGACACCGGCGAAGTGGTGGTGCAGGTCTGGCGTGAAGGGGCCGGCCGGGAAGTCGTGTGCCTCGTGCACCCCGTCGGCGGGGACGTCCACGCGTACCGCCCGCTCGTCGAGGCCCTGGCGCCCGAACTCGGCGTCTGCGTGATCGCGGACCCCGCGCTGAGCCGGCCGGAACCGCCCGGCTGGCCGGTGGCGGACCGGGCCCGGCGCTACCACGCGGCCCTGCGAGCGCGGTTCCCCGGCCACACCCGGCAGCTGGCCGGCTGGTCGTTCGGCGCCTGGGTGGCGGCCGGCATGGCCGCCGAGGCCGAGACGGCCGGACAGCCGGTGCGGGCGCTGCACCTCATCGACCCGCCGCCACCCGGCGCGAGCGCCGCGGACTACAGCGACGCGCAGCTGGAAACGGTGTTCGAACGCGAGCTGGGTGCCTCCGGCGGTGCCGCGGGCGAGCACGCCCGGCGGCTCGCCCGCGCGTGCCGGGCCAACCTGCGCAGCATGGCCGGGCACGAACTGCCGCACCTGCGCGCGACACCCAGCCACGTCTGGCTCGCCGCCGAACCCGAACCCGGCCTGCCGGTCGCCGACCGCGGCGGCTGGCGGGCGCTCCTGCCCGAACCGAGCCAGTGGCACGAACTGCCGGCGACCCACTACGGCATCGTGCGCGCACCGCACGTCACCGCGGTGGCCGCGGCCATCGGACTGTGAGACCCACGGGAGGAAAGGAAACCATGGAGCAGTACGAACTCGACGCCGTCAAGCGGATCACGACGCGACCGGCGCGCGACCACCGGACACTGGCGGTGCGGGGGCTCACCCCGGTGATCGGCGCCGAGGTCACCGGCCTCGACCTGACCCGGGAGCTGACCGAGGAGCAGCTCACCGAGCTGAAGACGGCCTTCCTGGACCACCACGTGCTGGTGTTCCGCGACCAGGACATCACGCCGGACGACCACCAGCGCCTGGCCGCGAGCTTTGGCGAGCTGCGGCCGGTGAACCCGCCGCCCGAGCACGGCAACCCGTACATCCTCGAGGTCGCGACCGCCCCCGAGTCGGCGACCGTGTTCGGCAACGGCTGGCACGCCGACGGCACCGCCGACGCCGAGCCGTCGCTGGGCTCGATGCTGCACATCACGCGGATGCCCGAGCCGGGCAGCGGCGGCGACACGCTCTTCGCGAACATGCACCTCGCGTACGACATGCTTTCGCCGAAGCTGAAGGAACTGCTGACCGGGCTGACCGCGATCCACGACGGCGCGCACGCCTTCCGCGGCCACAAGATCCCCGAGGGGTACGAGCCGCCGGTCAGCGAGCACCCGGTGGTGGTGCGGCACCCGGAAACCGACCGGCCGCTGCTGTACGTCAACCCGGCTTACACCTCGCGCATCCCCCAGCTGTCGGCGGACGAGAGCCAGGCGGTGCTCGACCTGCTGTTCTCGGTCGTGCCGAACCGGCCGATGCTGGCGTGCCGGGTGCGGTGGGAGCCGAACACGCTGGTGTTCTGGGACAACCGCTGCGTCCAGCACCACGCGACGTACGACTACTACCCGTACACCCGCTTCGGCCACCGCGTCGCCATCAACGGCGGCCCGCTCAAAGGCTGACAGGAGATCCATGTCGTCCGAACCCGTGGTGGACCTGCGTGATCCGGCCGTCCTCGACGACCCGATGCGCGGCTACGACCGCATCCTCGCCGAATCGCCGGTCTGCCGGGCCCGGCTGCCGAACGGCGAGGAAGGCTGGCTGGTGACCGGGAGCGCCTCCGTCCGCGCGGTGCTGTCGGATCCGGCCGTGCGCAACGATCCCACCGGCCTGCCGGGGCAGGGCGCGCAGACGCAGGAGGAGGCGTTCCTCGCGCTGGGCACGCCGCCGGAGCACCTGCCGTACCTGCGGGCGAGCCTGCTGAGCCTCGACGGCGCCGAGCACACCCGGCTGCGCCGCAGCATCAGCCACGCCTTCGGCGCGTCTCGGGTCGAAGCGTTGCGCCCCCGGGTGCGGGAGATCGTCGACGGCCTGCTCGACGACCTCGGCGCGGCGCCGGGCACGGTGAACCTGATCGACGAGTACGCCTACCCCCTGGCCATGGCGGTGGTGTGCGAGCTGGTCGGAGTGCCCGAAGCGGACTGGGCGGACTGGTGGCGCTGGGGCAAGGTGCTCGTCGAAGGCGACCCGGCGCGGATCACGCCGACGCTGGGCGAGATGTTCGCCTACTGTCATGCGCTGGTCGACCGCCGCCGGGCCGAGCCGCGGGAGGACCTGCTCAGCCAGGTCGTCGCCCAGGACGACCTGACCGACGTCGACGCGGTGGCGCTCGTGGTGTTCCTGGTCCTCGCCGGGCACGAGACGATGGCGCACATGCTGTCGAACGGGGCCCTCGCGCTGATGCGCGACCCCGCCCAGCGGGAGCTGCTGCGCGAGGAGCCGGAGCTGTGGCCGGCGGCGGTCCGCGAGCTGGTCCGCACCGACGGCCCGGTCCAGCTGGCCCGGCTCCGTTACGCCGCAACGGATCTGGAGGTGGGCGGGGTGAAGATCAGCGCGGGCGACGCGGTCCAGGCGGTACTGGGAGCGGCCAACCGCGACCCGGCCCAGTTCACCCACCCGCACCAGGCGGACATCCGCTGGCAAGCCGAGCACGGCGGCCGCGAGGGCAGCGTGGGATTCGGCTGGGGGCCGCACTTCTGCCTGGGGGTGGCCTTGGCGAAGGTGGAGGCCGAGGTGGCGTTGCGGGGTTTGTTCGACCGCTTTCCCGACGTGCGGCCGGTGGCGGAGCCGGAATGGGTGCGGTTGCCTCGGGGGCGGCACCGGGTCGCGGTGGAGGTGCGGCTGCGCTGAGGCCGGCCGGTCACGCGCTTTCCCGCCGCTCCGCCCTGTCCCGGCCCGAGCACCCGATGCGGCGCCCTACGCACCAACGCCACATCGGGATGCCGGGCTGGCCGCCTTCGGCCCTGATTCACCGTGGTGCGTGGGCGTAGAAGCCCACCGGCATGGTCACGTCCGCGCTCGAGGCTCCGCACTCCAGCATCCACAGCGCCGCCGCCGGGCCCAGTTCGCGGCCCAGCGCCCCGAGCGCCGCCGGGTCCGGGGCCACCGCCCGTGCCTGCGAGACCCCGCGGGCGAACGCCTCCGGGTCCCAGCCACCCGCATCCCCATCCCCCAGAGATCGCGCTCCCTCGGTCAGCGTCTTCACCGGCAGCGGGTCGGCCACGGCGAGCAGGCCGTGGGTGCGTTCGCCGGTCAGCACCCCCATCCAGCGTGAGCTCTCCGGGGTCGGCCGGGGGCCGGTCCAGCGGGGCCGGCCGTCCATGTCCGGCAGCTTCGCCGGGGCGCCGGACGCCGCCCAGCGGCCGGCCCACTCGACGGCCAGGCCCGGTGCGCTGCGCGTCGCCGGGTTGTGGAACCGGGCCATGTCCCACCGGTTGCCCACCGCGACCGCGGCCAGGTCGCGGTGCGGCCACACCCGCGCCTCCCACCAGAATCCCCACGGGAACGCCGCCGTGTGCCCCCACCACCAGTCGTCGCCCAGGTCCGGGTCGGCGAGCTCGAGCGTCAGGCCGGAGAACGACCGGACGCCGTGCGGGCTCGGGCGCGCCGTCCGCGGGGTCACCATCGCCGCGAGCGACTCCGGCCCGACCAGCCCGCGGTCGCCCCGGGCGGTGCGCAGCAACGATTGCAGCAACCGCGCGAAATCCGTGGCGCTCGTGTACATCCCGACCCCCGGGTACGCCGAGGTGCGCAGAGGCGGGCTCGGCAGGCACCAGTCGCCGAATGCCAGGTACCCGGTCGCGCCGCCGGTGCCCGGAGCCCACGGGTTCCGCGTGCCGTCGTCGATGCTCGTGTCCGTCATTCCGGCCGGGGCGAACACTTCCCGGTGGACGCGGGCACCGTACGGTTCGCCGGTCACGTGCTCGACCACGCCGCCCAGCACCCCGACGCCGAAGCTCGAATAGGAGTACGACCCCGGCGCCGTCACCAGCGGCAGCACCCCGCCGTACTCCACGGCGCGCCCGATCTCGTGGCGGCGCCGGACGTAGTCGAGGACCGGCTCGGCCGGCGCCGTGTGCGCCGTGGCGGTGACGATGTCGCTGTAGTAGCCGGCCTCGTGGGCGGCCAGCATGGCGGTGGTGACGGGCGCCGCGCCGGGACCGCGCAGCCCGGTGGGCAGCACCTGGTCGACGAGCGTGTCCAGGCCGAGCGCGCCCGCCTCGGCCAGCTGCATGAAGGCCAATCCCGTGACGGGCTTGGTGAGCGAGCCCGCCGGCGCCGGCGTCCCGGCGGTCATCGGCGTCCTCGCGGCCAGGTCGGCGAACCCGGTCGCGGCCGTCCGCAGCTCGTCGCTCGTCGCCACCGCGACGGCGACCCCGGGGGTGCCGGTGACCGCGGCCAGCCGGGGCAGGACCGTGTCGAGCGCCGTCATCACGTCGTCGAGCATGCTTCTCCTCGCAAAGTCCATTGTGGACGATCAGCCGTCGGTGGTGTTGTAGTTGACGATCCGCTTCACCATGAGGGCGACGGCGCCGGCGAGCGGGCTGTCCGCGTCCCTCCGCGCCACATCCGGCAGCCGGTGGGCCTGGTCCTCGGCGACCGCCACCATGCCCCAAAGCGCGTTGTAGCCCGAAGGATCCGCCGGCTTTTCCGCGGCCGCCGCGACGGTCACGACCGCATCCGGCGAGACGGCCACGCTCAGCGCGCCCATCTGCCGCAGCGTGCCGGGATCCGACTCCTCGGTGGCCACCACGCTCCAGCCCGCCACCTCGGTCTGGCGCAGGGCGTCGAGCAGGCTGCCCACCCCGCTGACAACGATGTCAGGTAGCACGAGGGCCACCGGTCCCCGCGTCATGGGCAAGGCGCACCGGATCGCCCCGTCGAGCCCCGGCTCGGACGCGTCGTCCTGGTAGACGAAGACCAGCTGAAAAGTCCCGGCGTAGCGCGCGAGGTACTTCACGGTGTCCAGCTTGTGCGGCCCGAACACGACGACCACGCGCACGGTGAGCCCGCTCTTCACCAGCTCGACGACGGCTTCCAGGCTGCGGTCCAGGATGGTGACCCCGGGCGCCAGGCAATGCAGTTCCTTCGCGTACGGCGCTCCGAAACGCGTTCCCAGTCCGGCACAGGGCAGGATGATCGAAACATCGGGCGTGGGGGCGGACGAAACAGGCATCGAGTGGCCCTCAAGTTCTGTTGACGGTCAGGAGCCCTTATGCCCCTTGACAGTAGTCACCGAAGACGGGTCGGCGCGAGAGGCAGTCGATCACCGGGGCGGCCGCTAGACTCCCCGCGGCACGGCCGAAACGTCTGCGAAGAGAACGAAGAGGGCGCGAATGCGAGTGCTGCTGTCGACGTACGGGACACGGGGCGACGTCGATCCGCTGGTGGCCCTCGCGGTGCGGCTGCGGGCGCTCGGCGCGGACGTGCGGATGTGCGTCCCACCGGACGAAGAGTTCGCGGACCGGCTGGGCGGCCTCGGGATCGAGCCGGTGCCGGTCGGGCCGCCGGTGCGGGCGTTGATGCGCGCGACGGCTCCGCCGTCGGCGGCCGAGCTGGCCCGGTACCGGACCGAGCTGCTCGACACGCAGTTCGACGTCTTCCCCGCGGCGGCCGCCGGATGCGACGCGCTGGTGGCCGCCGGTCTCGCACAGGTCGCCGCGCGGTCCGTGGCCGAAGCCGCGGGCATCCGCTACGTGTACGTGACCTATGCGGCGGTCAACCTGCCGTCGCCGCACCACGCGCCGCCCCCGCGGCCGGGCTGGCCGGAGCCGGCGGACGCCGACAACGGGACGCGCTGGGAGCGGGACGCCCACCGGGTCAACGAGCAGTTCCGCGAGCCGCTCAACGGCCACCGGGCCGCGCTCGGCCTGCCGCCGGTGGACGACGTGCGCGGCCACGTCTACTCCGAGCGGCCGTGGCTGGCCGCGGACCCGGTGCTGGGCCCGTGGCCGGCGACCCCGGGCCTCGAAGTGGTCCAGACCGGGGCGTGGACCCAGGAGGACGAGCGCCCGCTGCCGGCCGAGCTGGTGGCGTTCCTGGACGCCGGCGCGCCGCCGGTCTACGTGGGCTTCGGCAGCATCCGCCCGTCGCCGGACATCGCCCGCTGGGCCGTCGAGGCCGCCCGGGCCCGCGGTCACCGCGTCCTCGTCTCCCGCGGCTGGGCGGACCTCGACGTGGCCGACTGCTTCGCCATCGGCGACGTCAACCACCAGCGCCTGTTCGGCAGGCTGGCCGCGGTGGTCCACCACGGCGGCGCGGGCACGACGCAGACGGCCGCCCGGGCGGGCGTCCCGCAGGTGGTGGTCCCCATCCGCCTGGCGGACAACCCGTACTGGGCCGGGCAGGTGGCGGCGCGCGAAGTCGGCGCGGCCCTCGACGGCCCGACGGCGACCGTCGAGTCCCTGAGCGCCGCGTTCGACACGGCGCTCGCCCCCGAGACCCGGGCCCGGGCGGCGGCGCTGGGCGCCGCGATGCGCACCGACGGAGCGGCCGAGGCCGCGCGCCGGCTGCTCGGCGAACTCGGGTGAGCGAGACCCGGCAGCGCCGCGGCGAAAAAGTTTTCCGCCGCCGTGTTGATCCGGGCGCCGCCCGTTCGACACAAGGGGGCGAAGGCCGAGAGGCGGCCACGCGGACGAGGAGAACACGATGTCGAAGTACATGCTGATCATGCGGGGCACCGACCACTCGAACGCGGCGATGCTGGACGCCATCGAGGAGTCGATGGCGGCGACCCGCGAGTACATCGAAGAGATGCTCAAGGCCGGTGTCCTCCTCGCCGCCGAGGGGCTGGACCTGCCGAGCCGCGGCGTCGTGGTCGACTTCGGCGCCGAGACCCCGGTGGTCACCGACGGGCCGTACGGGGAGACCAAGGAGCTGTTCGGGGGCTACTTCATGCTCGACGTCGCCTCGAAGGAGGAAGCGGTCGAGTGGGCCAAGCGGATGCCGGCCGTCCGCGGGTCCAAGATCGAGGTCCGCCGCGTGGCCGGCGACGACGAGATGCCCGAGCGGGGCTGATGGACACCGCCGATGTCGAGGCCGTCTGGCGGATCGAGTCGGCGCGGATCGTCGCCGCGCTGACCCGGTTCACCGGCGACTTCGGGCTGGCCGAGGACGCGGCCCAGGAGGCGGTGGCCGAGGCGCTGGTGTCGTGGCCGGTCACCGCGCCGGCCAACCCGGCCGGCTGGCTGCGGGCCACCGCCCGGCGGCGGGCGATCGACGCGATCCGCCGCCGGACCGCCCTCCAGGACCGTTACGCCCTGCTGGCGGCCGGCCCGGAGGCCGAGGCCCGCGCGGAAGCCGACCCCGACCGGATCGACGACGACGTCCTGGCCCTGATGTTCATCAGCTGCCACCCGGTGCTCTCCCCCGAGGTCCGGGTGGCGCTGACCCTGCGGGTGGTCGCCGGCCTGTCGAGCGAGGAGATCGCACGCGCGTTCCTCGTGCCCGTGCCGACGGTGCAGGCTCGCATCACCCGGGGCAAGAAGACGATCGCGGCGGCCGGGGTGCCGTTCGAGCTGCCGGCGGCCGGCGAGCGCCGGGAGCGGCTGGGCGGCGTGCTCAGCGTCCTCTACGTGATCTTCACCGAGGGGTCGACGGCCACCTCGGGCGACCGGCTGCTGCGCCCCGACGTCGCGTACGAGGCGATCCGGCTGGCCCGCACGCTGGCCGCGTTGCAGCCGGACGAGCCGGAGGTGCACGGCCTGCTCGCGTTGTGCGAGCTGACGGCCGCGCGCTTCCCGGCCCGGACGGGCCCGGACGGCGCGCCGGTCCTGCTCGAGGACCAGGACCGGCGCCGCTGGGACTTCTCGGCGATCCACCGCGGGCTGGCCGCGCTGGCCAAGGCGTCGCCTCGCGGCCTCGGCCCGTACGGCCTGCAGGCCGCGATCGCGGCCGTCCACGCGTCGGCACCCTCGGTCGAGGCGACCGCCTGGGACCGGATCGTGGTGCTGTACGAGGCACTCGGCCGGGTGGCGCCCTCGCCCGTGGTCGAGCTCAACCGGGCGGTCGCGGTGGCGATGGCGTCGGGTCCGGAGCACGGCCTGGCGATCGTGGACGAGCTGATCGCCGCGGACCGGCTCCCGGGGTCGCACCTGGTCCCGACGGTGCGAGGCGAGCTGCTGACCCGCCTCGGCCGGCACCCGGAGGCACGCACCGAGCTGGAGCTGGCGGCCCGGTTGTGCACCAACGAGCGCGAACGCTCGGTGCTCCTTCGCAAGGCGGATGCGCTGTCCTGACCGCTGCCCCATTCCCGTGGCGCGCCGGGAATCACCCGGAAGGGATCGCCGGGCCGGTCAGAAACCGGGGAACACCCGGCGCAGGTCGTCGAGCGAGACGCTGCCCTCGACGGTGACACCCTGGTCGTACGGCGCCTTGAGCCGGCCGCTGATCAACCGGACCAGCGCTTCCGCCGGCCCGGTGAACGTCGCGGACGGCGCCTCGAGGTGGTCCACCACGGTGACGCCGTCGTCGATCACCAGGCCGCCGCCCGGGGTCGCGAGGGACACCGGCTTCTCGAGCTCGGCCGGCTTGGCGAGGAAGCCCAGCATGAACCCGACCGGCCCGGCCAGGAGGTCGACGAGCACCGCGGCCGAGCCGGCGTCCACCCCGGCGTCCGGGTCGAACGCCACGCGCACGTCCCACGAGTGGTTGGCCACCTCGGACAGGCGCATGCCCACGGCGGTCGCCAGCGGGACCGGCTCCGGCAGGAAGCCGAGGTCGACGGTCAGCGACGAACGCTGCTCGGGCGTGAACGCCTCGACCGTTTCGAGCCAGCGGCCGTTGTGCTCCAGGAAGCCCTCGGCCTGCGCGCGCGGGGTGGACCCGTCCCAGCGGGCCCAGATCGTCTGGTTGTCTTCGGCCGCCACGGTCTCGCCGGCGGCCCGCGCGATCGGCGCACGGCCGATCTCGGCACCGCTGCCGAGGTGGGAAAGGGCCTGGGCGACGGTCCATTCCGACGCGCCACTCGTGACGGCGAGCTGGTCGTCGGTGAGGGTGCGGACGAGGGCGGCGAGGGTGTCGTGCTCGGAGCGGAGGGCGGTGATCGTGCGGTCCACGAGTTGGCTCATGCCACGCACAACTCCCGGACGCACGCGTGTGTTCCGTGGATCACCGTGCCCGGGGACGGCGCCGGCGCCCGGGCAGGCTAGTTTGCCCGGGTGAGCCTCCTCGATGACGTGGCCGAACGCGACGGCTGGCGGTGCTGGGTGTGCGACGAGCCGGTCGACCCCGGCATGTCGGTGAACGACCCGCGCGGACCCAGCGTCGACAGCCGGACCGCCGACCGGAAGGCCAAGGTCGCCGAGCGGCTGGCGCACCGCGGCTGCAACACCCGCAAGGGCGCGGTCAAGGTGGTCATCGCCTGGCCGGACCGCCTGCACGTCGTCGAACCCGCGCCGCTGATCACCGTGGCCGGCAGGCTGGAGCGCAAGGGCGGCCGCGAGATGGTGGCGCGCTCCCCGACCCGCCAGGACGCCCAGGAGGCGGCGGACTGGCTGGTGGACCGGTTCTCCCGGCTGGTACCGGACCTGCCGGTGACCGCCGCCGTCGAGCCGGGCGGCGGCCAGTTCCTCGTCATCCTCGCCACCGGCCGCCGCTGACCGGAGACCACCGCACCCCGGTGCCGCCGGGAAGCGTTGGTGTGACGGCACGTTGCCACCACTCGGCCGGGCCGTGAGCCGCCGAGTGGAGCAATCCGTCGGTTTCCGCCCGGCTGGGGGCGGGACGGTGTTAACTTCCGTCCCTCATCCGCTGCCCGGAGCGAGGTGGTCCCGTCACCGTGACACCGCACATGGACAAGTTCGCCGCCTATCTGCGCATGTTGAAGGACCGCAGCGGGCAAGGCTACGAACGTCTGGGCCGGCTGGCCGGGGCCAGCGGCTCCAGCCTGCACCGGTACTGCTCGGGCAAGAGCGTGCCCGCCGACTACCGCGTGGTCCACTCGTTCGCCAAGGTCTGCGGCGCGTCCGCGGAGGAACTGCGCGAGCTGCACCAGCTGTGGGCACTGGCCGACGCCGGCCGGGTCGACGAGGCGCCGCCGGAGCACGCCGAGACCCCGGGGACGACCGGCGAAGACGTCGCCCGGTCGCCACGACGGCGCTGGTACGCCGTGGCCGTCGCGACCGTGGCCCTGCTGGCCGGCGGCCTGGTCTGGGTCACCGCCGACGGGTCCGAGCAGGCACCCGGCCGGTACGCCGACCGGGTGCTGTTCTCCCCCGGCTGCCAGCCGCCGGTGAGCATGGGCCAGCACGACGAATGCGTCACCGAAGTGCAGAACCTGCTGGTCTCGGCCCAGGGGCGGCTCTCGGTCGACGGCTCGTTCGGCCCGGAGACGCTGCGCCGGGTCACCGCGTTCCAGGTGCTGGCCGGCCTGCCCGCGCGCGGCGTCGTCGACGAGGCCACCAAGACCGCGCTCTACGACCACCGGACGAGTCTGGCGGGCTGGTCGGCGGACCAGGTGGAACAGCGGGTCCGGGCCGTGTTCACCGAAGCGCCGGACACCGCGGTCGCGATCGCCCGCTGCGCCTCGTTCCTCGATCCGCTGTGGGTGCTGCCGAACACGAACGGCAGCCGCAACTGGGGCGTCTTCCAGATCTCCGACGCCCGACTGCTGGACCTCGGCGGCACGCCGCGGCAGGCGTTCGACCCGGCCTGGAACATCGACGCGGCGCACCGCCTGTGGAGCGCGCACCACGACTTCCACGACTGGCCGTCCTGCTCGGCGGCGCTGGAGAACCCGCTGTCGCACTGAGGGCGAAGCCCGCGCCCTCCGAGGTGGCGGCCCCGGGGAATGGGGCCGAGGGCGCGGGCTTCGCGGCACTGTCCGGGAATGGCTGACGCCGGAAACCCCCGAGGGCGGGGTTTCCGGCGTCAGACCCCCAGTCGCCAGTCAGACCGTCCCGTTCTCCCACCACCACGCGCGGCCGAGGTCGGCCCGGCTGTCCACGTGCTGGTGGTCGGTGTTGTAGGTCTCCAGGCCGGAGAACCCGCTGGTCTCGGCCTTCTGGTAGACGGTCTTGTTGGCCACGCCCGGCACGTCCAGGTCGGCGGCGGTGCCGTACATGTGCATGCTGTCGCTGGCGCCGCCGATCTCGGCGTTGTGCGCGATGCTGCGGAACCCGGAGTTCACCGTGATCGGCTTGTTCCCGAGCTTCTTGCGCACGGCCTCCAGCTTGTACATGCAGCGGCGGGCGTTCTCCTTGGCGGTGGCCGCGCTGACCTTGCCGCCGTTGAAGGTGCCGCTCACCCGGTCGGTGAACTCGCTGAAGTTGAAGTGCGCGGTGGACCCGTCGCTCTGCTCCAGCGCGTTGAGCGCGGACTGGGTGGCCGGGCCGACCTCGCCGTCGGCCCCGAGGCCGTAAGCCGCCTGGAACCGGCGGACCGCGGCCGCCGTGCCGGGGCCGAACTCGCCGTCGATCGAAACCCGGCTGTGGCTGGCCGAGTCGGCCGCCCAGCCGGCGACGCGGATCTGGAGTTCGGTGACGTCGGCGCCCGTGTTGCCCTGCACGAGGGTGCGCGACCACGTGTACGCCTGGGCGGTGCCCGACAGCAGCAGCGGGCTGACCGCCGCGGCCGCGCCGACCACCACCGCGCCGCGGAGCATCGTGCGGCGGCTCATGGGGAGACTCATTGTCGTCCTTTCCTAGCGGGGATTCAGCGGTTGGCGAGCTGGTCGAGAGCGGCCTGGGTGCCGTTGAAGACGTCCCCGGTCGCGGGCGCGGGGATGCCGTCGGGGATGGCCGCGTCGGTGTACTGCCACATCAGCCAGGTCTTCGACCCGGCGGGCAGCGCCGGCTGCGTGACGGACTGGCGGTAGTCGGCGAGCTGCATCGGGTACGCGGCGAGCGCCGTGGTGCCGCCCAGGCACGCGTCCAGGAACGACTTCTGGGTGTAGATGATCGGGGTCCGGCCGAACGCCGCCTGCACCTTGTCCAGCCAGGCCTTGGCGTCGGCGACGGTGACGAAGGGCGGGCAGCCGCCGGAGCCGTCGTCCTTCCACTCCAGGTCGAACACGGGCGGCAGGTCGCCGGCGCGCTTGCCGGTGTACCCGGTGGCCTTCACCGCGGCGATGAACCGGTCGGCCTGCGCCCCGCCGGTGTTGGCCGCGGTACCCGTGTAGAAGTGGTACGGCCCGACGGCCAGGCCGGCGTTACGCGCGGCGGGCAGGTCCGTGGCCAGGTACTCGTCGGTCGTGTTGAGGCCGCGGGTCGCCTTGACGGTCGCGAATTCGACCCCGGACGCCTTCACCGCGCCCCAGTTGATCGGCGCACCCCCGGGGTGCTGGTACTTCGCCGTGTCCACGCCGTCGATCGGGTGCCCGGCGGGCTTCGGCGGGGTGCAGTAGGTGTTGCGGCTGGACCAATCGGTCACCTTCGCCCAGGTCGTGGGCCCGGCGACGCCGTCGGCACTGGCGTTGACGCAGTGCTGGAACTGGATCACCCGGTTCCGGGTGCCGTCGCCGAAGTTGCCGTCGACCGTCAGCGGCGGGTAGTGGCCCGGCTCCATGGCGAGGTTCAACCGGCACTGGAGTTCCTTGACGTCCACGCCGGTGGACCCGCTCTGCAGGGTCGGGCGGGCGGTGGACAGACCGCACACCACGCTCTGCGCGGCGTCGGAGGTGCCCTGGGTGGCGCACTTCCGGGGCCGCGCGGACCACGAGTTCAGCGCGGCCCAGGTGTTCGGCCCGATCTGGCCGTCCACGCTCAGCGCGGCGCACCGCTGGAACACGCGCACGCGGGCGTCGGTGGCCGGGCCGAAGGAGCCGTCCGCGCCGATCGGCGTGTACCGGCTGGCCTTGGTGGCCAGGTTCAGTTCGCACTGGGCCTCGGCGACTTCGGCGCCGGAAGACCCTTGCTTCAGGGTGGGCTGGGCGGTGGTGTGTCCGCACACCGCGACGGGTTCGGCCGCGACCGCGGACGCGGTGGGGAACACCAGCAGCGCCGCGACGGCCAGAGCGAGTTTTCGCATGGCGAGGAGGCTGGCAGTGGTCGCCCGGCCGGTCTCGGGTCGGCGCCCGACTCGGGACGCCGGGACAGTCCCACCCCACCGGACCAGCGGGAACGCCACCCCCGTGGGACACCGCTGGGATGCCCTCCCGGCGGCCGGGCTTCCGGCCGCCCGGCATTCTCCGCGGAATGTCCGGTCTCGCGGACCGTCCCCGCTCGATACCCGCCGCCGGTTCGGGAGCCGGCGGGTTCCTCCACTGTGGACGCTCCACCGGGCACGTGACCCGCGTTGCCTTCGCGGGTCCGTGGTCCACACCGGCCGGTAGCATGCGGCCGGTGACCGACAGCCACGACGACCGGCCGGACCGTGCCCGGAAGGTGTCCCGCTTCGTCGACCGGCTGCGGGCGGCCGACCAGCGCCCGGGCCTGGTGCGCTCCGCGCGGGCGGTGCGGCGCCTGATCCCCGGCGACCGCGACCTCGGTGACGCGCTGTCGACGACCGCGGGCCACCCGTCGGACCGGGTCGCCCGGCTGCTGGCCGAAGCGAAGGCCGAGCAGCCCAGCGCGATGCGTGAGCTCGGGCTCGCGGCCGTCCAGGTCTGGCAGGCCGTCGCCCAGGGCCGCGACGGCGACACCGGCGAGACGACGATCGTGTTCACCGACCTGGTCGGCTTCTCCAGCTGGGCCCTCGACGTCGGCGACGCGCGGGCGCTCGAGCTGCTGCGCGCCGTGTCGACCGCGAGCGAGGCGACGATCGCCCGCCACCGCGGCCGGGTCGTCAAGGGCCTCGGCGACGGCTTGATGGCCGTCTTCGGCGATCCGGCGGCCGCGGTCGAGGCGGCGTACGAGACGTGTGGCGCGGTCAGCGCGATCGATCTAGGCGGCTACCGGCCCCGGCTGCGGGCGGGCCTGCACACCGGGCACCCGCGCAAGGTCGGGCGCGACTACTTCGGGGTCGACGTGAACATCGCGGCCCGGGTCGCCGACGCGGCGGCCGGCGGCGAAGTCCTCGTCACCGGCGACGTGCTGGCGAAGGTCGACACCGCCCGGTTCACCGTCCGGCGGCGGCGCAAGTTCCGCGCGAAGGGCGCGCCCGGCGACCTCGAGGTGTTCGCCGTCGTCCCGCGCTACGACGCACCCTGACCGGGCGATTCCCGACGAGATATGTCACAGGTGCGCGGGCGGGATCAGCCACTAAAGTCATTGCGTACGCTTCACAACCGACCAGGACAGGCGCATGCCCGCGAACGCGATCGACCAGCCGGACGACTGGACCACGCCCGGGGCGCACGCGGTCGCGCCCGGCATCCACCGCATCCCGTTGCCGCTGCCGATCGCCGGCCTGTCCACGGTGAACGCCTACGTGCTCGAAGGCCCGGACGGCCTGGTGCTGATCGACCCGGGCTGGGCGAGCCCCGCCAACGAGCACGCCGTCACGGCGGCGCTGGCCGAGCTGGGCCACCGGCTCGGCGACGTGCGGACCTGCCTCGCGACGCACCACCACTGGGACCACTACACGCAGGCCTTCGCGTGGCGTGAGCCGCTGGGCGTCCGGCTGCTGATCGGTGAGAACGAGCGGTTCAGCATCGACGGCTTCGACACCACCAACCCGTTTCCCAACCACCCGGAGCTGCTGGCCCGCTGCGGCGCGGACGAGCTGGCCGAGCGGGTGCTCGCGATCGACATGTCCGGCGCCGAGACGCCCTACGGCCCACCCGACGGCTGGCTCCGCGACGGCGACCGGATCCCGCTGGCCGCCGGCGAGCTGGAGGCGATCGCGACCCCGGGCCACACGCGCGGGCACGTCGTCTACGCCCACTCCCCGGCCGGCGTGCTGTTCGCCGGCGACCACGTGCTGCCGAGGATCACGCCGTCGCTGGGCTTCGAAGTCGCGCCCGAGCCGACGCCGCTGCGCTCGTACATCTCGTCCCTGAAGCTCCTGCTCGGCCGGCCGGACCAGGTTCTGCTGCCGGCCCACGGCGCGGTCGGCCCGAGTACCCACGCGCGCGTGCGGGAGCTGCTCGACCACCACCGCGAGCGGCTCGACGAAGTCAACGAGCTGCTGGTGGCCGGCGCGACGACGGCCTACGAGGTCGCGCGGCGGCTGCCGTGGACCCGGCACCGCAGGCAGCTCGACGCGCTGCAGCTGGAACACCAGCTGTCCGCGGTCATGGAGATCGAGGCCCACTTGGACGTCCTGGCCCACCTCGGCCGGGTCACCCTCGAAGAAACCCCCGCGGCGCGCCGGTACAACGCCGCTTAGCTAGCTCTTCGCGGCGTCGAAGAATCGCTCCAGCTCGCCCCGGATGTCGGGCCCGCAGGGCTGGAACACGATTTCCGTGACGCCCCGGGCGGCGGCTTCGTCCAGCCGCTGCCGGATCTGCTCGCGCGTTCCGCTCATCGTCACGTCCCGCACCATGCGGTGGCCGCCGGCGTTCCAGGCCGCCTGGTCGGCCTCCCCCAGCTCCACGCAGTGCCCGGTGTGGACCGCCAGATGCCGCCGCTCCGGCGGCGTCCGCTCCACGACGTCCATCCACTCCGGACCGCCCGGGAGCGCGCGCACGGCGTCGGGGCCGCCGAACTCGTACGCGCCGTGGTAGGCCAGGGCCCAGCCGGGTCCGGCGGCCTGGCGCGCGTGCTCGGTGTCGGTGGTCTCTTCTTCGTCGAGGACCGTGCCCCAGACGAGGTAGGGCACCCACGAGTACTCGGTCGCGAACTCGGGCAGCTGCAGCGTGACGTACAGCCCGTCGCCGAGCTCCTTGGCCACCCGGTGCCCCTTCGGGCCCAGCGCCCCGATCAGGACGGGGACGTCGACGGGCCGGGCCGGCGCGTGCCCGCCGGGGTGCAGCATCTGCATCCGCGCCCCTTCCCACTCGACGACGTCGCCCCGCAGGAGACCGCGGTAGGCCCGGATGTAGGACTCCATGTAGGACCACGGGATCGCGCGGTACCCCATGGCGCGGCGGCCGGTGAACCCGGTGCCGAAGGAGACCGCGACGCGGCCGGGTGCCAGCGCGGCGAGGGTAGCGGTCGCCGCCGCGTTGACCATCGGGTGCCGCAGGCTGGGCACCAGCACGCCGGGGGCGAGCCCGATCCGCTCGGTCCGTTCGGCGGCCAGCGCGAGGGTCATCCACACGTCGGGACTCTGCTGCGGCGTGTCGTAGACCCACGCCCGCGCGTAGCCCAGTTCTTCGGCCACGACGATGTTTTCCGGCGAGTCCAGTGCCGTCGGGAAAGCGCAGGAGACCTCCATGAGGTCCTCCGTTCGGCTCGGCGGATCAGGGCAGGCCGGCGTGCGGGACCTCGACGTCGACCGCGAGGAGCTGGGCTTCGCGCACCGGACGGCGTTCGTGCTCGGCGAAGGACGGTGCGGCGCAGAGGAACAGCGTCCGCCCGTCGTCGCCGCCGAGCATGCAGGCGAAGACCCCGGTGCCGGCGTCGACCTCGTCGAGGATCCGGCCGCCCTCCTCGACCCGGAGGACGCGGTTGTGGACGGCGTCGGCCACCCAGATCGCGCCTTCGGCGTCGGCGCAGATGCCGTCGGGGGCCACTTCGAGGCGCTGCACCGCCTCGCCGACGTCGTCGGTCCGCGGCGTCTCGCCGAACTGCGCCCAGACACGGCGCCCGCTCAGCTCGCCGTCCGCGCCGATGTCGAAAGCGGTCAGCCGCCCGGCGAAGGTCTCGGCGACGACCAGTACGCCGCCGGGCAGGATCACCATGCCGTTGGGGAACCCGAGGTCCTCGGCGGCGACGGAGACGCTCCCGTCGGGGTCGACGCGGGTGAGCGTGGTGTAGCGCAGAGGCGCGCCGCCCATGAGGTCGAAGCCGAAGTTGCCGACCCAGGCGCGGCCGCGGTCGTCGACGACCATGTCGTTGAGCACCCCGGACACCACGCCGGACAGGTCGGCGTGCTCGGTCAGCCGCCCCGATCCGTCGCGCACGAGGACGCGGTGGTCGCGCATCGACACGACGAGCAGGCGCCCGTCGGGCAGGAAGCCGAGCCCGGACGGCTGCCCCGGGACCTCGGCGACGACTTCGGTGCCGCCGCGGCCGTCGATCGCCACGACCCGCTCGGTGTAGAAGTCCGACACCCAGAGCCGGCCGTCGTGCCACCTCGGGCATTCGAGGTAGGAGAAGCCCTCGACCACCACGGTGGGTTGTGCTCGTCCCATCCCGGCCTCACCCTTTCACTGACTGAGCGCCCAGTTACCATGACCGCGGGGCCGGGACGTGTCAAGTCCGGCATCGGGAGGGGTCCGGGATGTCAGGGACAGAGCGCCGTCGCGGCGGCGGGAGATATCCGGTGGCGGCCGCGATGGAGCTGACGACCGACCTCGGCCCCGAGTCGATCCCCGGCGAGTTCTGGGGTGAGCACACCTCCCCGGTGGCCCGCGCGCTGCTGTCCTCGGCCGTGCAGTGCTTCGCCCGCAAGGGTTTCCACGCCACCACGACCCGCGACATCACGGCCGTCGTCGGCCTCAGTCCCGGTTCGCTGTACGTGCACTTCGCCTCGAAGGAGGCGGTGCTGTTCCACATCGCGCGCACCGGTCACGAGCGCGCGCTCGCGGTGCTGGCGGCCCAGCAGGACGACGGCGACGCCCGGAGCCACGTCCGGCGGCTGGTCGCCGGGCACGTGTCGTGGCACGCCCGCCACCACACCGTGGCGAGGGTCTGCCAGTACGAGCTGGCGGCGCTCGCCCCGGAGCACCTCGGCGAGGTTCTCGACCTCCGCCAGCGGTTCTCGGCGATGCTGCGGACGGCGGTGGAACGCGGAGCCCGGGAGGGCGTCTTCGACGTGCCCGACATCGACCGCGCGGTGCGCGCGATCCTGTCGCTCGGCATCGACCTGGTCCGCTGGTACCGCCTCGACGGCGCGGACTCACCTGAGGCTCTCGGCGAGTCGTACGCCGAGCTGGCCGCCCGCATGCTCGGCGCGCCCTCCCCCACCGGCGAGGGTCCCGGCTGACGGCGTCACCTGCGGTTCGCGCGGGTGACGCACGTCCACGGCCACCAGCGTCGACGATCGGCCGACCGCGGCTGTCGCCGTCACCTCCGGTCAGCGCACGTGATGCACCTCCGCGTCGCCGGGAGGGCCATCAGCCGGCCCTCGGCGATCGGGCCGCCGCAGCGCTCGCACACCTCGTAGGTTCCCGCGCGCACCCGGTCGGCGGCCTGGGCGAGCGCTGCCAGCTCGTCCTGGGCCTGCCGCAGCAGCGCCTGGACCTGCGCCCGCTCGAAGGCGATCGTCGCGCCTTCCGGGTCGTGCTCGTCGTCGGCGCTGGTGAACTCCGATGCCGCGACGATCTCGTCCCGTTGCCTCGCCAGCGCCTCCGCCAAGCGCGCCGTCTCGGCCCGGGCCCGCTCGATCAGCTCCGTCGCGGTCCGCTCATCCACGGCGGGCTACCTCATGCCGTGCCATGCCCACCACACTAGTTCGCCGGAGCCGCGCCGCCCGTTCGGAGGCCGGAGAGGTCGGCGAGGTCGGCGGGGTCGGCGGCGGTCCGGGCCATCGCGATCACGCGGTCGGCGTCACCGGGTCTGCCCGGCTTCACCGGGCGGGCGTCGCCGTCCCGATGATCAGCGGGTGGACCACCGAAGGCATCCCGCGCCAGTGCGCCGTGCTCAGGTCCTCGATGTCGAACCGCTGCTTGACGAGCGCGACGGTGTCGCGGTCGCACCGGCAGCCCTGCGCGAACGCCGCCCACGGCCCCGCGAACCGCGCCTGCCTCCGCGCGAGCTTCGGGTCCTCGGCGCGGACGTGCTCGCAGAACAGCAGCCGCCCGCCGGGCCGCAGTACCCGCACCAGCTCGGCCAGCACGCGATCGACGTCGGGCACCGTGCAGAGGACCAGCGTCGACACGACCGTGTCGACGCTGGCGTCCGCCATCGGCAGCGCGTCGGCGGACGCCCGCACCGGCCGCATCCCGGCCCGGCCCCGGACGCTCTTTTCGAGACGCCGGTACATCGCCGGGACGGGCTCGGTCAGCACGACCTCGGCCGCCAGCGGGTAGTGCCGGACGTTGAGACCGGTCCCCGCGCCGATCTCGACCACCTGCCCGTGCACGCGCCGCAGCAGCTCCGCGCGCCGCCCGGCCAGCCCCAGCCGCTCCCCCCGGCGCAGGAACGGTTCGTACAGCGCCGCCCCGAACCGTTCCCCGAACCCGTCCCGTACCCCCACGCTGTCCCCTCCGGTCATCGAGCCTCCTTCGCACCGCCGATGGGCCACAGCACACCAGCCACGGCCCGCCCGCCGCATCACCCGCTCGTGCCATTCCGGGCACTGGCCCGAACCGGCCACACCGGCCCGCGAAACCGCTTACGCTCGGGGAATGCCGGGGCAGGACCAAGTCGTGCGGTTCACCGGTGGCCCGGACGATCGCGCGATCGCCTGGGCCACCGTGGGCGAGGGCCCGCCCCTCGTCGTCGGCGGCTGGTGGAGCGGGCACCTCGAGCTGGACTGGCGGGACCCGTTGTTCCGGCGGTTCGCCGGGCTGCTCGGCGACCGGTTCACGCTCGTCCGCTACGACCGGCCCGGCGTCGGCATGTCCGACCCCGCCGGGCCGCTGGTCACCTCGCTCGCCGACGAGGTGGCCGCGCTGAGCGCCGTCGTCGACGCGACCGGCGAGAAGGTGAGCCTGTTCGGCGGTTCGTCGGGGGGCTGCGCCGCGATGGCGTACGCGGCGGCCCACCCGGACCGCGTGGAGCGGCTCGTCCTGTACGGCAGCTACGCCCGCGGCGCCGGGATCGCCCCGGCGGAAGCGCGGGATTCCTTGCTGGCGCTCGTCGGACGGCATTGGGGCGTGGGCTCCCGCATCCTCGCCGACCTGTTCCTGCCGACCGCGACCGCGGCCGAGCGCGACGACTTCGTCCGGTTCCAGCGCGCCGGCCTGACCCCGGAGAAAGCGGTGCGCTCGCTCGCAGCCGTGTACGAGTTCGACGTCCGGGACCGGCTGAGCGCGATCGAGGTCCCGACCCTCGTGCTGCACCGCCGCGACGACCGCGCGATCCCGTTCACCCTGGGCCAGGACGTCGCCGCCCGCATACCGGGCGCCGGCTTCGTCCCGCTCGACGGAACCGACCACCTGCCGTGGCGCGGGGACGTGGAGTCGCTCGTCCGCCCGGTGCGGGAGTTCCTCGGCGCCGGGCGTCGAGCCCGCCGGGCGGACTCGACGCGCCCCGAGCTCTCCGAACGCGAGCTCGACGTGCTGCGCCTGGTCGCGCAAGGGTTGAGCGACCAGGAGATCGCCCGCCGGCTCGGGATCAGCGCCCACACGGCGCACCGCCACGTGTCGAACATCCGCGGCAAGCTCGGGGTGTCGTCGCGAGCGGCGGCCGCCGCGCACGCGGCCACCGCCGGGCTGCTCTGACGGTCGCCGCGCGCGTTCCGCGTGATCAAGACCGGATGAACTCCAGCAGGTCGGCGTTGACGGTGTCCGCGTGGGTGGTCGGCATGCCGTGCGGGAAGCCCGCGTACGTCTTGAGCGTGCCGTTGCGCAGGAGCTTCGCCGACAGCGGCGCCGAGTCGGCGTACGGGACGATCTGGTCGTCGTCGCCGTGCATGACCAGCACCGGCACGGTGATCTTCTCGAGGTCGGCGGTGAAGTCGGTCTGGGAGAACGCGACGACGCCGTCGTAGTGCGCCTTCGCGCCGCCCATCATGCCCTGGCGCCACCAGTTGCGGATGATCGCCTCGGACGGCTCGGCGCCGGGCCGGTTGTAGCCGTAGAACGGGCCGGCCGCCAGCGACAGGTAGAACTCGGACCGGTTCGCCAGCAGCTGGGCCTGCAGGTCGTCGAAGACGCTCCGGGGCAGGCCACCCGGGTTGGCGTCGGTCTGCACCATCAGCGGCGGGACCGCGGCGAGGATGGCGGCCTTGGCGACCCGGTCCTCGCCGTGCCGGCCGAGGTAGTGCACGACCTCGCCGCCGCCGGTCGAGTGTCCGATGTGGACCGCGTCGCGCAGGTCGAGGTGGGCGGTCAGCGCGGCCAGGTCGTCCGCGTAGTGGTCCATGTCGTGGCCGTCGGCGACGTCGGACGAGCGGCCGTGGCCCCGCCGGTCGTGGGCGATGACGCGGTAGCCCTGCCCGGCGAAGAACAGCATCTGGGTGTCCCAGTCGTCGGAGGTCAGCGGCCAGCCGTGGCTGAAGACGATCGGCTGACCCGTTCCCCAGTCCTTGTAGAAGATCTCCACACCGTCGGGGGTCGTGATGGTGGGCATCGGAATCTCCGTCCGGGCAGGCGTCAGGGACACGCCGAACCTAGCGTGTCGCGGGCCACAGCGGCAGATTTAGTCATGATTTGTGACTATCATGAATCTGGACCAATCGACCGAGCACGAGGAGCTGACGATGTCGGTCATCGAGCTGACCACCTTCACCGTGGCACCGGAGAACACCGCGGCGATGCTGGCCGCCCGGCCGGGCATGGTGGCGGCGTTCCGCGAGGACCGGCGTGGCTTCCTCGCCGCCCGTCTGGTCCGCCTCGACGAGCGGACGTGGCTGGACTTCGTCGAGTGGGCCGACGACGCCGCGTGGGACGAGTCGAAGGCCAAGGGCGGGAACCGGCCCGCGATCGCGGCCTTCTTCGCCACGATCGGCGGCCTCGTCGGCGCCGAACGCGGCGTGCGCTACGACGACGCCGAAGACGGCCCCCGCCGGGTCCGCACCGTCGCCTACGGTCCCGAGCCGTCGCAGGTCGGCGAGCTGTACCTGCCCG
Organism: Amycolatopsis camponoti; assembly: GCF_902497555.1. Lineage (NCBI taxonomy): Bacteria > Bacillati > Actinomycetota > Actinomycetes > Pseudonocardiales > Pseudonocardiaceae > Amycolatopsis > Amycolatopsis camponoti. The sequence goes on along the minus strand of NZ_CABVGP010000002.1, from coordinate 3,075,418 downwards.
AGGGCGACGGCCCGTTCCCCGTCGTGGCCCTCATCCACGGGGGTTACTGGACGGCCGTCTGGGACCGCCGCCAGATCACCGGCGTCGCCGACGACCCTCGTCGCCCGGGGCTACGCGGTGTGGAACGTCGAGTACCGCCGGATCGGCGAGCCCGGCGGCGGCTGGCCGGGCACCTTCCTCGACGTCGCCGCGGCCGTCGACGCCCTCGACGGCATGGACCCGGCGCTCGACACCGCCCGCGTCGTGCTCCTCGGGCACTCCGCGGGCGGGCACCTCGCCGCGTGGGCCGCCCACCGCGGCGCGCTTCCGCCCGAGGCTCCCGGTGCCCGCCCGAAGATCACGCCGATCGGCCTGGTGTCGCTGGCCGGCGCGCTCGACCTGAAAGCGGCCGACGCGGCCGGCTTCGGGAAGGTCCTGGCCAACCCGGACGCCGAGCCCCCGAAGGACGCCCCCGAGCCCGCGCGCCCCGAAGCGTGGGCGGGAGTCGCGGAGGCCGTCGGCGAAGGGATCGTGCCGCTGCTGGTGGCCGGGCACTACGCCTGGACCTCCCCGCTGGAACTGGCGGGCGCGGGTGTCCCGGTCCTCGCCGTGCACGGCACCGCCGACGAAGCCGTGCCCGCCGAGTGGAGCCGTCGCTACACCGGGAAGGTCACCGCCGAGGGCGGGTCCGCCCGCTACGTCGAGGTCGAGGGCGGCACCCACTTCGACGTCGTCCGGCCGGACCACCCGGTCTGGGCGGAAGTCACCGCATGGATCCACGAAACCGTTGCCGGACAGGAGAAGGCGTGAACCACGAAGAGATCTTCGAGCAGGCGTGGGCGGCGCCGGAAACGACTTCGGTCGAGCTGCCGGCGATCCCGGTGAACGACGTCCTGCGCGAGCGGTACGACGTGCGGCCGCCGTTCGCCTACACCGGCGCGCAGCTGTGGGACATGGAGGTCCGCAAGGCCGCGGCGCCGGACAAGTACATCCCGACGGTCGTGAAGGCCGGCAGCGCCGAGAAGTTCCCGAGCGTGCGCCACGGCCGTTTCGAGGACTTCACGCGCGTGTCGGACCAGTGCCGGTGGGCCGACCCCGCCCGGTTCGCCACGATCATCGAGCACGTGCGCCTCGACCACGAGAACCGGCGGGCGTTCTTCATCGGCGCCGAACGCTTCGAAGCGCCGGACGGCCGCGTCTTCACCGCCGGCGCCGGCCAGCCGATCTTCGACGTCGAGCACTCCGTCGCCGGCCCGGAGGACGCTCCGCTCAACCTCTGGCGCATCGTGCACCTGACCGGCGAACCGGACCGGTCCCTGGTGGACGCCTTCGATGAGCTGGCGAAGGACCGCTACCTGCGGGTGTTCATCGAGGTCCACCTGCGGGACGACCTGGGCCGCGAACTCGTGCGCCGGTGAGCCCGCGGGCTCACGAGCGCGCCCGGTGGGCGGCCTCGGCCGCGTCCGGAGGCGTGGTCGGGTAGACCTCGGCGTCGAAGAACCGGGCGAACGGCAGCGTCGCCGGCGTCTGCGCGACCTGCTGCTCGTCGGCGGCGATGACCTCGACGAACGTCGCGCGCCGGGCGGGGAAACGTAGTGGGCGCCGATCTTGCCCTCCGCGCGCAGGACTTCCAGCTGCTTCTGCTCGGCGTCTCTCAGCGCGGCGAACTCGGCGAAGTCCGTGTCGTCTCGAAGGGTCGCGAACACCATGAACGTCGGGGCCGGACCGGGATTCGGTGCGGTCGACCCTGTACCTCGAACACGGCTTCGACCAGACCATGGTGGCCGACATCGCCGACCGCGCCGGCGTGACCGCCCGGACCTTCTTCCGCTACTTCGCCGACAAGCGCGAGGTCCTCTTCGACAAAGCGGGCGAGATGGCGGAGAAGTCGCTGGCCGCCTTGGAAGCCGCGCCCGCCACGGCGTCGACACTGGCGGTCGTCGCGGCCGCGCTGGACGCCGCGGCCGACCTGGTCGGGCAGGATCGTGAGCGCGCGCGGCAGCGGCACGCGGTGATCATGGCCAACGCCGACCTCCGCGAACGGGAACTGATCAAGCTCGCCCACATGTCGGCCGCTCTCGCGGACGGGCTTCGACGTCGGGGCGTCGACGACACCGAAGCGGTCTTGGCCGCCGAAGCCGGCGCCGCGGTGCACCGGGTCGCGTTCGAACGGTGGGCCGCCGACGACGACCTCGACCTGCGCGACGCGATTCGGCAGTCGTTCCAGCAGCTGCGCACCCTGACCGCCGCCGGCTGAGCACCGGGGCGCCCGGTCATTGTCCGGCGGGCGGGAGATCACCAGGCCACGGCCGGGCCCCGGCCAGCAAGCCGATCATGCCCGCCACCAGCCGCATCTGCTCCACCGTGCGGATGTCCGCCTCCACCAGCCTGGGCGAGCACACCAGGACCGCCAGGACCTGGGCCCGCGACAACGCGACGTTCAAGCGGTTGCGGGACAACAGGAAGTCGAGGCCACGGGGCAGGTCGACCGCCGAGGACGAGGTCATGGTCGTGATCACCACCGGGGCCTCCTGGCCCTGGAAGCGGTCGACCGTGCCCACCCGCACGCCCGGGAAACCGGCGTCCGCCAGCGCTCGCGTCACCGTCCGCGCCTGCAGGTTGTACGGGGCCACCACGACGATGTCGGTGTCGGCCAGCGGGCGGCCGGAGGCATGGTCCGTCCACCGGCGACCGACCAGCGAAGCGACGATGTCGACGACCGCCGCGGCCTCCTCCACCGAGCGGGTCGTGTTGCCGTGGTGGTCGACCTCGGCCAGGTAGAGCCCGGCGGGGACGTCCTCGAGAGCACGCTCGGCGGCCGACGGGTGGGCGTGCAGGCGCCCGGCGTAGGACAGGTTCGACACCGGCTCGCACACCGCGGGATGCATGCGCCGCGTCTCGTCGAGGAAGTAGCCCAGCGCCGCCGGCATGATGTCGGCCTCGCCGATCAGGTGACCCAGCGCCGACGCCTCCGCGCCCGCCGGGTGGGTTCCCTGCACCACCTGCGGGAGCTGCTGCGGGTCGCCCAGCAGCAGCAGGTTCTTCGCGCACATCGACACCGCCAGCGCGTCGGCCAGGGCGAACTGGCCGGCCTCGTCGATGATCAGCAGGTCGAACGGCTCTTCGCGAACCGCGGCGTTGGCGAACGTCCACGCCGTACCGCCGACCAGGTGCCCGGTGTCGTGCTCCTCCCGCCACTTCACCAGCGCCGGGTTGCTCTTCGGCTGCTCCCACGGCGCGGCCGGGTCCGGGGTCCGCTTCGCGCGCTTGGCGCAGGGCAGCTCCGGCGCGCTCTTCTTCGCCGCACTCAGCACGTTCTCCACGGCCTTGTGGCTGGTGGAGGTGACGGCGACGGTGCGCCCGGCCCGCACGAGGCGGGCGATCAGCTTGCCGGCCAGGAACGTCTTGCCCGCCCCCGGCGGCCCCTGGACCGCGAGCGTCGAGCCGTCGAGGGCTTCGACCGCGTCGATCACCGCGGCGATCAGGTCCGCCCCCGGCTCCGGCAGGTCCGCCCCGCCGCGCAGCCGCGGCGAGGTCCGCCGGAGCAGGTCGACGCCGGGGTGCCGCGGCAGCGCCGGGAGGGCGTCGCCGACCAGCTGCGCGAGGTCGGCGACCGCCTCGTCCTTGGGCGAGGGCCGCACGGGGCTGCCGGGCAGCACCGCGACCGGCCGGTCGGCGGTGGTCGCGTCGGGCGGGCAGCTCTCCTCCAGGGTCAGCTCCACCGCCGACGCGGCCGCGACCTTGGCGTCCCGCGTGGTTCCGGCGTAGCGCAGCCGCACCTCGTCGCCCGGCGCGAACGGGTGCGGCCGGTCCGGGTCGCACGCCAGGACCAGGGTCCGCTTCGCGGTGCGGACGCGCCCGGCCGGCGGGACCCACTCCCCCGCCTCCAGCGAAACCGGCACGGTGCACGAGGTGTCGACCTCGAGGTCGCCGAGCGGGGCGGCCAGCTGGCGGAAGTACTCCCACCACGCGGGGTTGGTCTCGCGGCGGTGGTAGCCGACCGCCGCCGCCAGCAGCGCGCGGGCCCGCTCGTCGCCGGTGAACTCGGCCGGGTCGTCCGGCAGCCCGTCGAGCAGCGGGTCGACCAGCGCGGCCAGCCGCTCGGCGCGTTCGGCCCGGCGCTCGGCGGCGACGTCCTCCTCCGCCGCGCGCAGCAGCGCGTCTTCGGCGGACTCCTCGGCCGGCGCCGCGAGCTCGATGCCGGCGTCCGCCCGGACCTGGTGGAGGAACTCGACCAGCCGCAGTGCCGAGACGCAGTCCTCCTCGCTGTCCCCGGCGATGCCGCGCAGGACCTCCTCGGCCCGGCCGGGCTCCGCCGACCGCGCGAGCACCAGGTACTCCTCGTAGGCCTCCACGTCCGACAGCGCGGTCTTGACGTCGCCCTCGCGGGTGCCGGGACGGTAGAGCGGCTCGAGGTGCCGGATCGAGTAGGACCGCTGCGAAACGCGCAACGCCTTGCGGACCACCGTGTGCAGGTCCACCAGCGCGCCCCCGCGCAGCAGCTGGTCGACGGTCTCCTCGCGGGTCCCGTGCACGGCGGCGAGCCGCTTGATCGCGGTGACCTCGTACGGCCCGTAGTGGTAGACGTGCGAGCCGGGGTGCTCGGCGACCCGCGCGGCGGCGAAGTCCACGAACTCCTCGAAGGCCCGCTTCTCCTCGGCGCGGCTGTGCGCCCAGAACGGGGTGAACCGCCGGTCGCCGCCCGGGGTGAGCGCGCCGAAGAGGAACTCCAGCCCTTCGCCGGCCAGCGCGTGCGGATCACCCGCGAGATCGGCGAAGACGTCGCCCGGCGCGGGCTCCGGCAGGGCCGCCAGGGCGTCGGGGTCGACGATCTCGTAGCTGACCTCGCCGGTGGTGTCCTGCCGCACCTGCAGCGCGGCCTGCGCCCGCAGCGTCGTGAACGCGGTGGCGGAGAGGTCCCGCGGCCGGTCGCCGGGTGCCGCCGCCGCGAGTGCCTCGATGGTGCCCAGCCCGGCCGCGGTCAGCTTGCGGCGCTGGTCGCCGCGCATCCCGGCCACGAGCAGGAGATCGCGGTCGGCTTCGCGGGCCGACGCGCAGTGGCGGGCGTACCCGCAGCCGGCGCAGGCCGGGCGTTCGTCGGCCCACAGCGGCACCGGCAGCACCGTCGGACGGTCGCGCAGCCGGGCGCGCAGCCGCTCGACCAGGGGCCGGAAGTCCTCGACCCGCAGCGTCCGGGTGCCGCCGTCGCCCAGCCGCAGGTGCACGTGCGGACCGGTCGGCCAGCCGGCCCGCCGCAGCGCGTCCGCGAACGCGACCAGCCGGACCACGGCCGCGGGTTTCGCCTGCCGGGCCGGCTCCGCGTCATGGACCTCGTAGCGGCCTTCGCCGTCCTGGATCAGGAAGTCCGCGACGCCGGAGAAGTCCTCGTCGTGGAGGACGGCCTGGTGGATCACCGCCGCGCCCGACCACAGCGCCGCGGCGGTGGTCTCGGCGGCGGCGACGGGGTCCCGGGTGTCGATCTCGAAGACGTCACGGCCTTCGGCGCGCAGGCGGGCGAGCATCACCCGGGCGGACGCGCGGCCCCGCCGTCCGGCGGCCGGATCGTGCACGGGACGAGGCGCGCCGGGCAGGTCCGCGGCCTGCTTCAGGACGCTGCGGTGTTCACATTCGAGCAGGTCGGCGAGATCGGCTGGGGTGTGCATCGCCGGGCAGTCTGACACGGCGGCCCCCACCCGCGCGGACACCACGCCCGGAACCGCCGCCGGCGATCCCGGGCGCGTCGGCCGCTGGTGTCAGGGCTTCTCGAAGTGCTGGTAATCGATCGGGGTGTCCCAAGACCCACCCCACGTCCAACCCCGCGTCGTGAACGCCCGCTCCGCCACATCACCCGCGTGGATCATCCCCGGCAACGCCTGCGACCGATCGACATACGGCGCACCATTGGGCGGATACACCGCACCCCTACCGGAAATGTACGGATTCTGCACCGTGTCCACGTCGATCGCCCGCCCATACGAGTGATTCGACCACGCCGTACCCCCCGTGATCGCCCGGCAGTTGAACGCCGACGTGTTGTTCGCCGCCATCGACGCATCATCGTCGGAGTCGTACTTCTCCACCGTCTCCATCCGCTCGATCGGGAACCGCCCGAAATACAGATCCGCGAACACCCGCGCCACCTCGACCGCACGATCGGCGTTCACGACCAGCTCACCCCGGTGCACCCCACCGTCGAACCCCACGAACGGCAAGCTCACCAACCGCAACTGATCCGGACCGACCGGACACCCCTCATGCCAGCTCGACCCCAGCCGCTCAGCCGACACCGGCTTGATCACCGCGACATACGGCGGAAGACCACTGCCGGCCGGCGCCGCCAGCTCCACAGTCTGGGCCGGGGCCGCCGGCGCCGGCGTGACACCCGCCAGCACCACCGACAACGCGAACATCAGGACGACAAGAACTCTGGTTCTCGGATTCATGACCACACCACGCTTGGCCCCGCAGCCCGGCTGAGGCGAAGTCGTATTGGTCACAACGGATAAACGTCGTCCCGCCGTCCGGCGTGGTCTCTCTTCCCTCTCGGCCGCGACGGACGGTGGACGACGTGGACGCTCAGCGGCGCGGGTGCGGGTACTCCGGTGCGCGGTCCTGGAAGGACAGGATCGCGGGGTTGGCGATCGTGCCGTCGCGGATCTCCACCGCGCGCCGGACCGTCTCGTTTTCGTCCCATGTGGACGGTCCGGAAAGGACTGCCCGCAGGTGCGGCAGCAGGGCTTCGCTGATCTCCCAGGTCGCCGAGTTCCACAGGTACGACGGGCTGTGATCGACGCCGTAGTAGGTGAGGCCGTCGCCGATCGGGAACGTCGGCTCGGTGAACGTCGTGGGCCGGGCCCAGCTGAAGCCCATGCCTTCGTCGCAGGAGACGTCGACGACGAGGCTGCCGGGCGTGAACGCGGCGAGGTCCTCCTCGATCAGGAACGTCAGCGGCTCGGCGGTGTTCTGCAGCACGCAGTTGACGACGATGTCGTGCTCGGCGAGGAACCCGGCGAGCGGGACCCGGCCGTGGTCGGTGATCGCGTGGCTGCGGCGCAGGTCGCCCGGGTTGTTCGCGTCGTGGTCGATGTGCACCATCGTCGCGGAGTGGATCGGCGAGCCGACCGCGCTGAGACCGCGCGCGGTCAGGACGTCGACGTCGTGGATCCCGTGGGCGTTCAGCGCGGTCACCGAGCCGCGCGCGGTCGCGCCGAAGCCGATCACCACGGCCCGCAGGCGGCGGCCGTAGTCGCCGGTCGACCCGACCAGCTGCAGCGCGTGCAACACCGAGCAGTACCCGGCCAGCTCGTTGTTCTTGTGGAAGACGTGCAAGCCGAACGAACCGTCGCGCCGCCAGTGGTTCATCGCCTCGAACGCGATGACCGTCAGCTTCCGGTCGATGGCCAGCTGGGTCAGCTCGACGTCCTGCACGCAGTGCGGCCAGCCCCACAGCACCTGGCCGGACCGCAGCTCGGCAACGTCTTCGTGCAACGGCTTGGCCAGCAGGACGACGTCGCATTCGGCGATGAGCTGCTCGCACGTGCGCAGCCCGGCGACGTCGGCCGCCAAGCGTTCATCGGGCACGCCGAAGGGTTCGCCGTAGCCGTGTTCGAGGTAGATGGACTGCCGGAGATCGGCGTCGATCCGGTCGAGGTGGTGCGGGTGGATCGGCAACCGCCGTTCGTTCTCTTTCCGTGAACGCGCGATGACGCCGAGAGTGAGCTGGTGCACAGTGGCCCCTTTGCTAGGTGCCAGTCATAACACACTCCGCGAAGACGTCGTGTACGCTGGGTGGTGCCCGAGAGCATTTCGTGCGCGAGTCGGAGAACCCGCGCCGTCCTCGGCCCCCTTCCACCCCGTCGGATTTCCACGACGGAGAAGTCGCCCGGCCCGAAGGATCCGGTTGCGGCACGCGAGCACCCTGATGGTGAGCGGCCGTGACCGGCGCCGGAACCACGCCGCTTCCCGTGGCGTCCTCGAAAGGACCCCCCATTACCGCTTCCACAATGGACAGTTCGCTGTTCAGCCACCCCATCGCCGAAGAACCCCGCCCCGGAGCGCTCACCGCGCCCCAGGAAAGCCGGTACGGCAACCTGTTCCGCCAGCCGGTGTACACCCCGGCGCCCTCGGACGACACGTCCGGACCCGCACCGCGCCAGCGCGGCCCGGTGGCCACGTGGGCACCCGACCCGTCCGGCCGCCGCTGACACCGGCCGACTGAGCCCCTGCCTCGTCTCGGTCGCCGGGGCGAATTCAGCTCTCCAGGGCCGCCGCGGTCAGAGTGAGGTGCCGGACGAGCAGTGCCGCCGCGGAGTCGGCGTCACGGTCCAGAGCCGCCTCCTCCAGGCCGCGATGCTCACCGACGGCGTCCCGTTCGGGCGCCCGCTGCGAAGACCACCGGCGAGCCAGCTCGCTCGCGGCCCACATCCGATCGAAGGTCTCGAGCAGGGCGGCGTTGCCGCACCCCTCCAGCAGGGTGCGGTGGAACGTCCGGTGCGCCTCGGACCAAGCACCGCTGTAGTACTCACCCTCGCCCGGCGCGTACGGCTCGGTGCGGGCCAGGCGGTGGTGCGCGGCCCGCACGCGAGCCTCCCAGTCGACGTCGCCGCGCTCGACGGAAAGGCGCAGCACGACCGGTTCGACGGTCCGGCGCGCCTCCGTGATCTCCTGCCAGCGCCGGTCGGAGAACGCCGGGACGGCGAAGCCGCGGTTCGGCAGCCGGTCGGCCAGGCCCTCGCCGACCACCCGCACGAGCGCCTCGCGCACGACGGCCAGGCTCACACCCTGGTCCCGGGCGAGGTCCTGGGGCTTGAGCGCCTCGCCGGGCGCGTAGTCGCCGCGCATGATCGCGTCCCGCAGGTGTGCGTAGACCTGCTCCGACAGCATCTGAGCCATGGGCACAGCATAGATGTTGACTCAGATAATCGATTATCTGTGCTATCGTCGATGACGTCACTCCTTGGAAGGAACCTCAGATGACCGTCAACGACCCGTTCGCCCGTCTCCCGGAGGCGGCCGCCTTCGCCGTCACCAGCACCTCGGTCGCCGACGGCGCCGCCTGGCCCCTCGAGCAGTGGTCTTCGGGAGTCCCGGGAGGCAAGGACCTCTCGCCGCAGCTGTCCTGGAGCGGCGCACCGGAAGGCACCCGGAGCTACGCCGTCACCGTCTACGACCCCGACGCCCCCACCGGCTCCGGGTTCTGGCACTGGGCGGTCGCCGACATCCCCGCCACCGTCGCCGAGCTGCCCGAGGGCGCCGGCGACGCCACCGGCTCCGGCCTGCCGGAAGGCGCTTTCCAGCTGCCCAACGACGCCCGCGTGCCGCACTACCTGGGCGCCGCCCCGCCCGCCGGGCACGGACCGCACCGCTACTTCGTCGTGGTGCACGCCCTCGCGGTCGCCTCGATCGGCGTCCCGGCCGACGCGACCCCGGCCGTCCTCGGCTTCACGATGGCGGGCCACATCCTCGGCCGCGCGGTCCTGACCGCCACCGCCGAGACGCTTTCCTGAAGCATCGCGGTTCAGACCGCGGTCAGCTCCCGGAGGAGTTCGCGGACCCGGCGGTCGATCTCGTCCCGGATCGGGCCAGGAGACGGTGATGGATCACCTCGGCGTCGAGGTCGAATCGACCGAGCAGGTCGACACGGCGACCCAGCGGCTCACCCTCCAGGCGTCAGCCGCACCGAGCCACACCTTTTTGTCCCGCACCGGGTCTCGCCCGTGCCGGGTGACGCGCGAGCCTCCCGGATCGGCGACCGTGACACGGCCGCCTGATTCCGGAGGATCCGCATGGTGCGAGCTTCGCTCACCGACTTCCCGGCCCACCGGTTCCGCTTGCCCCGGCGAAACCGGGCCGCGGCCGGCGAGCGGCGGGGGCGTCGCTCCCCCCGGCACCCCTTCCGGGGGTTCGCCGATCGCTTCGGCGCGGGTGGGCACCTGCCGCCGGTACCGTGGCCGCCCGAAGACGACCTCGGTACCGGCGGCAGCTCCCCGCCCCGCGCGCTCGTCGTGCTGCTGGGCGCCGCCGCCGCGGTGGTCGTGCTCGCCGGCGTGCAGGCCGTCGCCTGGTTCGCCGGCCCCGTCTTCCTCGCCCTCGTCGTCGTCATCACCCTCGATCCGATCCGGACCTGGTTGCGGCGCAAGGGACTTCCGCGCTGGCTGACCGTCGCCGTGCTGGCGGCCGCCGTCTACGCGGTCCTGCTCGTCTTCTTCCTCGTCATCGTGGTCTCCGTCGCGCAGCTGTCGGCTCTGGTCCCCCACTACGCCGGGCGGCTCGACGAGCTGCTGCACGACGGGCTGGGCGTGCTCGGCCGGTTCGGCGTCGGCGAACCGCAGCTGCGCGCGATGCTCTCGTCCGTCGACGCCGGGAAACTGGTCGGCCTGGCCGGTTCCCTGCTCGCCGGGGTCGGCGGCCTGGTGACCAACCTGGCGTTCTTGCTCGCCCTCCTGCTGTTCCTCAGTGCCGAAACGGCCTGGGCGGGGCAACGCCTCGGCCGGATCGCCCGCGACCGGCCGTGGATTTCGGCTTCCCTGCGGGGTTTCGCGGCCGGCACGCGCCGGTACCTGCTCGTGACGACCGTGTTCGGCGGGCTCGTCGCGGCGCTCGACACGACCGCCCTCGCCCTGCTCGGGATCCCGGGCGCGGTGCTGTGGGGGCTGCTCGCGTTCGTCACCAACTACGTTCCCAACGTGGGGTTCGTGATCGGGGTGGCGCCCCCCGCGTTCATCGCCCTGCTCGACGGCGGCTGGCGCTCCCTGCTCGTGGTGCTCGTCGTGTACGCCGGCCTGAACTTCGTGGTGCAGTCGCTGATCCAGCCGCGGTTCGTGGCCGGCTCGGTCGGTCTGTCCACTTTGGTCACGGTACTGGCGCTCGTGTTCTGGACCTGGCTGCTGGGCCCGCTCGGCGCGGTCCTCGCCGTGCCGGCGACCCTGCTGGCCAAGGCGCTGCTCGTGGACGTCGACCCGCGGGCCCGCTGGGCCGACGCGCTGCTGTCCGCGCCTCGCCGCGACGACGAATGACTGTCAGGTCAAGCCGTTCTGGCGGGCGACGACGACGGCGGAGCGCCGGTTGTTCACGCCGAGCTTGCCGTAGATGGCCCGCACGTGCGTCTTCACGGTGTTGACCGACACGGTGAGGTCGGACGCGATTTCGTCCAGCGAACGCTGGGAAGGCAGGCGCCGCAGCACCACCTGCTCGCGGTCGGTCAGGCCGCTGGACCGGGTCCGCGGGACGAGCCGGCCACGGACCGCCTGCGCGAACCGGTCCAGCGAGCCGAAGCCGCCCGAGTGGTCGATCAGCAGGTGCCCGACCCGCGGTTCGGCGAGCGCGAACGGCCGCACGAGGCCGTTCGGGCGGGCGAGGGCGAGCGCGCGGTCGAGGGCGTGGAGTGCCTTGGTCCGCCGGTGCGAACGCAGTGCGAGCGCGGTTTCGGCCAGGCACCGGTCGACCGGCGTCGCGGGCAGCACCGCTTTCGCCGAGGCGGTTTCCCGCAGAACCGCTTCCGCCGCATCGGGTTCGTCGGCGGCGAGGTGGGCCCGGACCCGCAGGAGGGCCAGCTCGCCGCTGCCGGGCAGCCGCTCGTGCACCCAGGCGAGCACCTCCGCGGCGTGCAGCCCTTCGCCGAGGACGAGAGCCGCGTGGTACTCCGCGACCGCGCACACCCCGACGACCTCGGGGGGCAGTTCGGCGAGGGCGAGCCGGTGCCGGGCCGCGCGCATGCCCTGCGAGCCCGCGCCCCGGTCGCCGTCGTCGAAGCGCACCATGCCCTCGAAGAACTCGCGGAGCGGTCCCAGCAGCGGCGGGCCCCCGGGCACTTCCGCCGACGTCGCCTGGGCCAGCTCCCGGGCCGCGGCGATGGGCTCGGCGCGCATCAGGTCGTCGTAGGCCAGCAGGAGGTGGCACTCGGCCACGCCCGGGGACCGGCGCCAGCCGTGCCGGCGCGCGACGGCCAGCGCGCCCGTGCAGGCGCGCCGCATCGCCGGGTGCTCGCCGTGGAGGGCGGTCGCGACGGCCAGCGCCAGCCGGCTGTGGAGCACGAGGTGGTCGAGCCGCTCGTCGTGAGCCAGGCGCAGGGCTTCCCGCGCCCGGGTGACGGCGTGCCGGCGGGCCCCGCGGTGCAGTGACCGCCAGGCGAGGTCGAGGTTCGCCCAGGCGTCGAAGTCCGGGGACGGCACGGCCTCCGCGGTCTCCGGCGGGCGCTCGCCGGTCACCACCGCGAGATGACGGACGGCGAGGGGCCACCGGTCGTCACCCGGCGCCTCCCCCGCCAGGTCGGCCGCGGCACCGGCGAGGTCCCCGCGCTGGATGTTTTCCAGCGCCGACGCCAGCCGCAGCGACGGGCTCGCCGCGACGGCCGCGGGGCCCAGGTGGGTGAGCGCGACGCGCACCGGCTCGCCGTCACCGGCCTGGGCCTGGCGCACGGCGTGCTCCCGCGCGAGGGAAAGGACGCGCTGCCGGTCACGGCCCGCCACGGCGTGCCGGAGTGCCTCCCCGAACCGGCCTTCGCCGGCGAACCACGCCGCGGCGGTCCCGTGCAGCCGCAGCACCCGCGCCGGGTCCCGCCGGGCCAGCTCGGCACGCAGGAAACCCCGCAGCAGCGGCGGAAGCCGGTAGGTGTCGGCCGGCGTGCGCGCGACGAGACCCAGCGCGCGCTCGAGCTCGTCCAGCCGCGCCCCGGCGTCCACGCGGCCGGACAAGCGGACGGCGAGCGTCGCGCTCACGGCGTCGCAGACACTGAGGCACAGCAGGAGATCCGACGTCGCCGCGGGCAGCCGCGACAGCACTTCTTCGGCGAAGAACTTGGCCACGGCGCGCTCGTCCCCGGTGACGGAGGCGACGAGCGCGTCCGCGTCCCCCGCTTCGCGTACGGACACGGCGGCCCAGCCGAGGGCGGCGGCCCAGCCCGCCGTGCGCTCGGTGAGCTCCCGGACGCGGTCGTCGCCCACCGTGGCCCCGGTGGCCCGCAGCAGGACCGTCGTCTCCTTGGTGGTGAACCGGAGTTCGGCCGCGTCCACCCGGGACAGGACGCCCTCCACGTGCAGCCGGGCCAGCCGCAGCCGCGGCTCGACGCGGGTGACCAGCACCAGCCGGACACCGGACGGCACCCGGTGCACGAGGGCCGCGAGCGCCTCCAGCGCGTCCGGGTGGGAGATCTCCTGCAGGTCGTCCAGGACCAGCCGCACCGGACGGCTCAGGCCGGTGAGCGCGTCGTCCAGGTCCGCCAGGAAACCGCGCCGCCGCCCGGGCGACGGCGGGGAAAGCCGGTGCACCGCGCTCTTCCCGGCCACCGCGGGACAGCGGCGCAGCGCGCACAGGATCCCCGCCCACAACCGGGGTTCGTCGTTGTCGTTCTCGTCCAGCGACACCCAGGCGACGGTGCGGCCGTCGCCGGCCCAGCTCGCCAGCGCCGTGGTCTTGCCGGCCCCGGCCGGGGCGCGGACCACCGTGACCGGCCGGACGGTGGCGCGGTCGAACAGCGCCCCCAGCCGGGGTCGGGGGACGAAGGTCCCCGGCAGCCGCGGCACCGTGACCTTGCCACCGGGGACCGGCCGGAACCGGGTCGTCGTTCGCACGAGCACGTCAACCTCTCGGCCGTCGGGAGAATCGCCCCCGGTCCTCGCGTTCGACGCCGGACGGAGGCCACGACTGTACTGATCACCGGCCGGTGAGACGCGGCCGCGTCTCCCGGATCACCAGATTTCGTAGGTGGATTCGTCGCCGTGCACGATGACGGCCCAGATCACGAGGACGTCGAGGGCGATCACGACGATGCCCCAGTACGGGTAGGCGGACAGGAAAGTCAGCTGCGCCAGTGCGTTGAAGCCGGCGAGCGCGATAGTGACGACCCGCGCCCACTGCGCGCCGGTGGACAGCGCGATGCCCGCCAGCACGGCGAGGCCACCGACGATCAGGTGGATCCAGCCCCAGCCGTTCAAGGTGAAGACGAGCAGCCCGGACGGGCCGAGCACGTAGTAGTCCCGGTCGAACAGCGCGACCAGTCCCTCCACGACGTTGAACAGTCCGGCCAGGACGGTGATCGCCGCGGCGAACCAGATCCAGCCGACCCGCCGTGACCGGGCGACGGCCCGCTCCGGCGGGGACGGCGTCCGTGCGCCGGTCGATCCGGTCCATGGCTGCGTGTGGTCGGTCATGATTCCCTCTGCTTCCTGCCTCGGAGCTGCGGACCCGGGCGATCATGGTCGGTCGGTCGTCCGCCGGTCCTCGCCCGCCCCAGGTGAGATCGGCTGCTCCGGCCGCGGCCGGTCCGCGGCTCACACGGCGTGGGCGATGCCGCGCTTCGACGCCCGGGAAACAGTTCGGCAGACCACCGATCCCGGACCGAGGAGGAGTCATGGCCACGTTGACCGTGTGGAGGTTCCCCACCGTCGAAGGCGCCGAAAACGCACTGGAACTGCTTCGCCAGCTACAGAAACAGCAGCTGATCTCCATCGCGGACGCGGCTTACGTCACCTGGCCGGAAGGACGGAAGAAGCCGAAGACCAAGGACCTCGGCTCCCTGACCGGTGCCGGCGCGATGGGTGGGGCCTTCTGGGGCCTGCTGTTCGGCCTCATCTTCCTCGTCCCGTTGCTCGGCGCGGCCGTCGGCGCGGCGATCGGGGCACTGACGGGATCACTGAGCCACATCGGCATCGACGAAGAGTTCATTGAAACCGTCCGGAACCAGGTCACCCCGGGCACCTCGGCGCTGTTCGTGATGTCGGACGGCACGGTGCTGGACCGGGTGGTCGAACCGTTCAAGGAAACCGGCGCGACGTTGCTGAGCACCAACCTGTCCGAGGAGGAAGAATCCCGGCTGCGCGAGGCCTTCGGCGAGGCACCTCAGCGAGAACGCTTGTAGCGCAGGGCGTCCGCATGCGACCGGACGGCGGCGGCCGCTGTTCCGATCAGTCCACCGCGGACCGCCGGTCGGGTGCGAGCGGATACGCCGGCACGGGCCGGACCGCGGCGACGCCCCCGAGCGCCGCCGCGGCCACCCGCGGAGGACACGGCACGACCGGCGTCCGACCGGCCCGCCCCGGCCGCCACCGGGGCCCGCCGGACGAAGTGGCGAAGCCGGGGAACCCGAACGGCACCGCCTCGGAGATCCCCCGCGATACACCCGCCGGGGCACCGACGCCTCACCCGTCATCCGCTTCGCCACCACCGCGTCTCCACGGACCCAGCCTGCGACGCCGGCCGCCGCGAGTCGTCACCCGTGGTGGATGACTCCCCGCTTCACCCCCGGCGGGCGACGCCCCGGCCGGTTCGGCGGCCGACGATCCGTCCATGCCACTCACCGAAATGGACACCGCGGCCCCCGACGTGCGGACCGCTCGTGCCCGGGCCGCCCGCATCGCGGTGCCGGCGGCCCGCCACGCCGAGTTCCCCGGCCCCGCCGGACGCGATCCGCTCGCTTTGCTGGCCGGCCAGGACGCCGACCGGGTGCCGGAGCTGCTGCCGCTGCGTTACGGCCGGATGGCCGCTTCGCCCCTCGCCTACTTCCACGGCGCCGCGCTGCCGGCCGCGGCCGACCTCGCCACGACGCCGCGGACCGGGTTCCCGGTCCAGGCGTGCGGAGACGCCCAGCTCGCCAACTTCGGGTTGTTCGCCGCCCAGGGCCGCCGGCTCGTGTTCGACTTCGCCGACTTCGACGAAACCCTGCGCGCGCCCTGGGAATGGGACGTCAAGCGGCTCGCCGCGAGCTTCGAGGTCACGAGCCGGGAGACGGGACACCCGCCGGCCCAGCGGCGGCGCACGGTGGTCGCCGCGGTGGAGTCGTACCGCCTCGCGATGCACGACTTCGCCCGCCGGACGTCGCTCGAAATCTTCTTCGCCCCCGCCGACGCCCGGACGTTGCGCGTGGTCGCGGCCCACCACCTGGGTCCGGCGAGGTCCGGCGTACCCGGCCGCGACACCGGCGGCCGCCGGTTCACCGAAATCCGCGACGGGCAGCTGCGGCTGGCCACGCGTCCGCCGGTGGTCGTCCCGGCCGGCCACCTCGCCGGCGACGGTGACCCGGCGACGCTCGCGGACCGTCTCGGCGCGGTGCTTTCGCGCTACCGGCACACGCTCGGCCCGGCGCGGCGGGCCTTGCTGGACCGCTACCGGCTGGCCGACGTCGCCCGCACGGTGCCCGGCCCCGGCGGAGCCGGCACGCGGTGCTGGGTGGCGCTGCTCGCGCGGACCGGTACCGGGGATCCGCTCTTCCTTCAGCTGAAGGAGGCCGGGCCGTCGGTGCTGCAGGAGTACGCCGGCGTCGCCGCGGCGGGTGGTCCGGGCCGGCGGGTGGTCGCCGGGCAACGGCTGATCCAGGCCGCCGGAGACGTCTTCCTCGGCTGGGCGCACGACGCCGACGTCGACGGCCGCCCCCGCGACTTCCACGTCCGGCGGCTGCGCGGCGGCCGGCTCACCGGCGACGGCACGACGATGACCCCGGACGTGCTGCGGTCGCACGCCCGCCTGTGCGGGTGGACCTTGGCGCGGGCGCACGCGCGCACCGGCGACGCGCTCGCGATCGCCGCGTACCTCGGCTCCGGTCCGGCGTTCGCCGAGGCCGTCCGGGAGTTCGCGGTGGCCTGCGCCGACCAGAACGAACGCGACCACGCGGCGCTGCGCCAGGCGATCCGGCTCGGCCACGTCACGGCGGCGTCCGGGTCGTGACGGACCGCCTCGCGCGGGCGGAGCCCGGCGGCGGGTCAGGAACTCCCGCCGGGCGGCGACCCCGGGAGTTCCCGGACGCGGTGCACGGACGCCACGCGCATCCCGAGCGCCTCGAGCCTGCCCAGGATTCGGGGCAGGCTGCCGGGGTCTCCCAGCGTGCCGAAGACGATTGTTTCGGGTGGAACGGGGACGACGAGCACACCCCGAAAGCCGTCGACGCCTTCGACGACCCATTCCGGAATTGCCCCGCACCCCCGGAAGACGTAATTCACGCCCGCCCGGAAGCCGAGGAGGGCGGGCCGGCTCACCGGGTGCCCCCGTCCCGCCGCGCCCGGCCCGCCGAATACCACGCGCGGGCGAGCACGACGACGTCGATCAGGACGACGGCCATCGACCACCCGCGCGGCGGCAGGAACAGCAGCCGGGCGACCAGGTCCGCACCGGCCCGGACGCCGACCCGCACCTCGGCCACCGGCGTCAGGGCGGCCAGCGCCACGACCAGCCAGAGCAGGACCGAGCCGACGCTGATCCGGCCCGTCCGCACCACGTCGAGCACCACGACCTCACCCGGCCCGAGCCAGAGGAACTGGGAGGCGGCGAATCGGCGCGTGCCGCCGCGACGGCTTTCCGGGGAATCTCCACGACTTTTCACGGCGCACACGATTCTGCGCACGGCTGTCGTTTTCGTCGCCCGCAGCGGGTGAGCCGAGCTAATTGCGTGGCAGGATCCGCCGAGAATGTCCGGAACCGAGCGCGAAGGAGAATTGCGCATGAACCCGTGCCGCGATGACTCGCCCCGAAGACGGGTCCCGAGGGCGAAGATCACCGTCCCCGGCCCGCCGTCGGATTTCGTGTCGCGACCGCGTCTGCTCGGCCCCCTCGACGGAAGGGGCGAGGCGGCCATCGTGTTCGTCGGCGCCCCGGCCGGGTTCGGCAAGACGGTGCTCCTCGCCGACTGGGCGCGCCGCCGGGGCCGCGACGCGGTCGCCTGGCTGTCCGCCGACGCCGATGACAACGATGACCGGCTCTTCTGGGCCGCGGTCCTCGAGTCGCTGGGCCGCTGCGGGCCCGTCCCGGACGGCTCCTCGCTGCGGCAGCTGGAAGTACCCGGCGAGCCCAGCACCGACCTCGCCTTCCTGGCCCGGGTGGCCGACGCACTGGACGCGTTGCCCGAGCCCGTCGTGCTCGTCCTCGACGGCGCCCAGGAGATCACCGCCCCCGGCCCGTGGCACGGGCTGCGGGAACTGGTCCGGCACCAGCCGGCGGGCCTGTGCCTGGCCGTCACGAGCCGGCGGGAGCCGCCGCTGCCGCTGGGCCGGGCCCGGCTCGCGGACCGGCTCGTCGAGGTCGGCGCCGAGCAGTTGCGGTTCTCCACCGAGGAAGCGAAGGCCTTGCTCGCCACGGCCCGGGCGACGGTCCCGCCGGACGAGGTCGGCCCGCTCGTCGCCCGGACCGGGGGCTGGCCGGCCGGGCTGCGCCTCGCCGCCGCGTCCGCCGTCCGCCACGGCAGCCTGCGGGACTTCGACACCGGCCGCGACACCGCGGTGCTCGACTACCTGACCGACGAAGTCCTCGCCCCACTGACCCCGGTGCAGCGGGAGCTGCTCCGCACGATCAGCATCTGCGACGAGGTCCCGGCCGGGCTCGCGCCGGTGCTCTGCGGCCGCGCGGACGCAGAGGCGACGCTCCGCGAGCTGGGCGAGCCGGCCACCCGGGTGGTCGAGTCCGGTGGCAGTCCGCCGCACCACAGCGTGACGCCGCTGCTGCGCACCTACCTGCGCGCGGACCTGCAGCGGCGCGCCCCGGACCGGAGCCGGACCCTGCACGCGACGGCGGCGCGCTGGTTCGCCGGACACGACCGCCCGGCACCGGCGCTGCTGCACAGCGTCCGCTCGGGCAATCCCGCCCGGGTCGGCGAACTGCTGCGGGAGAACGCCGTGCCGCTGTTCCTCGCGGGCGAGCACCACGTCCTGCGGCTGGCACTGACCGTGCTCGAAAACCGGCGGGTCACGGCCGATCCGCTGGCGGCGCTGATCTCGGCCGCGCTGTGCCTGGAGGCCGCGGAGACGTCGGCGGCCGGGCTGCAGCTGGCCCGGGCGGAGGTGGCGTGGCCGGACCGGCCGACGGCGGAGCTGACCGTCCTGCGCCAGCTGGCGTACTCCCGGCTCACCCGGCTCGACCGCACTCCGGTGCAGGCCGTCCGCGCGGCCGAGCAGGTCGATGAGCGGCTGGCCGCCGAGGCCGGCCTCGGTGACCTCGCGACCCTCCACCGGACCGCCGTCCTCCTCGCCCCGCACGACCGCGCGGCGGCCCGCGCGGAGCTGGTCCGGGTCCTCGACACCGCGGAGCGGCGCGACGAAGACTTCACGGTCGCCCAGTGCCTCACCACGCTGGGCGAGCTGGCCGGCTACGACGGCGACTACCGCGTGATGGAGACGCTCGCCCGCCGCGCCGAGGCCCGGCGGGCGCGGCAGGATCATTTCCGGTCGCTGCAAGGAGCCGAAGCGTGCGCCCTGCTCGCTTACGGCGCCCTGCTGCGCGGCCAACCCGCCGACGCCCTGACGCACGCGAAGCGGATCGGACAGCTCGTCGGTGACGCCCCCGCGCGAGCGGCCCAGGACCTCCGGCTGGTCGCGGAAACGCTGCGGGGAGCCGCGGAGTTCGAGCTCGGCGGCTGGCACGCGGGACTGCGGCGGATGCGCCGGGCCCGCATCCGGCTCGGGACCGGCCGGGCCTGCCCCGCCGGCCACGCGGCTTTGTGCGCCGTGCTGGAACAGCGCGCGGCGTTGCGGCTGGGGGCGGCGAGCCAGGCCAGGGAGGCCGTGCGCTGGGCCCACCCGATCCTCGCCGGGTCGGGTGAGCTGCTGCTGATGCGCGCGCGGACCCAGCTGCGGCTCGGCCGCCACCTCGCGGCGAGCTCCGTGCTGCGGTCCCTGGCGGAGGACGGACCACCCATGGCGCTGCCGTGGGCCACGATCGAGGCGTCCCTCGTCGGCGTGCAGGCCGCGCTGGCGGCGGGTGCGCGGGAGCGGGCGGTCCGCTTGCTGGACGAGGCGTTGCGCGTCGCCGAACCGACCGGCGTCCGGTTCCCGTTCGTCTTCGCCCCGCCGGAGCTGGTCGGGTTCCTGACCAGCCGGCTGGGCGGCCTGGGCACCGGCGAACGGTTCGCCGGTGAGATCCTCGCCCTGCGACGCCGGCTGCGCACCCCGCCGATGCCGGCCCCGCTGACCGAACGCGAACGCAGCGTCCTGCGCCTGCTGCCGACCCAGCGGTCGATCGACGAGATCGCCGAGGACCTGACCGTCTCGCCGAACACCGTCAAGACCCACGTCCGCGGCATCTACACGAAGCTCGACGTCCGCAGCAGGCGCGAGGCGGTGGCGATCGCGCAGGAGCGCGGTCTCCTCGACGCCGAGGTCGCCGACTTCACGACCTGACGCACCGCTCGCCCCACCCGGCGCGGGTGAGGCGGGCGGACCCGGGATCCGGTCGAGTGAGCCGGGCACGCCCGAGCGTGCCCGGCCCCGATCCCGTGTGTGAGGAGACGTCATGACCCTGGCGAACGCGGAGTACCCGTTCTTCGACCTCTTGGGGACGATGCTGGTCTTCTTCTGCTGGGTCGCCTGGTTCTGCCTGCTGTTCGTGGCACTGGGCGACCTGTACCGCCGCACCGACGTGTCCGGCTGGGCCAAGGCCGGCTGGACGGTGCTGGTGCTCGTGCTGCCGATCCTCGGCGTCCTGCTGTACCTGGGCATCCAGGGCAGGCACCTCGGTGAACGGCGGCGGGCGTACCACCTGGCCCAGCAGCGCCGGTTCGAGGACTACGTCCGCTCGGTGTCCACTTCGGACACCACGGGCGCGGCGCAGATCGCCGAAGCCCGGCGGCTGCTGGAGGAAGGCGTCATCGACGACGCGGAATACCACGCGCTCAAGCAGAAGGCTCTCGCGCGTTGACCGCGACGCGGCGGTGGCGGTTCGTCCACCTCGCGGTGCTTCGACCCCTGCTGACGGTCACCGCGCTGCTCTGCCTGTACTACCTGCTCCCGGTCGACCAGGCCCTGCGGCCGTGGACGGTGGCCGTCTTCGCCGCCGGTCTCGCCGTCGTGGTCCTGCTGGTCGCCGGCGAGGTGCGGATGATCCTGCGCTCGCCCTACCCCGCCTGGCAGGGCGTCCAGGCGCTCGCGCTCGTCGTCCCGCTGTTCCTGCTCCTGTTCGCCGACGTCTACTACGTGCTCGCCCACGACCGGCCGGGGTCCTTCGGCACCGGCCTGACCCGCACCGACGCGCTCTACTTCACGGTCACCGTGTTCGCCACGGTCGGCTTCGGCGACATCACACCGATCTCGCCAGCCGCCCGGGTGCTGGTGACCTTCCAGATGGCCGCGGACCTGGTGGTGCTGAGCGTGGTGCTGCGGGTGATCGTGACCGCCGTGCGGCACCGGCGTTCGTCCACAAGGGACGGATCAGTCCGGCGCCGGCAGCAGCAGGGCGGCGACCAGCCCGGCCACCGCCACGACCGCCAAGGTCGCGAGAGCCAGCGCGAAGGACCGTCCGCCGAGGTGCGGCGTCCCGGCCAGGACGGCGCCGGCGAGCGCCGTCCCCACCGCCGAGCCGAGGTTCGACACGCTGCGCGACACCCCCGAGATGTCGCCCTGGGCGGAGTCCGGAAACCGGGACTGCACCAGGTTCACCGACGCCGTCAGCATGATCCCGACCCCGGCACCGAGCAGGAACAGCCCGGGGATCGCGCTCGCCACGCCGGAGCCGGCCCGCACCAGCAGCAGGACGAGGACCAGCCCCGCGAGGGCGAGGACGAAGCCGGCGCGGACCAGGCGCCGCTGGGGATGCCGCCGCGCCATCCGGCCGGCGGTGGCCGAGGCGCCCAGGATGCCGACCGTCGCGGGGGTCAGCATCAGCCCGGTTTCGATCGCGTCGTAGCCGCGAACCTGCTGCAGGAAGACCGCCACGACGAAGAACGAGCCCTGCAGGACGAGCCACTGCACGTGCTGGGTCAGCAGCCCGAGCCCGGTGACGCGGTCGCGGAAGAGCCCCGAGGGCACGAGCGGCTCACGGCCCGCCCGCTCCCGCGCGCGGACGTGTGCGAAGAACACCCACAGGAAGGCGGCGCCGATGCCGGCGAACAGCCACACCGGCGAGAGCCCGCCGGCCCGCAGCAGCACGACCCCGCCGACGGCGAAGTCCGCCCGTGAGACCAGCCAGCCGTACGTGCCCGCCTGCAGGACGCCGAAGACGACGAAGAACAGGCCGGCCGCCGACAGGATCGCGCCGGCGACGTCGAACCGCTTCTCGCGGGGCGGGGCGGGCGGCTCGGGGAGGCGCAGCGCCAGCAGGAGGATCAGCACGACCAGGAGCACCTGCAGGAGAAAGGATGCACGCCACCCGAGCCACGTCGTGACCAGGCCGCCGACCAGCGGCCCGGCCGCGGCACCCAGCGCGCCCGCCCCGCTCACCACGCCGAACGCGCGGGCACGGGTCTCGACGTCGCGGCTGGTCACCGTGACCAGGATGTAGATCGGCGGGATCATCAGCGCCGACCCGATCCCCTCCAGCACCGAGTAACCGGTGATCAGCAGCCCCGGTCCGGGGGCCGCCGAGGCCAGCAGCGCGCCCGCGCCGTAGACGACCAGCCCGGCCAGGAAGCACCGCTTGCGGCCCAGCAGGTCGCTCAGCTTGCTGCCGGGCACCATGAGCGACGCCATGGTGAGGGTGAACACGGTGATCGCCGTCTGCACGCCGATCACCGTGGTGCCGAGGTCGGCGGCGATGTCGGTGACGGCCACGGTCATGGTGGTCGCCGCGTAGCTGGCGACGAACTGGGCGAGCGCCAGGGGCAGCACGATCATCGGCGGGCCTTCCGGTCGGGTACCGCACACGGTGGCGCGACCGCCGCCGGGCCACCTCACCCCACGCGGATGAGGCAGCGCCCACCCGCTCCCGCGACGGTGCAGGCGACCGGA
This sequence comes from Amycolatopsis camponoti, assembly GCF_902497555.1. Taxonomy (NCBI): domain Bacteria; kingdom Bacillati; phylum Actinomycetota; class Actinomycetes; order Pseudonocardiales; family Pseudonocardiaceae; genus Amycolatopsis; species Amycolatopsis camponoti. Next base: position 3,052,805 of record NZ_CABVGP010000002.1, on the reverse strand, counting down.
CCCGCCTGCCGTGGAGGAGCCCATGACCGAGACGACGATCGCCGAGCACGGGATCATCGGCGACCTGCAGACCGCCGCGCTGGTGACGACCGACGGGTCGATCGACTGGTTCTGCTGCCCCCGCTTCGATTCCCCGTCGGTCTTCGGCGCGCTGCTCGACGACGAACGCGGCGGCCGGTTCCGCATCCGCCCGGCCGGCGAGCACACGACGTCGCAGATGTACCACCCGGACACCGCGGTGCTGATCACCCGCTTCTCCGGCCCGGACGGCATCGGCGAGGTGGTCGACTTCATGCCGCCCTGCGGCCCGGCCGCCACCACCGAACACCGGATCGCCCGGCTCGTGCGCTGCGTCCGCGGCCGGATGACCTTCGACGTGCTGGTCGCCCCCCGCTTCGACTACGGCCGCCGTCCGCACCAGGCGACGCTCGTCCGGAGCGGGGCCGTGTTCAACGCGCGGGGTACTTCCCTGGTGCTGCACGCGGTCCGCGAGCCCGGCGACGAACACCTCGCCGACGCGCGCGTCGAGGAGGGCGACGTGCACCTGCGGCTCACCCTGACCGCGCGGCAGGTCCGCGGGCTCGTGCTCGAGACCGACGCCGCGGCGCCCCCGCGCGAAATCCGCGTCGCCGAGTTCACGGAGCTCTTCGACACCACCGTGGACTGGTGGCGCGCGTGGCTGGCCCGCTCGACCTACCGCGGCCGCTGGCGGGAGGTCGTGGCCCGCTCGGCGATCACCCTCAAGCTGCTCACCTACGCACCGACCGGCGGACTGGTCGCCGCGCCCACCCTCGGCCTGCCCGAGCGGATCGGCGGGGAGCGCAACTGGGACTACCGCTACACCTGGGTCCGGGACGCGTCGTTCTCGGTTTCGGCGTTGCTGGCCCTCGGCTTCACCGAGGAAGCGGCCCGGTTCGGGAGCTGGCTGGGCGACCGCATCCGCGAAGGCCGGGCGGGCAGCGGCGGGCCGCTCGCGGTGCTGTACCGCGTCGACGGCGCCACCGACCTGCAGGAGGAGAGCCTCGCGCACTGGTCCGGCTACCGGGGGTCGAGCCCGGTGCGGATCGGCAACGACGCGGCCGGGCAGCTGCAGCTCGACATCTACGGCGAGGCCCTCGACAGCGTCTACGCCGCCGACCGCGCCGGGTTCGAGCTCCCCCACCAGGGCTGGACCGCCCTGCGGGCGGCGCTGGATTGGCTCGCCGAACACTGGGACCAGGCCGAAGAAGGCATCTGGGAGACCCGGGGCGGCCGCCGGTCGTTCACCTACGGCCGCTTGATGAGCTGGGTCGCCTTCGACCGCGGCATCCGGCTGGCCGCCGCCCACGGCCGCCCCGCGCCGGTCGAGGACTGGGCCTGGCAGCGCGACACCATCTACGGCCAGATCCTCGGCCGCGGCTGGCACCGGACGCGCAACGCCTTCGTCCAGCACTACACCGGCGAGGAGCTGGACGCGGCCCTGCTGCGCATGCCCCGCACCGGTTTCCTCCCCGCCCACGACCCGCTGTGGCTGTCCACACTGGACGCGATCCGGGCCGAGCTGGTCACCGACAGCCTGGTCTACCGCTACGACCCGGCCGCGTCCCCGGACGGTCTCAGCGGCGACGAAGGCACCTTTTCCTTGTGCAGCTTCACCTACGTCGACGCGCTGGCCCGCGCGGGCCGGCTCGAGGAAGCCCGCACGGCGTTCGAGAAGATGCTCACCTACGCCAACCACGTCGGCCTCTACGCCGAGGAAATCGCGCCGACCGGCGAGCAGCTCGGCAACTTCCCGCAGGCCTTCACCCACCTCGCCCTCATCGACGCCGCCGTCACGCTCGACGCCGCGCTCGGCTGACCCGCCGCCCGCCGGTCTCGCCCGCGACGGGTGACCCGGCCGGGCCCGGCGCGGAACACGATGAGGCACCCCACCGACGTGAAGCCGGGAGGCCACCACCCATGACCGCCACGAACCGACCGCACCGGCCACCGGAGTCACCCGGGGCGTCACCGCCGGCCACCGCGGGAACCGGCCGCGCGAAACCGCCGGCCGCCGCGTGGATCTCCTGGATCGCGCTCGCGCTCATGACGACCAGTTCCGTCGCGAGCCTGCGCCCGGCGCCGACGATGGCCGTCTACGGCCTCGCCGCCGTCTTCCTCTACGTCGTCCCGGCGATCGTGTTCCTGCTGCCGACCTCCCTGGTCTCGGCCGAGCTGGCCTCCGGCTGGCCGGGCGGGGTCTACAACTGGGTGGCGCTCGGGATCTCCAAGCCGATGGGCTTCCTGGCGGTCTGGTGCCAGTTCGCGATGACGATCTTCTACTACCCGAGCCTGCTCGGGTACGTCGCGAGCACGCTCGCGTACGTCTTCGACCCGAGCCTGGCGGACAACGGGTGGTGGACCGCCGCCGTCATCGTCGTCGCCTACTGGTCGGGGGTCTGGATCTCCTCCCGCGGCACCAAGGGCGTGGCCGGGCTCGCCGGCGGCGGGCTCGTCATCGGGACCCTGGTTCCCGGCGCGCTCCTCGTGGTCCTCGGCATCGTGTTCCTGGCCCAGGGCCACCCCTCCGCCGCGCCGATGTCGGCGGACCACCTGCTCCCCGCGTGGGCCGGGCTCGCGAGCCTCGTGCTGATCGTCAACAACTTCCTGTCCTACTCCGGCATGGAGATGAACGCCGTGCACGTCTCGTCGCTGCGCGAACCGGGCAAGGAGTTCCCGCGGGCCATGTTCCTGGCGATGGGGCTGGTGCTGCTCATCTTCGTCCTGCCCGCGCTGGCGATCAGCTGGGTCATCCCCGCCGACCAGCTGTCGCTCACGGCCGGGGTGATGCAGGCCTTCGAAGCCGTGTTCACCACCTTCGGCATCCAGTGGCTGACGCCGCTGATCGGTGTCATGCTCGTCCTGGCCTCGCTCGGCGGGATGCTGACCTGGCTGGCCGGCCCGTCGAAGGGCCTGCTGCTGATCTCCCGGCAGGAGGGGTACCTGCCGCCGTTCCTGCAGCGGCTCAACAAACAGGGCGTGCAGCAGAACATCCTCGTCACCCAGGGCGTGCTCACCACGCTGATCGCCCTGTGCTACGCGTTCATCCCGGACGTCTCGAGCGCGTACTGGATCTTCTCGGTGATCACCACCCAGGTGTACCTGATCATGTACCTGCTGATGTTCGTCGCGGCGGTGCGGTTGCGGCGCAAGCACCCCGAACACCCGCGCGGGTACCGCGCGCCGATGCTGCTCGGGCTGTGCGGTGTCGGGTTCTGCGCGTCCCTCGCCGCACTGCTGGTCGGGTTCGTCCCGCCGTCCCAGTTCGGCTCGGGCAACCCGTGGATCTACCTCGGGGTCGTCGCGGGCGGCGCCCTCGGCCTCGGCCTGCTGGTGCCCTTCCTGTTCTACCGCCTGCGCAAGCCGTCGTGGCGGCTGCCGGAGGTGAGCACGTCGTGACCACTGTGGACGAACGATCGACCGGCGGGCAACGGGTGGTGGTCTACCTCGTCGTGGGGGTCGTGCTGGGCGGCCTCCTGGTGGCCGGGTACCTGCTCTTCCACTCCGCCCGGGTCTCCGCCGAAGCCGAGGCGAAGGCCGACCTGCTCGTCTCGCGGCTGGCCCAGGCGGGTGCGCGGACGCCGTCGCGGGACCAGGTCGTCCGGCTGCTCGGCACGGACGGCGGCTCGACCTGCGCCGACCCGGGCGCGACGCCCACGCCCGGGGCCCGCCGGGTGCTTTCGCCCGAAGCCGCGGCGCGCGCACAGCGGCTCGTCATCGAAATCTATTGTCCCGAGAAGCTCGCGACGGGCGGGTGAGCGCGATGGACCTCCGTGCCCGCGTGAACGGGCTCATGCCACGAGCGCGCGAAGACCTCGCCGACCTCGTCGCGATCCCCTCCGTCGCGGACCCGCGGCAGTTCCCACCCGAAGAGTGCCGGCGGGCCGCGGCCTGGGTGGCCGGCGCGTTCGCGGACACCGGGTTCGACACCCGGGTGGCGGACACCCCAGACGGCAGCCAGGCCGTGCTCGGTTTCCGTTCGTGCGGCCGGGAAAACGCGCCGACGGTGCTCCTCTACGCGCACTACGACGTCCAGCCGCCGCTGGACCCCGGCGCCTGGCGGACACCGCCGTTCCGGCTGACCGAGGTGGACGGCCGCTGGTACGGGCGCGGCGCGGCCGACTGCAAGGGCAACATCCTCATGCACCTCACGGCGTTGCGCGCGCTCGGCGACGACCTGCCGGTCGACCTCAAGCTGGTCGTCGAAGGTTCGGAGGAGCAGGGCACCGGCGGTCTGGAGGCGTTCGTCCCGGAGCACGCCGACCTCCTGCGGGCGGACGCGATCCTGGTGTGCGACACCGGGAACGTCGCGGTCGGGCGGCCCGCCGTCACGGTCAGCCTGCGTGGCATGGTCAACGTCGTCGTCTCCGTCGAGGCGCTGCCGTCCGAGCTGCACTCCGGCATGTTCGGCGGCCCCGCCCCGGACGCGCTGGCCGCTTTGGTGTCGGTGCTGGCCTCCTTGCGTGACGCCGACGGCGCCACGACCGTCGACGGCCTGCCCGGCGACGGCCGCTGGTCCGGCGCCCCCTACCCGGCGGCCCAGTTCCGGGCGGACGCGGGACTGTCCCCCGACGCCGCCCTGCTCGGTGCCGACGGTGATGCCGGCGTCGCGGACATGCTGTGGGCCCGGCCGGCGCTGACGGTGCTCGGCATCGACTGCCCGCCGGTCGTCGGCTCCGCCGCGGCCATCACCCCGCGGGCCAGGGCCAGGCTGAACCTCCGCATCCCACCCGGCATCGAGCCGCACGAAGCGGCGCGCGCCCTGACCGAGCACCTGATCGCGGCCACCCCGCGCGGCGCCCGCCTGTCGGTGGCGATCGAGGCGAGCGGCCGCCCGTTCCGCCCGGCCACCCACGGCCTCGCCCACCACGTGCTGGGCGAGGCCATGCGGACCGCGTACGGGACCCCGATGAGCCGGCTCGGGCAGGGCGGGTCGATCCCGCTGTGCACGGTCTTCGCCGAAACCTACCCGGACGCGGAGATTCTCCTCATCGGCGTCGAGGAACCGCGGTCGCGCATCCACGCGCCCAACGAAAGCGTGGCACCCCAGGAGATCGCGGCCATGGCGCTGACCGAAGCGCTGTTCCTGCGCGGTTACGGGAACCCGCCCGGCTGACCCGCCTCCGTCACCACACCTTCGTCGGCGGGGTGGTGCCGGTCCGTTCGTCGCCGTAGCTCAGCCAGGTCCCGATCGGGGCGCGCTGCCCGACGCCCGGACGGCCGTAGTCGCACACCCCGCCGGGGAACGTCGCGCGCAACCGCTGCCGTTCCGCGGCGGTGAAGGCGACCGGGTAGTCGCGGAAGTCGAGCGGCTTCAGCCGGCATTTCAGCACATCGAGGGCCAGGCTCTCCCCCGCGACCATCCGGGTGTTGGCCGCCACCGGGTACTGCGCGCCGCACTGGCCGCTCGCCGGGTACGTCAGCTTCTCGGTGATGCGCGACGCGGCCGAGAGGTAACACCCGTCGCCGAGATCGGCCGGCCGGTTCGCCAGCACCTTCTGCTGGGGGCTCCGGTGCGAGCGGTCCGCGTCGATCGCGGTCAGCCAGCGGTCCATCGCGCCCAGCTCGTAGACGCTGGCGGCCGCCGCTTCGGCCGGGGTGGCGTGGTTTTCGATGATGACCTGGTTGGCCGCCGTGCCGTTGGCCCGCAGAAGCCGTTGCCGCATCACGTAAGACCACTCGGTGGTGTGAATGTCGTTGCCGAACCCGGCGAGGTCGAGATCGGTCCGCTGGTCGATGATCGGCGTCTCCCGCAGGCCCTGCGACGCCGAGTTCATGATGTCGTCGGCATAAACCGCGCTGAGCGCCTTCGGATCGGCCGCGATCCGCTGCGCCACGGGCTTTCCGGTGTAGTCGAGACCGCCGATGCCGGCGTTGAGGTCGGTGAACTGCGCCGCGGTGATCTTCCCGGCCTTCAGCGCGGCCAGGCCGTACTGCACGCCGGTGGTGTCCAGCGGGCTGCGCACGAACCCGGTCTTCGGGTCCCGCCCGATCTGGTTCACCAGCTGCTCGTTGGAGTTGCACTTCACCCCGCGCGGGTTGGTGACCGGGTCCCACCGCGCCGCGACCGGGATCGCCGCGTTGCAGCTGCCGGTCGCGGTCGCGCGGCTGGCGAAGGTCAGGTTCCAGGAGACGCAGGAGTCGTAGCTGGCGAAGCCCGCGACGGCCTGCTTCTGCGCCGCGGTGAACGACGCGCCCGGCCCGGCGAAGTACTGCTCGAGCAGGCGGCAGTCCGACACCGGCCCGCCGACGCTCAGCGGGTCCGGGAACGAGACGCCGGGGATGATGCCGTCGACGATGCCGGGGTAGTTCTCGGCGATGTCGTACTGCTGGATCGCCCCGCCCGAGCCACCCCAGCCGATGGTGTGGGCGACCGGGCCGTAGGTCTCGATGAAGTGCTCCTTGACCATCATCGCCGCTTCGGCCGAGATGATCGGGCTGCAGTTGGTGTCGAGCACGTTCAGGGTCGACGACGCGACCGCGTAGCCCTGGGCCAGGAACAGGTCGTTGACGACCCCGCCGGTCGCGGCGCCCTGGTGGTAGCCCGCGTTGCAGCCGCCGCCGAAGGTGTAGACCAGCTTCCCGTTCCAGCCGGCGTCCGGGGCGACGGGCGACGGCGCGCCGTCGTAGAGCACCGCCATCTCGTAGACGGCGCGGTCGATCGTGCCGCGCTCGACGCGGACCACGTACGGCACCGCGTGTCCGTTGACCGTGGCCGTCGCGAGGTCCGCGGGCCGGGTCGCCGGGTCCGCCAGCGGCGCGAACGCCCCGGCGGTGGTCTTGTACTGGTAGCTCACCTGCGTCGGCGCGCTGCAGAGGGGCTGGGAGGCCGCGGGCAGGCCGAACGCCTGGGTTTCGCAGTAGAACGGGTGCTGCTGCGCGCCGGAGAAGACGGGCCCGGTGATCGGGTGGTTGGTGACGCGCAGGTTCGCCCGCTGGTCCGGGCCGGGTCCGCCGGCCCGGGCGCTCAGGTCGTTGACGCCGTCGCGCAGGCCGGTCACCAGGCCGAGCAGGCTGCCGTCCGGCTGGGTGCGGAAGCTCGACGTGACGTCGTGGCCGTTGCCGCTGACGGTGACCCGCCCGGCGTGCGTCCGCTCCGGCGGGACGACCCTGACCAGGACCTGTCCCCCGCTGACGAGGGACGGCCGCGGGTTCGAGACCGTCTCGATCGTCAGCTGCCGCCCCGGTGGCGAGCCGGGCGCGGCCACCGCGCTCGCGGTCCCCAGCAGGAGGACGGGCGCGGTCAGGGCCGCCACCACGGCGGATGAGCGCAAAGCACGGTTCGCCACCAGACACTCCGCTCGCTTGGGCATCGCGTCGTCGCGACACCGGGCAGCTGCCGGTATAGCACCTGCGGGCCGGCCGGAACAACGGTGCCGCGGGGTCCGCCGTTCCTCTTCGGCCGCTCGTCCGGCCACGCGTGAAGAGCGTCCGAATGGGTATCCGGGGCGCCCAGTGATCAGGAGGTTCCATGTTCTTGCCCCACCCCCGCGGCCCGTTGAGCACCGCGGTCGCCCACCGGCTCCTCGGCGGGAAGCCGGACGACACCGACGGCGGTCCCCTGCCGGGCTTCGCGGAGCTGCCGGTGCTGCACGACGACGATCTGCAGCTCACGCTGTGGATCTGCTACGAACTCGGCTACCGCGGCTTCGACGACGTCGACCCGGGCTGGGAGCACACGCCGTTCGTCGACCGCGTCAGACGGGAGGCGGAGAAGCGCTGGCTGGCGGGGCTGCGCGAGCTCGTGCCCACGGTCGCCGTGCGGCCCGAGGACGTGCCGAAAGCGCTCCTCGAGCTGGTCCGGAACGACGACGGGCCCTCGCTGGCGAAGTTCCTGCAGCGCCGCGCTTCGGCCGGGCAGTTCCGCGAGTTCGTCGTGCACCGCTCGGTTTACCACCTCAAGGAAGCGGATCCGCACAGCTGGGCCATTCCCCGCCTGTCCGGCGCCGCCAAGGTGGCCCTCCTGGAGATCCAGTCCGACGAGTACGGCGACGGCAGGCTGGAGCGCATGCACTCCGAGCTGTTCCGCGCCACCATGCGCGGGCTCGGGCTCGACGACGCCTACGGCCACTACATCGACGACGTCCCCGCCGTGACGCTCGCGGTGAGCAACCTGATGTCGCTGTTCGGCTTCCACCGGCGCTGGCTCGGCGCCACGCTCGGGCACCTGGCCGCGTTCGAGATGACCTCGTCGCTGCCGAACCGCCGCTACGGCAACGGATTGCGCCGGCTCGGCGGTGACGCCGACGCGACGCGGTTCTTCGACGTGCACGTCGAAGCCGACGCCGTCCACGAGCAGATCGCCGCCCACGATCTCTGCGGCACGTTCGCCCGCGAGAATCCGGCCGCCGCGGCCGACGTCGTCTTCGGCGCGGCGTGCGGGCTCGCGGTGGACGCCGAGTTCGCCCGGATGCTGCTGACGCGCTGGGAAGACGGCCGGTCTTCGCTGCGCTCAGCGGCCACCCCGGGCCCGGAAGCCGCGGACCTTGTGCGTTCCGTCGCAGAAGGGTTTGACGGCCGAGAGGCCGCACCGGCACAGCGCGACGGTGCTCCGGCCGGGATCGATGACCTCGCCGTCCGGTGAGCGGATTTCGAAGTCGCCGCGCAGCAGCAGCGGGCCGTCTTCGTACGGGGTGACGGTGGCGCGTGTCGTGTCGTCGTTCACCGGCCCCGGGTACCCCGCCCGGTGCCCGGCCAAGCCAGGAGGCCGGCGATGACGGCCGGCAGCACCGTAGGCATCGAAACCGTGGGCGTCGAAGAGGAGTTCCTCATCGTCGACGCCGCCACCCGGCGACCGGCGTCCCGGGCGACGGCGATCCTCGCCCGTCTCCCGGACGACGGCACGTTCGTGCCCGAGCTGTACCAGTCGCAGGTCGAAGCGGTCACCGGCGTGCACACCGACCTGCGCGACGTCGGCCGGGCGCTGCGCGTCCAGCGCGCGGTGCTGGCCGGCGCCGCGCAGGAGGAAGACGCGCTGGTCGTGCCGCTCGGCACGCCGCCGCTGGCCGGGGACCGGCCCCGGCTGACCGGCAGCCCGCGCCACCACGCCATCGGGGACACCTACCGGGGTGTCCTCGCCGGCTACGAGACCTGCGGCTGCCACGTCCACGTCGGCGTCCCCGACCGGGCGCACGCCGTCGCCGTCGTCGATCACCTGCGGCCCCGGCTGCCGACGTTGCTCGCGCTGTCCGGGAACTCCGCCGTCCACCACGGACAGCACACCGGTCACCAGAGCTGGCGCGTGATCCAGCAGGCCCCGCTGCCCGGTGGGGGCATCCCGCCCCGCTTCGGCGACCTCGGCGCCTACGAACGCTGCCTCGGGCGCCTGGTGGACAGCGGCGTCCTCGTCGACGACCGGATGACGTTCTGGGCCGCCCGGCCGTCGGCGGCGCACCCGACCGTCGAAGTGCGGATCGCCGACGTCGCCCGGACGGTCGACGAAGCCCTCCTGCAGGTGGCGCTCACCCGGGCCCTGGTCCGCACCGCACTCGCCGACCTCGGCCGCGGCGTCGAAGCGCCCGATGTGGACGGTCAGCTCGCCGCCGCGGCGTTGTGGACCGCCGCGCGCCACGGCATCCACGGACCGGGCGTCGATCCCCTGACCGGCCGGCGCGTCCCGGCCACGGCCCTGCTCCACGAACTGGTGAACCACGTCCGGCCGGCGCTGGCCGCCGCCGGCGACGAAGCGGTCACCCAGGCGCTGCTCCGGCGGGTCGTCGCCGGGGAAACCGGGGCCGAGCGCCAGGTCCGGGTGGCGCGCGACGGCCCCGGCGCGATCGTCGACGACGCCGCGCTCGCGCGTTTGTCCCCCGGCGAAGGGGGTAGCCGGGAAGCAGTCGCTCATTCCCCCGCACCCCCGAGGAGCTGATCCGCGCATGAGCACGATCACCAAGTCCGTCGACGTCGACGCCGATGTGACCACGGTCTACAACCAGTGGACCCAGTTCGCCGACTTCCCCCGGTTCATGGAAGGCGTCGACCACATCGAGCAGCGTGACGCCACCCACACGCACTGGACAGTCAGTGTCGCCGGCGTCACCCGCGAGTTCGACGCGACGATCACCGAGCAGAACCCGGACGAGCGGGTCGCGTGGAAGTCCGACTCGGGCCCCGACCACGCCGGTGTCGTCACCGTGCACCGCCTCGACGACACCAGCACCCGGGTCACCGTGCAGATGGACGTCGACCCGGAGGGTTTCGTGGAGAACGTCGCCGACAAGCTCGGCATCCTCGACCGCCGGGTCCAGGGCGACCTCGACCGGTTCAAGACGTTCATCGAGACCCGCGACGGCCACGAGACGGGCGCGTGGCGCGGCGACGTCGACCGCCCCGGCCAGCGCACCGACTGACCCGGAAGACACCCACCAGGCAAGGAGCCCCCATGGTCGATGTCACCCGCAGCTTCGACGTCGCCGCACCGCCGGAGCGGGTGCTGGACTACCTGAAGAACTTCGCCAACGCCGAAGAATGGGACCCCGGAACGGTTTCCTGCGAACCGCTCGTCGAAGGCCCGGTCGAGGTCGGTTCCCGGTGGCGCAACGTCTCGAAGATCGCGGGCATCGAGACCGAGCTGACGTACGAGCTGACCCGGCTCGAGCCGGGCCGGGTGGTGTTCGTGGGCCGCAACGACACCGCGACCTCCACCGACGACATCGGCGTCACCGCGGCGAACGGATCGGGAACGACGATCACTTACCACGCGACTATCGAATTCAGCGGAGCCGCGAAACTGGCGGCGCCGCTGACGAAGATCGTGTTCGAAAAAGTGGGCGCCGACACGGAGAAGAGCCTCGTTCAGGTCTTCGGCGCCCCCGCCTGAGCTGAATTCGCAGCGCCACAGAAGAAAACCGCGTGGGTGAAGGTCATGCCTTCACCCACGCGGTTTTCCGCGTCCGCAAGGAAATCCCGCGCATTTCGAAGCCACGGTTAACCGCCCGCTAACCGGGAATCAGAGCAGCGACCGCCGATGTCCGGCGGAACCCCATCTGCGAAGACGGAGGGACCACCGTGTTCCGTCACACGAAGCTGCTGCAGTTCGAAGCCAAGCCCGAAAAGCCCGACGCCGTGTACGCCCACAAGCTCCAGGAGCTCATCGGCGGCGCCTTCGGCGAAATGAGCGTCACGATGCAATACCTGTTCCAGGGCTGGAACTGCCGCATCGAAGGCAAGTACAAGGACCTCATCATGGACACCGCGACCGAGGAGATCGGGCACGTCGAAATGCTCGCCACCATGGTCGCCCGCCTCCTCGAAGGCGCGCCCGCCACGGCCACCGCCGCCGCCGTGAAGGACCCGGTGATGGCCGCGATGATCGGCGGCATGGACGTCCAGCAGACGATCGTCGCCGGCGGCGGCGCGCTTCCGGCCGACAGCAACGGAACCCCGTGGAACGGCAAGTACATCGTCGCTTCCGGCAACCTGCTGGCCGACTTCCGCGCCAACGTCGCCGCCGAGGCGCAGGGCCGCCTGCAGACCGCCCGGCTGTACAACATGACCGACGACCCGGGCGTCAAGGCGATGCTGCAGTTCAACCTTGCCCGCGACACCGTGCACCAGAAGCAGTGGCTGGCCGCGATCGAAGAGCTGAAGGCCGACGGCCTCGAGGACGAAATCGCGCCCAACGCGCTCCTCGACGAGGAGGACCAGAAGCACAACAACACCATCTGGCACCTCTCGGACGGCCCGGACGGAGCCAAGGGCGGCTGGACCACCGAGGCCGGCATCGAGTACCTGATGGACCCCGAACCCCTCGGCGGCCCGGGAACGGCACCGAAGCCCGACCCCGCGCTGTACGGCACGTACGCCCCGCTCCAGGACGCCAAGGGCACCGTGAAGGGCAAGGTCAAAGCCGCCAAGACCAAGAGCAAGAAGAGCTGACCCGCAACGCCCGGCCGGTCCCGTTCGCGGGAGCGGGACCAGCCGCGGCCGGCGCACACCCTCACCGCCGGCGACCTAGGATCGCGGGCATGAGCACCGGTTCAGCGGACCACGCCGACATCGACTTCTACTTCGACCCCATCTGCCCGTTCGCCTGGATGACGAGCAAGTGGATCCGGATCGTCCAGGCGCAGCGCGACTACTCCGTCGACTGGCGGTTCATCTCCCTGCGCCTCATCAACTCGCACCTCGACTACAACACCCACTTCCCCGAGGACTACCCCGCGCAGCACACCGCGGGCCTGCGGCTGCTGCGGGTGGCGTCGGCGGCACGCGAGCAGCACGGCCGCGAGGCGATCGGCCCGCTCTACGCCGCCTTCGGCGCGCGCATCTTCGAGGCCGAGCCCGTCGAAGGGCGGTCTCCCGGCTGGCAGGGCACTCCCGGTCTGGCCGCCGACGCGCTCGCCGAAGCCGGCCTGCCGGCCTCGCTCGTCGACGCGCTCGAGGACACCTCGCGTGACGCCGGGATCCAGGCGGAGTCCGACGAGGCGTTGTCGTTGACGGGCAAGGACGTCGGCACGCCGATCGTCCACTTCGAACCGCCGGCGGGCGTCGCCTTCTTCGGGCCGGTGATCAGCCGGCTGCCCGACGAGGAGCAGGCCGGGCAGCTGTGGGACCACGTCGTCGGCCTCGCCCGGTTCCCCGGCTTCGCCGAGCTCAAGCGGAGCCTGCGCGAGCGTCCGCAACTGCCGTCCTTCGGCGTCACGGCGCGGGAGACGGGCAAGACCGAAGACTGGCACGCCGGCAGCCGCAGGCTCAAGAAGTAGCTCGCCCCGGGGAGGCGTACAGTACGGAACGGTGTGCCGGGAAGCCTGGTCGGCGAGAAGATCGCCGTGCGAGGAAAGGGCTTCCCGTGACCACGATCGCCGCCACCGAGCTGACCAAGCGCTACCGCGACGTCGTCGCCGTCGACCGGCTCTCGCTGCGCGTTCCGCCCGGGGAGATCTACGCGCTGCTGGGGCTCAACGGCGCCGGCAAGACCACCACCATCCGGATGCTGCTCGGCATGGTCCGGCCGACGAGCGGCACGGTCTCCCTGCTGGGCACCCCGGTCCGCCCGGCCGCGCGCGCGGTGTGGTCGCGGGTCGGCTACCTCGTCGAGACCCCCGCCGCGTACCCGGAGCTGACGGTCGCCGAGAACCTCGCCGTCGCCGCCCGCCTGCGCGGGCTCGGCGACGCTCCGGTCGGAGAGGTGATCGCGCGGCTCGGGCTCGAGCCCTACGCCACCCGGCGGGCCCGCACGCTGTCGCTGGGGAACGCCCAGCGGCTCGGCCTGGCCAAGGCGCTGCTGCACCGGCCTGAGCTGCTGGTCCTCGACGAGCCGGCGAACGGCCTCGACCCCGCGGGCGTCGCCGAGATCCGCGCGCTGCTGCACGACCTCGCCCGCGAGGGGGTGACGGTCCTGCTGTCCAGCCACATCCTCACCGAGGTCGCCCGGCTGGCCGGCCGCATCGGCGTCCTCGACCGCGGCCGGCTCGTCTGGGAAGGCGCCACCTCCGACCTGGTCGCGCGGGCGCGGCCCCGCCTGCGCGTCGCCGTCCGGGACCGGGTGGCGGGGGCGGCGGCCCTGCACGCCGCCGGCTACCGCGCCGAGGACACCGGCGAACCCGGGTTCGTCCTGAGCGAGGACACCGCGATCCGGCGTCCCGACGACGTCGCCGCGCTCCTGGCCGCAGCGGGCTGCCCACCGACCCGGCTCGCCGTCGAACAGGACGACCTCGAGACCTGCTTCCTGCGCCTGGTCGGCACGCCGTGAGGGGCGCACTGTGGGCCGAGGTCCTGAAGGCGCGCCGCTCCCGGCTGCCGTGGGTGACCGTGCTGGCCTTCACCGTCGCCGGGGTGTTCGGCACGCTGGTCATGTTCGTCCTGCAGGACCTGTCCCGGGCGAGGGCGCTCGGCCTGCTGGGCACGAAGGCGTCGCTCACCGGCGGCAGCGCCGACTGGCCGGCCTCCTTCGCCCTGCTGGCCCAGATCGTCGCGGTCGGCGGCGTGGGGGTCTTCGGGCTCGTCGTGATCTGGCTGTTCGGCCGGGAGTTCAGCCAGCACACGATCAAGGACCTGCTCGCGCTGCCGACGGCCCGCACCACGGTCGTCGGCGCCAAGTTCGCCGTCGCGGCGCTGTGGTGCCTGGCACTGGCCGGCTACCTCTTGCTGCTCGGCCTGCTCCTGGGAACCACCATCGGACTGCGCGGCTGGTCGGCCGCCGTCGCGGCCCGCGGCCTCGGCGAGGTCCTCGCGACCGCGGTCATGACCATCCTGCTGGTGACGCCGTTCGCGTTCGCCGCCAGCCTCGGCCGGGGCTACCTCGCCGGGGTCGCGGCCCTGATCACCGCCGTCTTCCTGGCCCAGGTCGTCGCGCTCGTCGGCTACGGCCGCTACTTCCCCTGGTCCGTCCCCGCGCTGTTCACCGGGCTGGCCGGTCCCGGCCACGACCCGCCCGGCGTCGTCGGATACCTCCTGGTGCTCCTCGTCGGGGCGACCGGCGTCGCCACCACCGCGGCCTGGTGGCGCGGCGCCGACCAGGACCGCTAACTGCCGTCCGCGAGTGCCCGGTACACCGGCCGGAGCAGGTCGGCGACGTTTTCGCCGCCCACCGTGATCGCGAACGGCGGGGCCTGGTCCAGCAGCGCGTCGAACGACGTCCGCGGCCCGTGCAACGGCGCCGCGCCGCCCAGGCCCGGGGCCGGGCCGCACTCGAAGAAGGTGTCCATGACCTCGGTCAAGGCCGGAGACCGGTCGTCGGGGTCGAGCGGCTCGGCGGAGATGAGCCGGTTCTTCAGCTCCTCCAGCAGCGCTTCGCGGGTCCGGCCGCGCAGGGCGAGCACGGTGAACGGATCGTCGTCGACCCGCGCCACGAGCGCGGTGAACACGGCGTTCAGGTGGCCGCACGGCACCTCGACGGCCGGGCAGGTGCAGTCCAGGGACACCTCCCGCGCCGACGACGGGAACAGCGGCAGCCGGACCGCCTTGAAGATCTGTTCGACGTCGCGGGGCAGCTCACCGCGGAGCAGCAGAACCGTGAGCGACGCTTTCGCGGCGAGGGCGTGGGTGATCGCCGCCCAGTCCGCTTTCCCGAACGCCGTCAGCCCGATGCGCACCTGGCGAGGGCGGCCGTCGTGCACCTCGGCGTCGACGCGCCCGGCGCCGACTTCCATGGACACGACGCGACCTTGGCCCGGCGCGGGCAGGAGGACGCCGATCGCCGTCAGCGCACGGATGAACCGGGTCGGCCACCAAGGGAGCGGATCAGTCATCGATCGCCTCCTCCCCCAGGGTGAGCACGCCGCGCAGCGCGTCCGTGGACAGCTCGGTGAGCCAGCTTTCGCCCTCGCCGACGACCAGGCCCGCGAGCGCGCGCTTCCGGGCGATCAGGGTGTCGATGCGTTCCTCGATGGTGCCGGGACAGACGAACTTCCGGACCTGGACGTTCCGTCCCTGCCCGATCCGGAACGCCCGGTCGGTGGCCTGGTTCTCCACCGCCGGGTTCCACCAGCGGTCCAGGTGCAGGACCTGGCTGGCGGCGGTCAGCGTGAGCCCGGAGCCGCCGGCTTTGAGCGAGAGCAAGAGGATCCGCGGCCCGTCGCCGGCTTGGAAGCGTTCCACGATCGCGTCTCGCGCTCCCTTGGCCAGGCCACCGTGCAAAAACGCGACCTCGACGCCGAGCCGGTCCGCCAGGTGGGGCACGAGCAGGTGGCCGAATTCGGTGTACTGCGTGAAGCACAGCACCCGATCGCCCGACGCCAGGATTTCCGTCAGGATCTCTTCGAGGCGGACGACCTTGCCGGAGCGCCGCCCGATCGGGGAACCGTCGTGCAGCAGGTGCGCGGGGTGGTTGCAGACCTGCTTGAGCTTCGTGATCGCGGCGAGGATGTTGCCCCGGCGCTTGATGCCCTGGCTGTTCTCGATCTTCTTCATCATCTCGTCGACGATCGCGGCGTACAGCGTCCCCTGTTCGCGGGTGAGCCGGTACTCCTGCGTGATTTCGAGCTTTTCGGGAAGCTCGGGAACGATCGCGGGGTCCGTCTTCACCCGGCGCAGCAGGTACGGCTGCGTGAGGCGGCGCAGCGCTGCGGCCGTAGCGGTGTCGCCGCCGCGCTCGATCGGGGCCGCGAACCGCTGCCGGAACTCGAACCTGCTGCCGAGCAGCCCGGGGTTGAGCAGGTCCAGCACCGACCACAGGTCCGCCAGCCGGTTCTCCACCGGGGTGCCCGTCAGCGCGAGCCGGTGCCCGGCCGGGAACCGCCGCACGGCCTTGGCCGTCGCGGTGTCGGCGTTCTTGATGGCGTGCGCTTCGTCGAGCACCAGGCGTCGCCAGGCGACCTTCGCGAGTTCGTCGGCGTCACGGGCGGCGGTGGCGTAGGTCGTGACGACGAGGTCGGCCGCGGCAACCTGCTCGGCGAGCGTGTCGCCGTGCGCGCGGGCGCTGCCGTGGTGGGCGTGGACGCGCAGGCCCGGGGCGAACTTCGCCGCCTCCCGCTGCCACATGCCGACCAGCGACATCGGGCACAGCACCAGCGTCGGACGGCGATCACCGGCCGCTCGCTCGACGGCCTCGAGCGCGAGCGTCTGGACGGTCTTGCCGAGGCCCATGTCGTCGGCCAGGCACGCACCGAGCCCGAGTGCCGACATGAACGCCAGCCAGGCGACCCCCCGCTGCTGGTAGGGGCGCAGGGTGGCGCGGAACGACGGCGGCAGCTCGACCGGCCGTAGCGTCCGGTGGACCCGCTCGGCCAGGATGTCCCCGACCCAGCCGTCGGCGCTGACGTCGGTGACCGGGAGCGGCGCCTCCCGCGTGAGGTGGACGAGCGCCAGCAGCTCGGCCGCGGTGGGGCGTTGACCGCGCCGATGGGGGTCGCGGCGCAGGAATTCGAGACCGGCGCGGAGCCGGTCGGCGTCGACGCTGATCCACCGGCCCCGCAGCCGCACCAACGGTGTCTTCGCCGCGACGAGCTTCGCCAGGGTTTCCTCGCCGATTTCGTCGTCGCCCACCGCGATCGACCAGCGGAACCCGCCCAGCTCGTCGCGGCCCACCCGGCTGCGGGCGACGACCTGCTCCGACGGCGTGCCGCGGACGGAGAGCCGCAGCCCGAGCCGGCGCCTGCCGTCCCAGGTGGCCGGGAGCTGCACTTCGAACCCGGCCTCGACCAGCCGGTTCGCGCCCGAGGTGAGGAACCGCTCGGCTTCCTCGACGGTCAGGTCGTACTCGGACGGCTGCGTCCTGCGCAGCGCCGGCGCCAGCATCGGTTCCACCAGCGCGGCCCGGCCCAGCTCGGCGGCGAACAACCCTCTCGGGTCCCTGACCAGCCCGTTCGCCTCGCCCGACCAGATCTGCCCGGCTGAGAGCAGCAGGCTCGGATCGGCCGTCGCGCGCAGGAGGAACCGCAGCTGCCACTTGGTGCCGTCGCCGGTCTGGTCGTCGGGATCGTCCTCGTCGTCGGCCGGCTGACGCAGGGTGGCGACCTCGGCCAGCCGGAAGCACGCCCGGCCGTCGACGACGTCGGTGTCGGCGACCTCATCCCACTTCGCGACGGCGCCGGCCACGACCCCGAGCTCGTCGAGCGGCAGCTCGACCCGGGGATCGCCGCCCTGCAGAGCGGACAGCCACACGCCGGCCGCGCCCCGGTCGCCGCGCAGGTCGACGGGCGGATCCGCCCGCGCCAGCCGGTCCCGGACCGCCGCGTCGACCAGGGTGTGCAGGGCATCGGTGACGAGCGCGCGCGGCGAGGCCCCGGTGAGCGGCGCGATCTGCTCGGCCCGCCCGACCGGCGGCATGGCCGCGACCAGCGCGTCGAACGCGACGAAGTCGACGCCCTGGAGCACGGGCCGCCACCGGGCCTCCGCCGCGTCGCCCTGGCGGACCAGCGTCGGCAGCACCCGCCCGCGTCGCACCAGATCCGCGGCCAGGCGGGCCACCGCCCGCAGGTAGGTGACCGAAGCGCCGTACGAGGCGGCGTCGTCGAGGTCGTCCAGCTCGGACGCGTCCACGATCAAGGCTGGCACCGACCAGGGCCGCAGTGTCGGGCCACGCCTTTTGCCGGACGTCGCCGCCGCCTCGGAGGAAGCGAGCGGCCGATTCGCCCGCGACGGCAGCAGCAAGGTCGCCGAGGTGGGCTTGCCGGGGTGCAGGGCGGTCAGGTTCGCGCTGGAGACGGCGAACGGATGCGGAAGCGCGATCTGCGCCGAGCGACTCGCCGTGCCGGCCGGGCGCCGGTCGTGCTCCGCCCAGAGCACCAGCCCCCGGCCCGGCGACCACAGAGCATGCACCAGGGGCAAGGTCTGTGGCTCCTTCATCCGATCCGGCATCCCCCAGATCGTCGCACGGCAGACGGAGAGGGTGCCGCGGGACCCGTTGCCGGCAACCTGCGCGGCCGCCTGAGCGGAACCGGATCCGGCAAAGCCGAGGGATTGCCAGACGGTGCCGCTTTCCGAACATCAACGACCACCATTTCCCAATTTGCGGAAAATTGATCACGAAAATTCTCGAACGCACACGCCAAGCGCTTGAACAGTAACTTTTATGGCCGCCAACCTGGGTTCGACAACGCAGATTTCCTCACTGCACCCTTCCAGGCCACCTCTCAAAAACGCGACCCACCGGAACAGGTCCATGAACGAACAGCACGCCCCACCGGAATCACCACCGTCCGATTCCGGAGCAACGCACCGAAACCGGCTATGGCGAGTCGGGGTCGTTGCCGATACAATTGCCGCGGCAGCGGGGCTGTACAGCTTCCTGAACTCCGACATCTTGCTGACGGTGCTCACGATCGTCGCATTCCTGTTCGTCGCCAGTTCCTGGTTCTGGCGCCGCCGAACCGGTCCGGCCGTGGCCTTGCTGGTCGTCGGCTGCCTGATATTGGGAGCGGGCGGCACGATGAAGATCAGAGACCTGATCAACTCG
Organism: Amycolatopsis camponoti; assembly: GCF_902497555.1. Classification (NCBI taxonomy): domain Bacteria; kingdom Bacillati; phylum Actinomycetota; class Actinomycetes; order Pseudonocardiales; family Pseudonocardiaceae; genus Amycolatopsis; species Amycolatopsis camponoti. The sequence goes on along the minus strand of NZ_CABVGP010000002.1, from coordinate 3,033,949 downwards.
GGCAGCACGCCTGCCGTATTGCCGGCACCGACCCCACCCACCACTCGACCTTCAACCAGTTCGGCTCCACCACAGACGCAGACGACGGATCCCGGCGGCGCCACCGGGGCACCGGACACTGACCAGCCGCGGAAACTCGTCGACCAGACCATCACGCTGCCGCGCCACGCCGCCGTGGACGTGGACCGGTCGCCGCCCGTCGTGAAGCCGGACAACGAAAACGGCGCCACAGGCGACTACGACCTGTACCACGAAGGAGGAGGAAACCAATACGATTCCGTACAAGCCGTAAACGCGCCCAACGTCTACTATTATCCGGCCGTCACCGCGCCGGCCAAACTCTACTTCAGCTGCCAGGACACGTTCGCCTGGCCACCTTTTCCCTCCCTGGGCGTCGGCGGATCCTTCTGTTTCCGCTCATCGAAACAGCACACCGGGTACGTATCCATTCTTCGCCGCGACGCCGACAACGCGGTCATCCTGCACGTCACGACCTGGGAAGACCGATAGCTGGCCGACGGTCAGGAAGCGCGCCGCAACCCCGAGGCACCCAGACCCACAACTACGGAGCGTGAGACTAACCCGAAGGAACCTCATGATCGACTTGGCCGAAAACCCCACTGTTTTCGGCAATCCGCTCCCCGTACCAGCAGCCGCGATCACTCTGCGTATCAGGGGGTGACTCGGCGCGCATGATCAACGCGGTAGGTTTGTCGGCGTTCCCGGGGCCCCGACGACGCGGTTCCCACCCCCTTTCCAGCAGCGCGCGCCCGGTGGTGCGTGCTGTTCGCCGTGCCGAAAGGAAGTTGCTTGACCGCCACGACGTTGACACGGGTGCTGCGCGAAACCCACACCGTCACCGGGATCGCCCGGCTGATCGTGCGCTGGGACCGCGAAACCGGCTGGGCGCACCTGGCCATCGCCGTTCCGGGCAGTGGCCTCGCCTGCTTCGCGGGTTTTCACCGGTTCGCCGGTGGGAGCGCCGAAGCCGTCGCTGCCGAGCTCGCCGCCGCGGGGTGCGTGTCCGCTCCCCCGCTGCACCTCGACGACATGCTTTCCGAGATCGAAGCCGTGCTCCCGGAGGTGACCCCGGATGCGCGTCGATGACCTGTACCTCACCGGGATCGGCAGCGAGGTCGGCGCGCTGACGCCGGTCGCCGTCCCGCTCGCGGCCGGGGAGTTCACCACCGCCGAGGCCGACCGGACCGGTCAGCTCTCCACCGCCGTCGCCGCGCTGCCCGGCCCCGAGCTCGCGGTGCGGGCCGGCCGGGAAGCCTTGCGCCAGGCCGAAACCGTGACCGGCGAGCCGGTCTGGCCGATGCTGTGCCTGCACGCCGGGATCTACCACGCCGGCATCGACTTCTGGCACGCGGCGTCCTTCGTGCGCGACCGGCTCGGTGTCGGCGCCGGTCCCGGGCTCACGCTCGAGCTCGGCGCGATGAGCAACAGCGTGGTGGCGAGCCTGGACGTCGCGGCGAGCGTCCTGCGCGGCCGCCCGGACCACGACGCCGCGCTCATCACCGCCGGCGACCGGTTCGGCGCGCCGGGGTTCCCGCACTGGAACACCGACACCGGCATCGTCTACGGCGACGCGGGCAGCGCGGTCGTGTTGTCCCGCCGGCCGGGCCTGGCGCGCGTCCGCGCGATCGCGTCCTACACGGACCCGTCACTGGAAGGCCTGCAGCGGGGCGACGAACCGTTCCGCACGGCCAGCGTGACCGCCCACCGGTCCCTGGACATCCGCCGCCGCAAGCGGCAGTGGCTCGGCCGTCACGGCGGTCCGGCGCACGTCGACAGCCGCAACGCCGACGGCGTGACCGCGGTCGTCAAGACAGCGCTGTCCGACGTCGGCCTCGACCTTCCCGACATCGCGAAGATCTGCGCCCCGCACTACGGCCGCCGGCTGGTGGAGACGCAGATCCTGCGCCCGCTCGGCATTTCCGAGTCCCGCACGATGACCGGGCTGGGACTGCGCGTGGGCCACCTCGGCGCCAGCGACCAGATCGTGGCGCTCGACCACCTGCTCCGCACCGGCGAAGCGGGCCCGGGCGAGCACGTGCTGCTGCTGGGGATCGGGGTCGGCATGACGTGGACGGCCGTCGTCCTGCAGGTCGAGCCGGTGCCGGCCACCGCCTGAGTTTCGTCGCCGGGCTCGGAGGGGCCGGCTGCACCGGCAGCCGGCCCACCCCGCGGATCACGCCGCCGGTGGTCCGGTCAGGCAGTACTGCACGAGCGGGCCGAACCGCTCGACCAGTTCGTCGACGGAGGCGGACGCGATCGGCTCGATCCGCATGATGTAGCGCGCGACCGTGAGACCGAGGATCTGGACGTTGACCATGGCGGCCCGCACCGTGGCGTCCGGGGTGCCGAGCAGGGCCGCGAGGCGGTCGGTGATCTCCCGGTCGATGAACTCGCGCAGCAGCGTCTCGGACCGGGCGTCGGTCGGCGCCGACCGGGTCAGCATCACCAACGGGGTGCGGCCGGACTTGTCGAGGTTCTCCACCAGGGTCCGGACGATGCGCTCGCCGATCGTGTCGAGACCGCCGGTGAAGATCGACGCGATGGCGGGCGGGACGGCGCCGGACATGTCCACGGCGGCGCCGAACAGGTCCTGTTTGGTGCCGAAGAAGTAGAACACCATCGCCGGGTCGACCCCCGCCGCCTTGGCGATCGCGCGCACGGTCGTGGCGCCGTAGCCGTGCTCGCCGAACAGTTCGCGCGCGGTATCGAGGATCCGCTGCTTGCTCTCCGCGCCGGACCGCCAGCGTCCGGGGCGGCCGGGGGTGTCGTGTTCTGCCATGACCACCGGAGCTTAACACTCTTTCTTCATCAGTCGGTGGAGTTTTGCCCGGACTCGCCGTAGCGTGTTCTTCACCAGGCGGTGAAGAAAGGGTGACGAGGATGAAGGTGATCGTGATCGGCGCCGGTCCGGGTGGGCTGACCCTGGCCCACGGGCTCCGCCGGAGAGGGATCGACGTCGCGGTCTACGAACGGGACAGCGCGCGGGGACGTCCGCAGGGCGTGAGCCTGCACCTCGACGACCGGGGCGCGGCGGCGCTGCGGGCGTGCCTGCCCCCGGCGCACGTGGCCATGGTGGAGGCCACCGCGGGAGGACCGCGTGAGCGGCCCCTGACCCTGTCCGAAGCGGGCGGGGAACTCGCCGTCGAGGGCACCCGGCCGTCCGACGGGCTCGCGGGCCGGGCACGCCCCGGCCGGCAGGTCCACCGGCCGCTGCTCCGGGCGGTGCTGCTGACGGGGCTGGACGACGTGGTCCGGTTCGGGGCGGAGTTCACGCGGTTCGAGCAGCGCGCCGACGGCACGGTCCACGCGTTCTTCGCCGACGGCCGCACGGACACCGCGGACGTGCTCGTCGGCGCGGACGGCATCGGTTCGGCCGTACGCCGCCGGTACCTGCCGGACGCGCGGGTGCTCGACACGGGACGGCGCATGATCATGGGCGCGACTCCGCTGCGAGCGGTGGCCGGTACCGGGTTGCCGGAGCTGATCGGCGACAGTCCGGCCGCCGCGCAGGTGCGCGGCACGACGATGGTGCTGGGCGTGCTGCGGTTCGCCCGGCGACCGGCGCTCGCGCGGGAGGAATGGCTGCCCGCACTGGATTCCCGCGTGGTCGCCGAGGCCGAGGACTACGTGATGTGGGCCGTGCCCGTCACCCGGGAACGGCTCGGCGCGGCACGCTCACCGGCCGCGGTGTGGCAGCAGGCCGGGGAGCTGGCCGCGGACCTGCACCCGGCCCTGCGGTCGGTCGTCGCGCAGGCGTGGCCGGACGTCACGGCCGCCCTGCGGATCGGGACGATCCCGCCGGTGCCCGCCTGGCCCGCCACCGCGGTGACGGTCATCGGCGACGCCATCCACCTGGCCCCGGGGTTCGGTGCCAACCTGGCGATGCGGGACGCGCACCGCCTCCGCGACGCACTGGCCGAGGCGTGCGGCGGCCGGCTCGGCCTGCTCGACGCGATCGGCGCCTACGAGGACACGATGCGCCGCACCAGCTTCACGTCCGTCGCGGCGAAGGCGAGCGCATGAGCCTTGACGTGCTGACCCGGAAGTCCCTCTCGCTGTTCGACGCGGTGGGCGGCTGGCGCACGGTCGCCGAAGGTGTCGCGTCCCGGGTGGTGTTCCTGCTCGCCTACCTGCTGACCGGCCGGGTGTGGACCTCCGCGCTGATCGCGGTCGGCGGGGTGGCGGTGCTCGCGGCCGCCCGGGCGTGGACCGACCGGCGCTACTGGCCGGCGGCGATCGGGCTGGCCATCGTCGGCGGGTCCGCCCTGCTGGCCGGGAGCACCGGGCAGGCGATCAACTTCTACCTGCCGGCCGTGCTCGTCCAGGCGGTGCAGGGGGCGGTGTTCCTGCTGTCCATGGTGGTGCGGTGGCCGATGGTCGGGGTGGCCGTGGCGGCGGTGCGTCGCGACCGGTCCTGGCGGCACGATCCGGCCCAGCGGCGGCGCTACCAGTGGTGCACGGCGGTGTTCGTGGTGAAGTGCACCATCGCCACGGCGGTGCAGCTGCCCCTGTACCTGGCCGGGCAGACCACGGCACTCGGCATCGCGGCCACGCTGCTGGGTGGCGCGCCCGCGGCGGGCGCTTGCATTTACCTGTGCTGGCGGATCCTCCGCGAAAGACCGGCCATCGACCCGGCGCCGCGGACGTGCACCGACGTCAGCTCGGGCGACTCCCCCGGCCCCGGCTGACCGACCCTCGACGTCGAGGCGCCGACCGTCCGGGAGCGCGGCCCTTCCGGCGTTCGGATGCGTGGCCGGTTCGGCTTTCGGCGGACCGTGCAGACGCGGACGCCGGGTGTCGCCGCCGCCGCTCGCCGCGCGGGTGCCGGAATGTCATCCGCGTTGTCGGCGCGCACGCGAGGCGGCCCACTGGCGCAGGCGCTCGGTGATCTCGGCTTCGTAACCGTTTCGGGTGGGCTGGTAGTACGTCTCGCGGTCCATGCCACCGGGGAAGTAGTCGGCGCCGGAAAAGCCGTCGGCGGTGTCCGGGTCGTATTCGTAGTCCTTGCCGTAGCCGAGGTCTTTCATCAGCCGGGTCGGGGCGTTGAGGATGTGGGCGGGAGGCGTGAGCGAGCCGGTGCGCCGGGCGGCGCGATGTGCCGCGCCGAAGCCGCGGTAGACGGCGATGGACTTCGGGGCGGTGGCGAGGTAGACGACGGCCTGCGCGATCGCCAGCTCGCCTTCCGGGGAGCCGAGGCGCTCGTACACGTTCCAGGCGGCGAGCGTCTGCTGGACCGCCTGCGGGTCGGCCATGCCGATGTCCTCGCTCGCGAAGCGGACCAGCCGGCGGGCCACGTACAGCGGGTCCTCGCCACCGTCGAGCATGCGGGCGAGCCAGTACAGGGCCGCGTCCGGGTCGGAGCCGCGCATCGACTTGTGCAGCGCGGAGATCAGGTTGTAGTGGCTTTCCTGCGCCTTGTCGTACAGCGGGGCGCGCTGCTGGATGTGGTGGGCGAGCGCGGTGGTGTCCAACGGCGTCTCGGCGGCCGGCAGGGCCTGGAGCTGCTCGGCCATGTTCAGGAGGTAGCGGCCGTCGCCGTCGGCCATGGCGATCAGGGCGCGGCGGGCGTCTTCGTCCAGGGGCACCGGGTGGCCGGTGAGCTGCTCGGCGCGGTCGACCAGCGTGGACAACGCGGCTTCGTCGAGGCGTTTGAGGACGAGGACCTGGGTGCGCGAGAGGAGGGCGCCGTTGAGTTCGAAGCTCGGGTTCTCCGTGGTGGCACCGATCAGGGTGATCGTGCCGTCCTCGACGTAGGGCAGGAAACTGTCCTGCTGGGCGCGGTTGAAGCGGTGGATTTCGTCGACGAACAGCAGGGTGCCCTGGCCGACGCTCCGCCGGTTCCGCGCGGCGGCGAAGACCTTCCGCAGCTCGGCCACGCCGGAAAAGGTGGCCGACACCGATTCGAAGACCAGGTTGCCGCCGTCGGCGAGGAGCCGGGCGATGGTCGTCTTCCCGACGCCGGGCGGCCCCCACAGGATGGCGGAGCCCAGGCGCTGCTGGGCGACCATGCGGCCCAGCGGGCCGTCCGGGGCCAGGAGGTGGTCCTGCCCGACGACATCGTCGAGCCGCGTGGGGCGCAGGCGATCGGCGAGGGGCCGACCGGGCTCGTCGTCGAAGAGCGGCAGGGTGGGTTCGGTCGGTTCCATCGGACTCTCGGCTCGGAGGTGGACAGGCGGGCATGACGAGCTTGGCACGGGACACCGACAAAATCGGCTCACCGAGCATGAGGGCGGTCGCGCCGCGGCGGCCGTTCGACGACCAGTTCGCAGGAATCCTCGACCGCGTCGGCGACCGGTCGCCCGGTTTCGGCCCCAGCGAGATCCAGTGCCGCTTGTCGAGGTGGCGGCCCGGCGTGATCGAGGCGCAGCCAGCTCGGCACTCGTCGGCCCGGCTGCTGCCAGGGCGTGAACGGAAACGCTTGCACCTCGGTCCCCATCTTCGGGGCTTGAGACCGCCCGCGGGCGCTCAAGGCGTCATCGCCGCCCGCAGGATGGCCACGGCGGACCGCGTCATCGTCGCCGCGGCGTCCTGCCGATCGAGTCCGCCGACGTCGGTCAGCCAGATCAGGGACTCGATGCCCGTCGCGGAGCGGATCGCCACGGCCAGATCGTGGACGTCGATGTCCGGGTGACTGCGGCTCAGCGGGCTCAGCGCCTCGGCGATCCAGCCGATCGCGCGCCCCTGACGCAGCACCGGTTGGTCGACACCGGGTTCGAGGGACAGCCGCAACTGGGCTCGCAGCTGCGGCTCCCACTCCACGGTGATTCGCGTGAACTCACGCATCACCAGTTCCAGCCGGGCGACCGGATCGGCGGGCGCGTCGGCGGGCAGAAGGCTGGTGCCTTCGCGAATCTCGGGGTGTGCGGCGAGCAGCAGAGCGCGTCGGCTCGGGAAATAGCGGTACGCCGTCGTGCGGGAAATGTCGGCCCGGGTCGCGGCGTCCTCGACCGTCGGTGAATGACCCTCAGCGAGGAGATCCCGCGCCGCGCTGACCAAAGCCGCACGAGTCCGTTCCTTTTGACGGCGGCGACCCGTGGACTCATATGGAACTTCCATGCCATCATGGTACCGAAGTCCCATGAACGGAGCCGCTCATGACCACCGATCCCGTCGAGACCGATTCCGACCTCTACCGCGTGGTGCTGGAGAACGACCGAGTGCGGGTGCTCGAGTACCTGGACGCCCCCGGCGATCACACCTCACCCCACCGGCACCCGGACTCCGTGATGGTGACGCTGAGCGCGTTCCGACGCCGGATCAGCGCCGGCGGCACCTCGATCGAGGTCGACCTTCCCGCCGGGACGGCGCGCTGGGTCGGCGCGCAGGAACACGCCGGCCACAACATCGGCGAGACTCCGACACACTCGATCTTCGTCGAGCTCAAGGAACCCCGGACGGGTCCATCGGAATCGAGCGAGCCGACGCTGGGTCCGAGCCGCAGTACTGCACAGTGACAATTCACCGGAGCGTTCGGCATTCTGGACTGCCAAAGCGATCCCGAGCGGTTTCCTGAAACGACCCGGCTCGGCGCAGCTCCAGTTCGGTTCGCGGCTCGCGCACCCGCGGGGCAGGTCTTCACGGTGCGGCCTCACCGGGAAGTCCGCCCCGCCGCGACCACGCCGAAAATCCATCGAAATAGTCGAACGGACGCGAGCCGTCCACAGGCAGGCGTCGGCAAACGGCGATGCCGGTGACGCCGGAGAACTTCGCCGCTCGGACGCCCCGAAATCCTGGATTCAAGATCCGCACCTCACGCTGGGTGCTCAATTACGACGAGTGGAGCAGTAGATCTAGACCAGAGGCCGAAAGAGTGACGCGCGTCACCCTCATGGGTGTAGATCGCACCCGTTGTGAGCAAGCAGTCACCTTCTCTACAGTGTCCCGGGTGCCTCTGAAGATCGAGTCACATCTCCCATCGGATTCGGTTCACGGACCAACACCTCTTTCAAGGAGCAGGCCTTGCTTGGAAACGCCATGAGCAGTGGCCGGGTTAGCACTCGCCGCGCCGCGCTCGGGCTCGCCCTCACCGTCGTCGCCGCGACAGCCCTCACCGGCTGCAGCGCGCTCGGCTCGGACGACTCGAACGCCTCGTCGACCGGGGGCGGCGGCCTGGAGAAGTCGAAGATCAAGGTCGCCATCTTGCCCACGGTGGACACCGCTCCGCTGTGGCTCGCGCAGGACGCCGGCTACTTCAAGGCCGAAGGGCTCGAGGTCGAGACGGTCATGGCCTCGAGCGGCCAGGCGGCACTGACGAAAGCGGTTTCCGGCGAAACCGACATCGCGATTTCGAGCTACATGCCGTTCTTCGTCGCGAAGAGCACGGGTGCGGCCGACATCCAGCTCGTCGCCGACGCGACTTCGGTCAGCCCGAAGTCCGTCGCGATCGTCACCACGCCGAACTCGCCGGTGAAGAGCATCAAGGACCTCGCGGGCCGGCGCATCGCCATGACGGCCAAGAACACGGCGAGCGACCTGCTCGCCAAGTCCCTGATGGCCGACCACGGCGTCGACATGACCAAGGTGAACTGGATCCCGAGCCCCTTCCCGAACACCGCGGCGGCGCTGGCGCAGGGCCAGGTCGACGCGGCCCTGCTGCCCGAGCCGTTCCTCTCGCAGGCCGCCAAGACCGCCGGCGCGATCCCGGTGATCGACGTCAACACCGGCGCCACTCAGGACTTCCCGCTTTCCGGCTACGGCGCGGCGACGAAGTGGGTGCAGGCGAACCCGAAGACCCTCGCCGCTTTCCAGCGCGCACTGCAGAAGGCGACCAGCGAAACGAACAAGGACCGGTCCAAGATCGAGCCGCTGCTGATGAAGTACGTGAAGACCGATGAAGACACGACCAAGCTGATGGGCCTGCCCAGCTTCAGCGCGAAGCTGGATGCCCGGCGCCTGCAGCGGGTTCCCGACCTGATGCTGCAGATGGGCGCGATCACGACCAAGGTCGACGCCGCGTCGATGATCGCGCCGCAGGCGACCACCTGACCGAGCCGACCTGAATGAAGCCCGTCGTCAGCCGCGGTTCCTCGCGGCTGACGACGGGCTTCGTTCGTGAAACGAGCAGCTTTCCCGGTGCGTCAGTACAGCGACTTTTCCGCTGACGTGACGCGGATGTGTACCAGCGTCGGACGCTTGTCGTCCAGGGCCGCGGTCAACCCCGGGACCAAACCGGACGCTTCGGTGATCGTCACGCCCTGGCAGCCCATGCTCGCCGCCAGCGCCGCGAAGTCGATGCCGCCCAGCTCGGTGCCCGGGATCTTGTCGCCGCCGATCGAGTCGCCGAAGATGCGGACCGCCGCGTACTCCGTGTTGTCCATGATCAGGATCGTCACCGGGACGTTCTGGCGCGCGGCCGTCCACAGTGCCTGGATGCCGTACATGCTCGAACCGTCACCGATGACGCCGACGACCTTGCGGTCCGGCCGGGCGAGCGCCGCGCCGACCGCGCCCGGGACGCCGTAGCCGAGCGTGCCGCTCGCCATCGTCAGGAAACCGGTGTCGGTCTGGGTGATCGGCAGGTGGTCGTGCAGGACGCCGCGGTGGCTCGGCGCCTCCTCGACGACGATCGCGTTGTCCGGCAACAACTCCGCGAGCGTCGCGTAGACGAAGCCGCCGGTGAGCTTCTCCCCGCTCGGCTTCGCGGGCCGCTCGAGCGGCGACGGCGCGGGCCGCTCGCTCCGGTCGACCGCGTTCAGCAGGGCGTGCACGCCGAGCTTCAGGGTGGCGCGGATACCGGTGCCTTCGAAGGCGCGCGCGAGGATCTGCTCGTCGTCGCTGACGATGAACAGCGGCGGCAGCGGAGCTTCCCCGCGCCCGCGGTCGACGTGGTAGATGAACGCGGGTGCTCCGAGCACGACGACGAGGTCGTGCGCCGCGAGCTTGTCCGAGACGGCACCGCGTTCGGGTTCGAGGAAACCCTGGAACAGCGGGTGATCCTCGGGGAACGAACACCGTGACGACATCGGCGCGACGTACACGCCGGCGTTCACGCGCTCGGCGAGCGCGACGGTCTCCAGGACGGCGGCGTCCTCGTCGACGGCGCTCCCGACGACGAACGCCGGCCGTTCGGAGCTCGCGAGCGCGGTCGCCAGCTCCTCGATCGCCGCGGGATCCGCCGCGTAGCCGCGAATCCGCGGGCGGCTGATGATCGGGCGTTCGGTCGTGGCGGTCCAGTCGTCGGCCGGAACGGACACGAAAACCGGCCCGGCCGGCGCCTGCATCGCGACGTGGTAGGCCCGGGCGAGCGCGGCCGGGACGTCCTCGGCGGTGGCGGGCTCGATCGACCACTTCACGTACGGCTTGGGAAACTGGGGGGCGTCGACGGCACCGAGGAAGGGATCGTGCGGCAGGAGGTTCCGGCTCTGCTGTCCCGCGAGGACGATCAACGGGCTTCGGTTGCGGTGGGCGGTGTAGAGGCTGCCGAGACCGTGTCCGACACCCCCGGCGGAGTGCAGGTTGACGAGGACGGCCTGGCGCGTGGCTTGGGAAAACGCGTCGGCCATTCCCACGACGGTGGACTCCTGCAGGCCGAGGACGTAGTCGAAGTCGTCCGGCCAGTCGGTGAGGAACGGGACCTCGGTGGTGCCGGGGTTGCCGAAAACTGTGGTGAGGCCGAGTTCCCGGAGGAGCTCGCGGGTGGCGTCAAGGACAGTGCGCTTGTTCATGCCCACAGGATAATGCTTAGTCTTGCGAAGGAAAGCCCCCAAAGGGCCGCCGGGACCCGGTCGACCACGTCGAAAAACGCGTAGGACCCCGCGCGCCTCTCACCAGGCGCACGGGGTCCTGCCACTCGCCGAGCCTCAGCAGGCCGAGGTCGGGCGGGCAGCGCTCGGCCGCGGTGTTTCCACCGAAAGCAGGTTCGACCGAGGACATGAGACTATCGATCTTCGGGCGCCGGTGGAAGACGGAAGTCGAATCCGGCAGGCGAAATCAGGGCGAAATCCGGCCGGAGAGCGGCGGAGCGCTCAGCCACGGCGGCCGCGCGCGCCGACCGTCATCCAGCTGTAGTCCACAAAGGATGTGTTCTCGTAGGTCGCGTAGGCCTCGTCGAGCACCTCCCGGGTGACCAGGCCGGTGGCGAGAGCGTGCTCCTCGACGAGCTTCGTCGTGTTCTTGAGCCAGCCCGCCAGCGGCTGCCCGCCCCGCGCCGGCAGGACCTGGCCCTCCGCGGCGCAGTCGACCAGACCGGCTTCCTCCAGCGGGACCGGCAGGGTGCGGGCCCACTCCGGGGCGGTGCCGACCCGGTCCGCCATGACCCGCGTGAGCGCCGCCATCGTCCGGCGGGTCGCCGGGTGCGAGGACAGCTCGGGCAGCGGGGTGCCGATCTCGATGAGCAGCCACCCGCCCGGCTTGAGCCACGACGACAACCGCTTGATCACGGCTTCGCGCTCGGGCAGGTGCTCCAGCACGAACCGGGTGTGGATGACGTCGAACTCGCCGGGCGCGTCGTCCGTGGTGACGTCGTGCCGCAGCACCGTCACCCCGAGATCGGTGAGCGAGCCGAGGAACGCGAGGCTGAGGTCGGTCGCCACCACGTTGTCCGGACCAGCCAGCTCCGCCATCCTGCGCGCCACCGACCCCGCACCGGCTCCCACCTCCAGGCACCGCGACCCCGGCCGGACCCCGAGGTTTTCGAGCTGCCGGAAGCTGAACGGATCGAAGCTCTCCTGCAGCAGGCGGAGCCGGCGGTGCTCGGCCTCCGCCTGGGTGTCGACGAAGCTGTTCCAGCCGATGGTCTGTGACATCCGGGGTCCCTCATTCGGTCGGCCTCATGTGATCAGGTCGGGCGACGACGCATCGTACGGGCCGCCGCGCCGCGTCCGACAGGGCAGAAACCGCCTTTTTTCCCCGTGCTCGAATAAAAGCAGGTCGGATCACCGGTCGTGACGTGGATCACCGAGCGGCCGTCCACTACACCATCCACATCGGACCAGGGAAGGGACGACGGAGGCGAATCAGGGGAATCCGCAGACTTACGCTGATCGGCTTATCCCACCCTGCCACGAACGGTCGCACACCGGCGCCGATCACCTTGGCGCAGTATTGCCTCGGCCCCGGTTCCGCCGTAGCTTCTCCAGCGATCAGCCGCCTTTTCATTGTCGCGTCCGAAAGAATGGATTCCAGCACGATGACGGATCTCGCGTTGCCGGTGCACGCCGCCCGAAGCAGGGGCATCGGGTCGCTGGAGGCCGCGGTCGCGAGGTGGGCGGCCGAGCGGCCCACGGCCACGGCCTGCTCCGCACCGGACGGCGTGCTCGACTTCGCCGGCCTGGCCGAGCGGACGACGGCGATCGCCGGGGCGTTGGCCGCCGCCGGAGCGGGGCCGGGCACCGCGATCGCGCTGACCACCGGACGGTCCCGGCTCGCCGTGGCGAGCCTGCTCGCCGTGTGGCGCCTCGGCGCGACGGCCGTGCCTTTGGACGAACGGCACCCGGCCGCCCGGACCGCCGAGGTGCTCGACGACGCCGGCGTGTCGCTGATCCTCGGGCGGCGGCCTCCGGGTGCGCCGGCCGAGCTGCCTTTCGTCGACCCGGAAACCGCCCGAGGCGGCCCGTTCGCGGTGGTCGAGGGAGAGATCGCCTACCTCGTCCACACTTCGGGCAGCGCGGGGCGGCCGAAAGGTGTCGAGGTCACCTACGCGGGCCTGGAAACGGCGCTGGGTGCCATGAGCACCATCCACATCGGACCGGGCGGCCTCGGCGTCAACCCGCTGTCACCCGCGTTCGACGGCTGGCTCTGGTGCGTGCTGCTGCACCTGCTGAACGGGGTCGGCACGGCGATCCTCGACCTGGCCGACGACGGCGAGCACGTCGACCTCGCCGGCCGGATCGCCGCGGTCGCCCCGCGCACGGCCAGCCTCACCCCGTCACTGCTGGCCTCGTGCGCCGACGCGCTCGCCGGTGCCGAGGTCGTGGTGGTCGCCGGGGAACGCTGCCCGCGCGGGATGCTCGAGGTGCTGCTGGCCCGGCACCGGGTGCTGAACGTCTACGGCCCCACCGAGGCCACGATCGCCGCGACGTGTGCCGACAGCGCCCGCGGCGACGACGTCACGACCATCGGGCGCGCGCTGCCCGGCTACCTGACCCGGGTGCTCGACGACGACCTGCGGCCGGTGCCCGCGGGCACCCGCGGCGAGCTGTGCCTCGGCGGGCCCGCGCTGGCCCGGGGCTACCGCGGCGACCCGGACCTCACCGCGCGCAAGTTCGTGACCGTGGACGGGGAACGGCTGTTCCGCACCGGCGACGAGGTGCTCGCCCGCCCGGACGGGCAGCTCGAGTTCTTCGGCCGGCTCGACACCCAGGTCAAGGTGCGCGGGTTCCGGATCGAGCTCGGCGAGCTCGAGCGGGTCGTGGAGCAGCTGCCGGCGGTGATCGCGGCGACGGCGTTCGTGCGGACCGCGGGCGGCACCCTCGGTGTCGCGGTCGTGCTCGCCGACGGGCACGACCCGGTTGCCGGCGCCCTGCTCGTGCGCGAGCACTGCCGGACCTTCCTGCCCGAGCACCTGTATCCCTCCACAGTGGACTTCGTGCCGGCGCTGCCCTACACCGACCGCGGCAAGGTCGACCGGGCAGCGCTCGCGCTGGCCGCCGACGCGGCGCGGTCCGCGGGGCGCGCGCCGGCCACCGCCCGCGAGCACGAGGTCTGCGCGGTCTTCGCCGAGGTACTGGACCAGCCGGTGGCCGACGTGGCCGCCGACTTCTTCGAGCTCGGCGGGCACTCGCTGCTCGCCGCGCGCATGGTCGCGGTGCTGCGCAAGCGGACCGGGCTGCGGGCGTCGATCCCGTTGCTCCTGGGCAATCCCAACCCGGCCGCGCTGGCCGCGGAGCTGGACCGGCTCGCGGAGGTGTCCTCATGAGCGGCTGGGTGGTGCCGTGGCACCCCTCCCCCGCCGGCCGCCCGACCCTGGTCTGCGCACCGCCGGGTGGCTCCGGCTGCAACCGCTTTCGCGGCTGGCAGGCCCGGCTCGGCCTGGCCGTGTCGGTGGTCGGCGTGCAGCTGCCCGGGCGGGAAAACCGGTTCGCCGAAGAGCATCCGGCGACCTTCGCCGAAGCCGTCGCCGCAGTCGCGGCGGACCTCGCCGCGCTCCGGGCGGGCGCACCGCTCGTCATCGTCGGGGAAAGCTTCGGCGGCCTGCTGGCCTACGAGCTGGCTCGGGCGACCGGCCCGGACGCGCTGGTGCTCGCCGCGACCGAGCCCCCGGGCAACCGGTCGGCCGCCGAGCACCTGGTCATCGACGAGCGGATCCTGCGCGACCTGTTCGTCTCCGGCCCGCCCGAGCTGCGCGACCTCGACGAGGACAGCCAGGAGTTCCTGCTCGACGTGCTGCGCCGGGACGACAAGCTCGCCGACACCCACGTCCTCGCCGAACAGTTCCGGGTGGACTGCCCGATCCACGCCTGGTCCGGCGACCTGGACGCGGTGGTGCCCGGGCACCTGCTCGACGGCTGGGCCGGCTACAGCACCGCCGGCACCACCCGGCGTTCCTTCGCCGGCGGCCACACCTTCCTGACCGACCTCGCCGACGAGACCGTGCCCGCGCTGGGGAGCCTGCTGTGCTGATGGACCTGACCGACGACCTGAGCTTCGCCGGCACCGAGTTCTGGCCGCACTTCGCGTGGCTGCGCGAGCACGACCCGGTGAGCAGGCACCCCGACTCCCGTGGCGGTTTCTGGGTGGTCACCCGGTATGCCGACGTGCTGTCGGTCTACCGCGACGCCACCGGGTTCAGCTCCCGGCACGGGATGCGGCTGGGCACCAACCCGACCGCGGTCGACGCCGTGACGGGGCAGATGCTGATCGTCTCCGACCAGCCGGACCACGCGCAGCTGAAAACCGTGCTGGCCAAGGGGTTCTCGCCCGCCGCGATCCCGCACGCGGAGGACCTGGTGCGCACCGTGGTGCGCGGCCTGCTCGACGACGCCCTCGCCGCGGGCGAGGTGGACGTCGTGGAGACCGCGCGCCGGCTGCCGACTCGCGTGGTGTGCGCGCTGATGGGCGTGCCGCGCGAGGAGTGGGACTGGCTCGGCGGCACGATGAACGATGCCTTCGAGGGCGAGGACGAGCAGAGCAGGCTGGCCGCCCACGCGGAGATCTTCCTGTACTTCTCGGAACTGGTGCTCGACCGCCGGGACAACCCGGGCGACGACTTCGTCAGCCGCATCGCCGCCGACCGGCGGTCCACCGCGGACGGGACGAAGCGGCCGCTGACCGACACCGAGATCGTGGTGAACTGCAACGGCGTCCTCGCGGGCGGCAACGAGACCACACGCTACTCCGCGGCCGGCGCCGTGCTCGCCCTGATCGAAAACCCGGACCAGTGGGAAGCGCTGCGAACCGACCGGGCGCTGCTGCCGAGCGCGGTGGAGGAGGTCCTGCGCTGGACCACCCCCGGCGTGCACGTGCTGCGCACCGCGACCGCCCCCACGACGATCGGCGGCGTCGACATCGCCGAGGGCGACCGGGTGACCTTGTGGAACGTCTCGGCCAACCGCGACGACGCCGAGTTCGGCGACGCGGGACGCTTCCGGGTGAACCGCACACCGAACCGCCACCTCGCGTTCGGAGGCGGCCGCCACCAATGTCTGGGGGCCCGCCTCGCCCGCCTCGAACTCACGGTGTTCCTGGAGGAGCTGCTGGACCGGGTAGCGGCCGTGGACATCGTGGGCGAACCCCGCTACACGGCGTCGAACTTCACCTGGGGGGTGCGCGAACTGCCCGTGCGGCTGCACTCCGCCTGAACCGTGCGCACCTCCAGTGGCGCAACCATTTCGCCACCGAGCCCCGCCTCAATCGCCGAACGCCGCCCGGGTGGCCGCCGCGCAGGTGTGGGGGAGGTCGTCCGGGACGACGACGCTGCCCGTGATCGTCGTGCGCGGGGCGAGGGGGATCGCGCGGACCCTCGTGGAGCTGATCTCCGTCACCTGGCCGGCCGGCAGCACCATCCAGGCCCGGGGGTCCGAGCCGACCTCGACGATCGTGTCCGGGACCGTCCCCGCCGGACGGCCCGGCCGCACCGGGACGCCCGCTTCCCGCAGCACCGCGAGCACGGACGGGTCCGGGACGCGCAGGTCGCCGCCGGCCAGGTCGGCCACGGTCACGACCTCGCGGCCGGCGGCGGGGTGCCGCGTGGACACGACCGCGTACAGCGGCTCCGTCCAGGCCGGCAGCACCCGCACCCCGGGTGCCGCGCCCACTCCGCGCGCCAGCGCCACGTCGATCTCCCCCTGCCGCAACGCGTTCAGGCGATCGGCCGGCGGCAGGTCGACGAGCACGACGTCGAACGCCGGGGACTGCGCGCGCAACGCGTCGATCCCGCGTTCCAGCCGGGCGGTGACCCCGGTGGCCGTGCCGATGCGCATGACTCCCGCGGGGCCGGCCGCCGCGCTCCGGACCCGGTCGGCGGCCGCGAGTGCTTCCCGTGCGGCGGTGAGGACCCGGTGCCCGGCCGCGGTCAGCCGGACCCGCCGCGGCGACCGGTCGAACAGCCGCTCCCCCAGCTCGCGCTCCAGCCGGGCGATCTGCCTGCTGACCGCGGGCTGGGCGATGTGCAGCCGGTCCGCGGCCCGGCCGAAGTGCAGCTCGTCGGCGACCGTGACGAAGTACCGCAAAGCCCGTAGTTCCACCGATCCTCCCCTGCGACGATGCCTCCAGGTTATCGCTGCGCGTCGGCACTGGCCCTGGTCCACGGCGGGCCGCGGTGCTGGAGTCGGATCATGAACCTCGATCTCGGTCTGCTCGGCGCCCACCTGCGCGAGCACGAAGTGACCCCGGAAAGCGCCGCGGAAGTCGAGCGGGCCGGCTACGGCACGCTCTGGCTGGACGCCTCACCACCCGCCGACCTCGCCTTGGCCGAAGAGCTGCTCGACGCCACCACGCGGCTGGTCATCGGCACGAGCGTGGTGAACGTGTGGACCGCCGACGCGGAGACCGTCGCCGCGTCCTACCACCGGATCGAAGGCCGGCACCCGGGACGCTTCCTGCTGGGCGTCGGGATCGGGCACCGCGAAGTCCACACCGAGTACGCCTCGCCGTTCGACACGCTGGTGGCCTACCTGGACCGGCTTGCCGCCGCGGGCGTGCCGGCCGACCGGATCGTGATCGCCGCCCTCGGGCCGAGGATGCTGCGCCTGGCCCGCGACCGCACCGCCGGCACCATCCCGTGCATGGTCAGCCCGGAGCACACCCGCCGGGCGCGGGCGGTCCTCGGCGCCGGCAAGCTGGTGCTGCCCGGCCACTTCGCCCTGGTCGAGCCCGATGCCGGAAGGGCCCGCGCGATCGCCCGGTCGGGCCCGGCCGGGGCCGCGCTGGGCGTCACCAACTACGCCGCCAACCTCCGCCGGCTGGGCTTCACCGACGACGACCTCGCCGGCACCGGCAGCGACCGCCTCACCGACGCGCTCGTCGCCCACGGCGACCCGGCGACGGTCGCGACGCGGCTGCTGGCCCACCGGGCGGCGGGCGCGGACCAGGTCGGCGTCTTCCCCCTCGGCGACGACCCGATCGCCACGCTGCGCGCGGTCGCCCACGCCGTGGGATCGGTTGACCCTCACACTGGTGTGAAGGTCCTGTAATCCATCCATGGTGACCGAATTTCGTCTCGGACTGGCTTTGGACGGCGTCGGCTGGCATCCCGCGGCCTGGCAGGCGTCGGCGGTGACCGAACCGGCCGCGCTCTTCGGTGGCGAGTACTGGGCCGGCTGGGGCCGGGCCGGCGCGGAAGCCGGCATCGGCTTCATCACGCTCGAAGACGGCCTGACCGCCCAGACCGAGCAGTTCGGCGCCGCCCCCGCGGACCCGGCCGCCCGGGTCCGCGGCCGGCTGGATCCGGTGGTGACCGCCGCGGTCCTGCTGTCGGCCTCGACCGTCGGCGAGGTCGTGGTCACCCGGAACGTGACGCACACCGGCCCCTTCCCCATCGCCACCCAGCTGGCGTCCCTGGCGGCGATCGGGCCGGGCCGGGTGGCGTGGCGGCCGCAGGTGTCGGCCAACGCGCGCGACGCCGTGGTCGTCGGCGGGACACCGACACCGGAGCTGCGGCCCGAGGACGTCCACGTCCCGGCCCGGATCGCCCGTCGCCTGCGGGATCTGTTCCGGGACGCGGAAACCCACGTGCGGACCGTGCGCGACCTCTGGACGACGTTCCCCGCCGGCGCACTCGGTTCCGGGGACGAGTTCTGGCGACCGGACCGGATCGGCACGACCCCCGGCCCGCTGAACGTCCCGGTGTTCGCGACGCCCCCGGTCGTCACGCTCGCCCACCACGCCCTGGAGCCCTACCGGCTCGCCGCGGCGGTCGCCGACCGGGTCCTGCTCACCCCGACCGGCGACCACCCGCTTCCCCGGGTGCTGGCCGCCTTCCGGACGGTCGAAGGCCTGACCCCGGACGCCACGCCCACCGAGGCCTACGCGGACATCGCGGTGGTCCTCGGCGACACCGACGAGCACGCACACGCGAGGCTCGCCCGGCTCGACCGCGAAGCCGGCGCACCCTGGACGACCGACACGGGGATCTTCACCGGCTCCCCGGCCGGACTCGCCGAAGTCCTGACCCGGTGGCGCGACGAGCACGGACTCGCCGGGGTCCGGCTGCGGCCGGCGGTGCTCCCCGAGGACGCCGGGCGGATCCTCCGCGACGTCGTCCCGCTGCTGGCCGGGTGATCAGACGAGAGCCGGGCGCGCCCGGTCGCGCTCGGCCCAGCGGACGACGGCCGGGACGGCGAGGCCCGTCGCCGCGAAGAGGCCGCCGACGACGAGCCAGCCCGGCGTGCCCCAGGTGATGCACAGCGCGATCAGGACCGCCGGGCCGAGCGTCACGCCCAGGCCCAGCCCCATGCCGAACAACCCCTGGTACTGCCCGACCGCGTGCGGCGGCGCGAGCGTGAACGACAGCTCGAACCCGCCCGCCGCCTGCCAGATCTCGCCCACCGTGTGCACGATCACCGCGGCCAGCAGGAGCACCAGCGCGAGCCAGGTCGGCGCGCCCGCCATCGCCGCGATCGCCACGCAGGCGGCGAAGAACGCGAACCCGGCGCGCCGGAACGCCACCGCGCCCGCCTTCGTCGTGTCGATCCGGCGGCTCGCGCGGACCTGGAAGAACACCACGATCACCGTGTTGACCACCATCACGCCGGAGACCGTCCAGTTCGGCGCCGTCGTCCGGGCGACCAGCCAGAGCGGGACCGCTGCCGTCAGCACGCGGTACTGGATCGCCATGACGCCGTCGAGCAGCGTCAGCACCAGGTACGGCCGGTCCCGCAGCGCCACCCAGCGCGGGCCCGTCCCGGCCGGTTTCGGGGGTACCGCCGGCAGGAACAACACGATGGCCGTGCTCGCCGCGTAGGCCACCGCGCTGCCCGCGATGAGCAGCAGGTACGCGTTGCGGGTGTCCGCCGCGACGCCCCAGCCGGCCAGCAGCGCGCCGAGCGCGATGCCCAGGTTCGTCACCGACCGGAGGTAGCCGCGGAACTCCGCGGGGCGGTCGCCGCCGTACTCCTGCACCAGTGGGCTGCGGGCGGCGGGCCCGGCCGTCTGGGCCGCGGCGCCGAGGCTCGCGAACACGACGAACGACCAGAACCCTTGCGCCAGGCACAGTCCCGCCATGGAGACCGCGCCGAGGACCAGCGTGAGCGCGTAGACCGTGCGGGCGCCGTGGCGGTCGGCGAGGTGCCCGAACGGGATCCCGGCCGAGAGCGACACCGCGCCGGCGACCGTCAGCCCGAGGCCGACCTGGCCGGCGGGCAGGTGGACGACGCGGGTGAAGTACAGGACGCCGGCGGTCAGGTAGACGCCGTAGCCGGTCATCGTGACCAGGGTCGCCACCGCGAGGAGCCGGGGTGGTCCGCCGCGGGGAAGGAGCGCGGGCATGGCAGGCCTTTCTCAGCGGTGGGACAGGGCATCGGCGCGGTGCCGGCCGTCGAGGTCGCCGCGCGGCGGGGTGGCGGTCCACCGGCAGAGGGTCACGCCGAGGTTCATGCCGCCGCCGAACGCCGCCAGCAGCACGACGTCGCCGACGGACAGGGCGCCCGCGCGGTGGGCGGCGTCGAGCGTGATCGGCACGGACGCCGCGCCGGTGTTGGCGAACCGGTCGACGGTCAGGTGCAGGGCGGCGTTCGGCAGGTCGAGCGCCTCGCCCAGCTCGCGCAGCATGACGCCGTTGGCCTGGTGCGGCACCAGGTGGTCGACGGCGGTGGCGGGCAGTCCGCTTTCCCGCAGTGCGTGGGAAATCGCGTCGGGAACGTGGCCGTTGACGAACTCGCGGACCCCGCGGCCGTCCATCCGGAAGAAGTGCTCGCCGTCCAGCACCGACCGCACCGACGCGGGCAGCCGGCTGCCGCCGGCGCGCACGCCGATGAGCCGGTGGGCGTCGCCGTGTCCGCGCAGCCTCGTGCCGATGACGCCCCCTCCCGCCGGTACGGGGCCGAGCACGACCGCTCCCGCACCGTCACCGAACAGGATCGAGGTCTTGCGGTCACGCACGTCCAGGATGCGGGAGTAGATGTCGGCGCCGATCACCAGCGCGCGCCCGCCGTCCCGCACGAGCCCGCGAGCCATCTCCAGCGCGTAGACGAACCCGCTGCAGACGGCGTTGACGTCGACGGCCGAAGCCGAGCGGGCGCCGATGAGGTGCTGGACCAGGCTGGCCGTGGCCGGCTGCGGGTGGTCCGGGGTGGAGGTCGCGACGACGACGTGGTCGACGTCGTCCGGGCTCAGGCCCGCGGCGAGCAGGGCGCGGTCGGCCGCGATCGCCGCGAGGTTGGAGGTGGCCTGCCCGGGTGCGGCGTGCCGGCGTTCGCGGATGCCGGTCTTGCGTTCGATCCACGCCGCGTCGACCCC
Organism: Amycolatopsis camponoti; assembly: GCF_902497555.1. Taxonomy (NCBI): domain Bacteria; kingdom Bacillati; phylum Actinomycetota; class Actinomycetes; order Pseudonocardiales; family Pseudonocardiaceae; genus Amycolatopsis; species Amycolatopsis camponoti. The sequence goes on along the minus strand of NZ_CABVGP010000002.1, from coordinate 3,013,096 downwards.
GGCCGCCGGGGCGATCTCGGCGTTGGGGACGACCCGATCGGGCAGGTACGAGCCGGTACTGAGAATGCCGATGTCGATCATGTCCGCGGTGTCTTCCTCTGGGGTCAGCGCAGGGCCCACAGGCCCGGCAGGCGATCGGTTGCGGACTCGGGCACGAACTTCACCGAGTCCACGAGGTCGGCGGCCAGCGCGCTCGCCGCCTCGGGGGTGTCGGCACCGACGACGACCAGCCCGACGCGGTCGCCGGACCGGGTCAGCGGCTTGATTTCGTCGCCGGGCCCGACACCGAGTTCCGCGTGCAGGACGGCCGGGTGCGCGAGAACGTCTTCCCAGCCCTCGACGGCGGCGATCCGGCCCGGCGGCGGCGTGAAGTACCGGACGGCGGCACCGCGGCTCGGTTCGAGCGGGACGTCGGTGCGCGGGCGGCCGAGCAGGTCGTCGAAGACCAGCCCGTACAGCTCGAGGCCGGGGATGGCGTGGGCGAGCATGCGGTGGATCCAGTCGCCGCCGAACCGGCCGTGCACCTCGCCGAGCACGACCCCGGCGGGGGTGAGCCACAGCTCGACGTGGAAGCCGCCGACCCGCAGCCCGAGCGTCTTCAGCGCGCCCGTCACCTGCTCTTCGATCTCCTGCCGCCGGGCGTCCGGCAGCGGCGCGGGCAGCACGTGGCCGGTCTCGACGAAGAACGGTGGCGGCACCTTCTCCTTGGCGGTGACGGCGAGGATCTTCGGCACGCCACCGAGGAAGACGCCCTCGACGCTGAACTCCGGGCCCTCGACGAACTGCTCGACGAGGAACGGCTTCGCGTCCGGCAGCAGCGCGATCGCCGCGGGCAGCCGCGCGGGCTCGGTCACCAGGCTCACGCCGGTGCTGCCCATGGCGTCGCGCGGTTTCACGATCCACGGCCCGGCGTACTCGCCCAGGAACGCTGCCGCCTCGGCTTCGTTCGCGCACAGCCGGACGACCGGCTGCGGGAACCCGGCGGCGGCCAGTGCTTCCCGGCAGGCGTCCTTGGTCCGGACGCGGTGCACGGCATCGGGCGGGTTCCCCGCGACGCCGACCGCTTCCGCCGTCTCGGCGACGGCGACCTGGGCCAGCTCCTGCAGCGCGTAGACGGCGTCGAAACGCTCGCCCCGCTCCCGGGCCCAGGACGCGGACTCGCCGGGCTTCAGGACGTCCACAGTGGACGTTTCGGTCGCCTTCGCGACGACGTCCCTGGTCGCGGCGAGCACCTCGGCGGTGTTGGTGACGTGCACGCGGAGGCCGCGGGCCGCCGCCTGGGCGAGCGCCTCCGCGGCCATGTCGAGGCTGAAGGACAACGGCCGGGCACCGCCGACGAACAACAGGGTGGGTGCGTCAGACATCGGAGTCTCCTAACGGGTTCAGGGTGACGAGGACCTGGTCGGCGGTGACGCCGTCGTTCAGCGCGCAGGACAGCCGGTCGACGGTGCCGTCGAAGGGCGCGACGATGCGGTTCTCCATCTTCATGGCCTCGACGACCACCAGCAGCTCCCCCGCTTCGACCCGCGCGCCGGGCTCGCAGGCCACGCCGACCACGACCCCGGGCATCGGTGTGCGCACCGCACCGTCGGAGGCGTCGCCGCCGCCTTCGGCGAACGTCCGGCGGGCCACCGCGACGCGGTGGCCGTCGAGGACGATCTCGTAGCCGTCCGCGGTGGGCAAACCCGTCCAGCGGGTGGTCCCCACCGTGCCGCGGAAGAGCCCGCCGGGTACCGGTTCGGCGGACACGGTGAAGCGACGGCCGCCGGCCTCGACGTGCAGCCCGGCGCGGTCGCGGGCCACCAGCCGGGCCTCGTGGTCGCGGCCGTCGCGGCGCAGGACGATCCGCCCGAGCGGCGCGTCCGGATCGAGGGCGGCGCGGTCGAACGCCCCGACGGTCCCGGTCCACGGCGACGCCGTGGCCGCCCGGTCCGGGACCGCCATCGCCGCCGCGCACGCCAGCGCTCGCGCGTCCCGGTCGTGCGGAGCGGGCCGGGCGGTGAAGTCGTCGACGAGGTGGGTGTCCACCCGGCCCTCGGCGACCCGGGGTTCGGCCAGCAGTTCGCCGAGGAAGCCGAGGTTCGTGGTCAGGCCGACGAGCGTGGTTCCGGCGATCGCCGTGCGCAGGCGGGCGAGCGCCGCGGGCCGGTCCGCTCCGGTGGCCACCAGCTTGGCGACCATCGGGTCGTAGAACCCGGGCACGGCGCCGGACTCGTCGAACGCGGCCTCGACGCGCACGTCCCGGGGCCACCGGACGGCCTCGGCGTGCCCCGGCGCCGGCCGGAAACCGTGCTCGGGGTCCTCGGCGTAGACGCGGCACTCGATCGCGTGCCCGGTGTCGCGGATTTGCCACTGCGGCAGCGGGAGCGGTTCGCCGTCGGCGACGCGCAGCTGCCACTCGACGAGGTCGAGCCCGGTGATCTCCTCGGTGACCGGGTGCTCCACCTGCAGCCGGGTGTTCACCTCGAGGAAGAAGAACCGGCCGTCGCCATCGAGGATGAACTCGAACGTCCCCGCGCCGACGTAGCCCAGCGCGGACGCGCCGCGCACCGCCGCGTCCAGCAGGGCGTGGCGGGTGGTCGACGGCAGGTGCGGTGCCGGTGCCTCCTCGACGATCTTCTGGTGCCGGCGCTGCAGCGAGCACTCGCGTTCGAAGAGGTGGACGACGTTCCCGTGCCGGTCCCCGAAGACCTGCACCTCGATGTGCCGCGGCGCGGCGACGTACCGCTCGGCCAGCAGCCGGCCGTCGCCGAACCCGGCCCGGCCCAGCCGGACGGCTTCCGCGACCGCGTCGGGCAGGTCGGTTTCGGCGTGGACCACGCGCATGCCCTTGCCACCGCCCCCGGCGACCGGCTTGAGGATCACCGGGTAGCCGATCCGGCACGCGTCGGCGAGCAGGACGTCCGCCGACTCCGTCGCGTGCTCGGAGCCCGGCAGCACCGGGACCCCGGCGGCGGCCATCAGCTCCCGGGCCCGGGCCTTGTCCCCCATCGCCGCGATCGTGGCCGCGTCCGGTCCGATGTAGACGAGCCCGGCTTCGGTGACGCGGGCGGCGAACTCCGGGTTTTCGGACAGGAAGCCGTAGCCGGGGTGGACGGCGTCGCAGTCGGTCCGCAGCGCCGCGTCGATCACGGCCTCGATGTCGAGGTAGCTCTCGCGGGCCGGCGCAGGTCCGATGTGGACGGTCTCGACGGCGTCCTCGAGGTGGGCCGCCCCGGCGTCGGCGGTGGAGTGCACCGCGACGTGGTCGACGCCGAGCCGGCGGCAGGTGCGCGCGATCCGGCGGGCGATCTCCCCGCGGTTGGCGATGAGCACACGTTTCGGCATCGTCCCTCACATCCTGAAGACCCCGAAGCGGGTTTCCCGCTTCGGCGCGTCGGCGGCCATGGCCAGGCACAGCGCCAGCCAGTCGCGCGTCTCGACCGGGTCCACCACGGCGTCGACCCACAGGCGGGCCGCGTAGTACAGCGGCTGCGCCTGCCGTTCGTAGGAGGCGAGGATCGGCTCGCGAATCTCCGCCTCCTCCTCGGGCGTCAGCTCGCGGCCCTCCTTGGCGAGCTGGTCACCGCGGATGAGCGTCATCACCTTCGCCGTCTGTTCCGCACCGACCACAGTGGACCGGGCACTCGGCCACATCGCCATCAGCTGCGAACCCATGGACCGGCCGCACATGGCGAAGTTGCCCGCGCCGTAGCTGCCGCCGATCACCAGGCTGAACTTCGGCACCTTCGCGCACGACACGGCGTTGACTAGCTTGGCGCCGTGCTTGGTGATGCCGCCGGCCTCGTACTCGGCGCCGACCATGAACCCGTTGATGTTGTGCAGGAACAGCAGCGGGATGTCCCGTTGCGCGCACACCTCGATGAAGTTCGCGGCCTTCTGCGCGCTCTCGGAGAACAGGACTCCGTCGTTGATCAGCACGCCGACCGGGTAGCCGCCGACGTGCCCGGTCCCGCAGACGATCGTCGGGCCGAAGCGGGCGCGGTACTCGGTGAACTCGCTCTCGTCGAGCAGCCGCGCGAGGATCTCCCGCGCCGGGATGTGCTCCTTCAGGCCGGCGCTCACGACGCCGGGCAGCTCGGCGGGGTCGTACTTCGGCGGACGCGGTGTCCTGGCCGGCGGTGACAGCGGTGGCCGGGAGCTGCGGGCCGCCAGGTCACGCAGGATCTGGAGAGCGTGGTCGTCGGTCTCGGCGAGGTGGTCGGCGACCCCGGTGACGCGGGTGTGCAGATCGGCGCCGCCGAGCGTTTCCGCGTCGACGACCTCGCCGGTCGCCGCGCGCACCAGCTGCGGGCCGCCGAGGAACACCGTGCCGGTGCCCCGGACCATCACCGTCTCGTCGCACATCGCCGGGATGTACGCGCCACCCGCGGTGCACGAGCCCAGCACGCCGGCCAGCTGCGGCAGCCCCTCGGCGGACATCTCCGCGATGTTGCGGAAGATGCGCCCGAGGTGGTCCTCGTCGGGGAACAGATCTTCCTGCAGGGGCAGGAAGACACCGCCCGAGTCGACCAGGTAGATGCAGCCCAGGCCGTTCTCCCTGGCGATCTTCTGGCCGCGCAGGTGCTTGCGGACGCCGAGCGGGAAGTACGTCCCGCCCTTCACGGTGGCGTCGTTGGCGAAGACCATGAACGGCCGTCCGGCGACGATCCCGACCCCGGTGACCAGCGCGGCGGACGGCACCGGCTCGTCGTAGACGTCGTGGGCGGCGAGCTGGCCGACCTCCAGCAACGGCGTCCCCGGGTCGAGCAACCGGGCGACGCGCTGACGGGCGGTCAGCTTGCCGCGCGCGGCGTGCTTGCGGTGGGCCTTTTCGGTGCCCCCGGCGAGCGCGGCGGCCCGGGCCCGGGCGATGACCTCGCGGTTGACCTCGAAGTCCTCGGCGTTGCGACGGAAGCCCTCCGACGCGACGTCGATGTGCGAACGCAGCGCCGTCACGCCTCCCCCAGCGCACCCAGCAGGACGGCGAACCGCTCGATCTCGGCCGTGGTCATGCTGGCGCGCAGCATGATCCGCAGGCCCGCCTTGCCGCGGCCGATGATCGGGAAGAAGATCGGCGAGACGTAGAAACCGTTGCGGAACAGCTCTTGCGCGAGCCGGACGGTCGCGTCCTCCGACCCGACCCGCACGAACCGGATCGGCAGCCCGTCGCCGCGTTCGCCGGTCTCGACCAGGCGGTCGAAGAGCGCGATGTTGTCCTGCAGCCGCTGCTGCAACGCGGTCAGCTCGTCGGTGCGGTGCAGCTCCGCGGACGCGAGCAGGCCACCGAGGCCGGCGGTGTTGATCCGCTGTGACCACATCAGCGGGCCACCGTTGCGCTGCGCGGTGTCCAGCCGCCACTGGGATCCCCGCTTGCCGAGGAAGATCGCGCCGCCGGACGCGCCGAAGCCCTTGTTGAGCGAGGTGATGATGATCGTCCGGTCGTTGATCTGCCCGAGCTCCTCCAGCACGACGCCACGGCCGCGGTGGCCGACCGTCGAGATGCCGTGCGCCTCGTCGAACACGAGGAACAGGCCGTACTTGTCCTGCAGGGCCAGGAGTTCCTTGACCGGTGCCTGCCCGCCGGTGCTGTAGACGCCGTCGGCGACGTAGGCGACCCGCTTGTGCCGCTTGCACAGCTCCTCGAGCGCCTCGACGTCGTTGTGCGGCACGACCGCGACCTCGGTTTCGTCGGCGACGCTCGGCTTCATCGCGTTGAGGCAGAAGTGCGCGTTCTTGTCGAACACCATCAGCGGCGGTTCGCCGTCGGTGAAGATCCCGGAGGCGACCAGCGGCAGGGCCGCCCACGCGGCGGCGGCGCAGGAGTTGAGCGTCACGGCCTCGACGTCGAACAACTCGGACAGCGCCGCTTCGGCGTCCCTCAGCGCGCCGAAGCGGACCCGCATCCGGGACGTCGAGGTGTTCAGCGCGCCTTCGGCGAGCACGGCGTCGGCCGCGGCCCGCACCAGCTTCGGGTGCGTGTCGAGGCCGAGGTAGGAGTAGGAGGACATGTTGACGAACTCGTGGCCGTCGTCGAGCGCGCGGTGACGGCCGTCGCCGAGGCCGGCCACGACGACGTCGAACAGCCCGGCCTTGTCGGTGACGTCCCAGAAGTCGTCGCTGATCCGGGCGGACTTCTTGATGTTCAGGAACGAGTGCACGGTTTCTCCTCGGTTCAGTACGTGTGGAAGCCGCGGCCGGTCTTGCGGCCGAGGTGGCCGGCTTCGACCAGCCGGGACAGCGACGGCGGGGCGGCGTAGAGGGGCTGCTTGAACTCCTCGTGCAGCGCGGCCGCGATGGCGGCGACGACGTCGAGGCCGATGAGGTCGGCCAGCTTCAGCGGGCCCATCGGGTGCGCGCAGCCCAGTTCCATGGCGCGGTCGACGTCCTCGGCCGGGCAGTATCCGGTGTCGACCATGCGGATCGCCGCGAGCAGGTACGGGATCAGCAGGGCGTTGACGACGAAGCCGCTCTGGTCGGCGACGGTGATCGGCTGCCGGTCCAGCGTGTGTTCGGCGAACGCGGTCACGCGCTCGGTCACGGCCGCCGCGGTCGGCAGGGCGGGGACGACCTCGACGAGCTTCAGCGCCGTGACGGGGTTGAAGAAGTGCAGGCCCAGCACGCGTTCCGGCCGGCCGGTCGCGGCGGCGAGCCGGGTGATCGCGATCGCCGAGGTCGTGCTGGCGAGGATCGTGTCGTCGCCGGCGATCTTGTCCAGGGTGGCGAAGAGGCCGAGCTTGAGCTGCTCGTCCTCCGGGATCGCCTCGATGACCAGCTGCCGGTCGCCGAGGTCGGCCAGGTCCGTGCCGACGCTGATCCGGCCCAGTGCCGCGTCGCGTTCCCCGGCCGTGAGCTTGCCCTTTTCGACGCGGCGGCTCAGCGACGCCGCGATCCGCGCCGGGGCCGACACCAGGGACGACTCCCGGGATACCGCCAGCCGGACGTCGAGTCCCCTGGTCGCGCAGAGCTCCGCGATCCCGGCGCCCATCGTGCCCGAGCCGACCACGCCGACCCGGGTGATTCCGTTCGCACCCACTTGTTGTCCCCGCATTCTGCCGAGCCGCCGCATTCGGGGCGGCGCGTGAAGGAGCTGTCCTGTTCAGAACGAAATGCCCGATCGTTCTCACGAAAGGGCCTGATCCGGCCGCGCCGGAACCAGTCCACGCCGATGTCCGGCCGCGGTTCGCCCGCACCGAATTCAGCCGTGGTTCCCCAGTGCCCCGGTTCACTTCACCCCAGCCGTGGCGTTCGCCAGTCTGCCCATGCCGGACGCCGCGGCGCTATGGGGGTGACTCCCCCAAGTTTTCGCCGGCTTCGCGAATTCCTCACGAACAGGCGAATCCTGCCTGTTCAGCTCCTCGGCGCCAGTGGCCTGAACCTTTCCCTGCGCTCTTGGTCACGCCGCCGGCGTGGGACGCGGGCCGCCCGGTGCGTGTCAACCTCCGAACGGACCATTCGCCGGGATCGCCCTTCCTCCCGCCCGAGCGGGAAACCTGGGGGAACCTGCCCCACCACCCACCGAAAGGCCGGCGGGTATCGCCGCGGTGAATTCCAGCATTCGGTCCCGGTTGGCGTTGTCCGGACGGTCGTGTATCCCATAACGGGGGGGCCGGATACCTGGGGGAACCATTCGATGCGTGAATACGATTATTCCGATGATCATGCCTTTTTCCCGGCATGCTGATCCGCTCGCCGGAGCTGGTCGGCCGGGACGAGGAGCTGCGGGAGCTGAACACGGCCTTCGACGACGCGCTGGCCGGGCGCGGCGGCGCCGTCTTCCTCGCCGGGGAAAGCGGGATCGGCAAGTCCCGGCTGGCCCGTGAGGTGGCGGCACGGGCGGCCGGCCGGGGCGCGCGGGTGCTGCGCGGGCAGGGCAGCTCGGTCGGGCCGGTGGTGCCGTTCCGGCCGCTGGCCGAAGCGCTGTTCTCCCTGACCCGGGACACCGAGCCGGTCGACGTCGGCGAGCTCGGGCCCTACCTGCCGGCGCTGGGTGTGCTCGTGCCCGACTGGCGCGGGGTCCCGGACGACGACCCGGCACCGCCGCTGCTGGTCGTCGCCGAGGCGGTGCTGCGGCTGCTGGCCGTGGTCGGCCGGGCCGGCGGCTGCGTGCTGGTCCTCGACGACCTGCACGACACCGACGCCGAAACGCTGTTCGTGCTGGAGTACCTGGTCAACAACCTGGAGTCCGTGCGCGTGCTGCTGATCGGCACGCTCCGCGCCGACCCGTCCGCCGCCCGGGACATCGCCCGGTCCGCCGCGCGCCGAGGCGTCTGCGCCTTGCGCACGCTGCCGCGGCTCGGCCCCGCCGCGGTGCACGACGTCGTCGCGGCGTGCCTCGGGACGGACCGCGCGCGGGTCCCGGCCGAGACGGCCGCCCACCTGTGGCAGCTCAGCACCGGGATCCCGTTCCTCGTCGAAGAACTGCTGCACGAGCTGGTCCACGACCGGCTGCTGACCGAGCACCCCGGCGGCTGGCAGCTGGCGGACACCGGGACCGTGCCCGCGGCGCTGGCCGGCAGCGTCGCCACCCGGATGGCCCGGCTCGGGTCCGAAGGTGCCGGCCTGCTGGCCGTCGCCGCGGTCCTCGGCCGGCGGTTCGCCGCGCCGGTGGTGCAACGGGCCGCCGGGGCCGACGACCGCACGGTCGCGGTGTTCCTCGACGCGGCGGCCGACGCGCAGCTCGTCGAGCCGGACCCGGCGGCGCTCGGCTGGTACGTCTTCGGCCACCCGCTGACGGCCGAAGCGGTGCTCACGCAGCTGAGCCCGACGCGGCGCGCGGAGCTCGCCCGGCTGGCCGCCGACGCCATCGAGCTCCTGTACCTCGGCCTGCCCGGTGACTGGTGCGCCCGGGTCGCCGAGCTGCGGCAGCTCGCGGGCGACCGGGCCACGGCCGGCCGGCTGTTCGCCACCGCCGGGCAACGAGCGCTCGAGACGGCGGCGACCGGCACGGCGATCGCGCTGCTCGATCGCGCCGACGCCCTGCTGACCGACAGCCCGGACCTGCCGTTGCGCGGCACCGTCCTGGAGTCGCTGGTCCACGCCCTCGGCGAGACCGGACAGGTCGACCGCGCGTTCTCGCTGGCGGCCCGGTTCTCCGAGATCGGGCTGTTCGACCGGGCCGTCGCGCTGCACGCGCGGCTGGCCTGGGCCGCCTGCCTGGCCGGCCGGATCGACGACGGCCTCGCCCAGGTGACGGCGGTGCGCGCCCGCCACGGCATCCCGGATCGCCGGCCCGCGGCACCCGGCGACCACGAACCGGCCGGCCCGGACCGGCACGGCGCGGTGGCCGTCGCCCAGCACACCCGCGGCGGCACCGCTTCCGACCGGCACCGCGCGGCGATCGACGCCGTGCAGGCCCTGCTGCTCCTCGAACTCCCGGGCCGGGCCACCGAAGCCGGGCGGCTCGCCGCCGTCGCGCTGGAGCAGGCCGAGCGGCACGACGATCCGATCGCCGTCTGCCAGGCGTTGCTGGTGCTGGGAGTTCTGGCGCGTGAACCGGATCCGGCGCGAGCACGCGGGTATCTCGAACGGGCCCGGCAGCTGACCGAAGCGCGCCGGATGCCGCTCTGGCGCACGCACGTCCTGCTGCGGCTCGGGGAGCTCTCCGCGCTGACCGACGGCGACACCGGCGGCCTCGTGCCGGTTCGCCGGCAGGCCGAGGACAGCGGCGCGGTCGTCGCGGCCCATTCGGCCGAGGTGGCGGTCGTCCTGCACGGGCTGGTGCTCGGGGGTGACTACCGGGCTGCGGCCCAGCGGCTCGCGGAGGTGACGACGGCCGCCGCACACCTCCCGTCCGTCGTCCGGCAGACCCACGCGGTCCGTGCCGTCCTCGCCGCCCACCAGGCGGACCGGACGGCCATGGCGGAAGCCATCGGCGCGTTGCGCTCCGCCGGCGGCGACCACCCGGACCTCGCCCTGTGCCAGGGCCTGGCCCAGGCGTTCTGCGCGTTGCTGGAGGAAGACCGCGACCGCGCCCGGCGCGACCTGAAGCTCGTCCGCACCCACGACACCGGCGGCTCACCGCTGTCCGGGCAGCACGGGCTCGCGAACCTGCTCGACGTCCTCGCCGGGGAGGAGGAGCCGGACACCGCACCCGCGAGCCGGCTGCGCTGGAACCGCCAGTTCACCGCGCTGGCCCGGGCGGTCGCGCGCGGCCGCCGGGGTGATGCCGCCGGGGCGGGAGCCGCGGTGCGGGAAGCGCAGGAGGCGGCACGCCCCTACCCGATGGCCGGCCACCTCGGCGCCCGGCTCGTGGCCGAGGCCGCCCTCGCCGACGGGTGGGGTGACCCCGTCCCGTGGCTGAGGGCGGCCGAGGAGTACTTCCACGATGCCGCCGTCCCGGCGACCGCCGGGGCGTGCCGCGCTCTGCTGCGGCGAGCCGGGGAGTCCGTCCGCCAGCGACGGCCGGGCCTCCACCGGCTCCCCCGCGAGCTGCGCGACGCCGGCGTGACGGTGCGCGAGTACGACGTGTTCCGCCTCCTCGCGCACCGGCTCGGCAACACCGACATCGCCCGGCGCCTGCTGATTTCCCCCAAGACGGTGGAGAAGCACGTCGCCAGCCTGATGACGAAGACGAAGCTGCGCGACCGCGTGACGCTGTTCGACTACGCCGCGACGATCAGCCGCTGAGGGCCCCGCTCACTTGCGGGGCAGTCCCCGCGGGTTGACCTCGGAGGCCGGCAGTGCCTCCGACCCGAGGTTCCAGCGTTTGAGCACCTCGGCGTACTGGCCGTTCTTGATCACCGTGTCCAGCGCCCGCTGCAGGGACGCCACCAGGCCGTCGTCCTTCTTGGTCATGGCCGCGATGTCCGCCGGGATCGTGCCCCCGCCGGACACCGTGCCGACGATCTTCGTCTTGCCCTCGACGGCCACGTGGTAGGCCGAGGTCGGGTTGGGGCCGACGTAGGCGTCGATCCGGCCGGACTGCAGCGCCAGGTAGTAGTCCGAAGTCGCCTGGTAGTACTGGAACTTCACCGGGGCCAGGCCGGCCGTCTTGTTCTGCTGGTCCCACCGCAGCAGGATCTGCTCCTGGTTCGTCCCGGCACCGACGCCGACGGTCAGCCCCGCGATGTCCTTCGCGTCCTTCACCACGACGTTCTTCTCGTTCTTGACCTCGAACGCGATGGTGTCCTTGCGGTAGGTCGCGAAATCGTACTTGTCCTTGCGCTCCTCGGTCACCGTGATGTTCGAGAAGCCGGCGTCGAACTGCCGGTTCTCCACCGACAGGAACAGGTTCTCCCACGACGAGGCCCGCAGTTCGAGCTTCAGGCCGAGCACGTCGGCGACCAGCTGCGCGAGGTCGGGCTCGACGCCGATGACCGTCTTGTCGTCGTCCGCCCGGAACGACAGCGGCGGGGTACCGTTGCCGGTGGTCCCGACGACGAGCGTGCCGCGGGCGCGGATGTCGGCGGGCACGAGCGCGGCGATCGCGTCGACCTTCTGCGCCCGGACGCGGTTCTGGTTCGCGGTGATGTTCACCCCGCCCGGCTGGTCCGCGGGCGCGGTGGTCGCGGCTTCCGGGCTGCCGCACGCGGCGAGCGCGAACACCGAAGCGAGCAGGAGCGTTCTCAGTTTCATCATTCTCCTCAAAGGACTTTGTCGACGAAGGCCCGGGTGCGGGCGTGCCGGGGGTTGTCCAGCACTTCGGCGGGCGGGCCCTGTTCGACCACCCGCCCTTCGTCGAGGAACACGACGGTGTCGGCGACCTCGCGGGCGAAGCCCAGCTCGTGGGTGACGACGACCATCGTCGTCCCCGCCCGCGCCAGGTCCCGGATCACGGCCAGGACCTCACCGACCAGCTCGGGGTCGAGCGCCGAGGTGGGTTCGTCGAAGAGCAGGACGTCCGGCGCCAGTGCCAGTGCCCGCGCGATCGCGACCCGCTGCTGCTGTCCCCCGGACAGCCGACGCGGGTATTCGGACACCTTGTCCTCGAGCCCGACCCTGGCGAGCAGCTCGCGCGCCTCGGTCTCGACTTCACCACGCGGACGGCGCTGGGCGGAGATCGGTGCCTCGACGACGTTTTCCAGCACGGTCAGGTGCCCGAACAGGTTGAAGTTCTGGAAGACGAACCCGATCCTCGTGCGCTGCTTGAGGATTTCGCGTTCCTTGAGCTCGTGCAGGCGATCGCCCGCGCGCCGGTAGCCCATCAGCTCGCCGCCGACGCTGATGAAGCCGCGGTCGGCGCGTTCGAGGTGGTTGATCAGCCGCAGCAGCGTCGACTTCCCGGAGCCGGACGGTCCCAGGAGAACGGTGACCTCTCCCCGCCGCACCTGGAGGTCGACGCCGTCGAGGACGGTCAGCGCACCGAAGCTCTTGTGGATCCGCCGGACGTCCACCATGTATTCCGCGGTCATCGCCGCCTCCCGGCACCGCGCAAGCGCTGCAACGGTGTCGGTGGCAGCGTGCGCTGGGTGCCGCGGCCGAAGTGGCGTTCGACGTAGTACTGGGCGATCGACAGCACGGTGGTCAGCGCGAGGTACCAGGCGGTGGCCACGAGCAGCAGCGGGATCACCCGGCCGCTGCGCGTGTAGATCACCTGGACCTGGTAGAAGAGCTCGGGCAGCGCCATCACGTAGACCTGCGACGTCGCCTTCAGCAGGCCCACGATCTCGTTGGCCGCGGTCGGCACGATCGTCCGCATCGCCTGGGGCAGCACGATCCTGCGGAACTGCCGGCCGGCCGGGATGCCGAGCGCCGCCGCGGCTTCGCGCTGGCCGGCGTCCACCGCCAGGAACCCGGCGCGCACGATCTCCGCCGCGTAGGCGCCTTGGTGCAGGGCGAGCCCGAGGCCGGCGGCGAGGAACGGCGGGATGAGGCTCATCGTCCCGACCGACACGAACGACGGCCCGAACGGGACGCCGAAGGAGATCTCGTTGTACAGGATCGCGAGGTTGTACCAGAACAGCAGCTGCAGAATGAGCGGGACCGACCGGAAGATCCAGGTGTAGGTCCAGCTGACCGCGCGAAGCAGCGGATTCCGGGAAATCCGCATCAACGCCAGCACCGTGCCCAGCAGGAATCCGGCGACCACGCCGAACAACGTCAGCTCCAGTGTCAGCGCGACCGCTTCCAAGATCGATTTCTGGAAGACGAACCGGGCGAACGTCGGCCAGTCGAACGCCTTGTTGGTCACCAGGGCGTGCCCCGCCATCGCGACGAGGACGGCCACGACGCCGGCGGCCACCCAGGTCATCGGGTGCCGCGCGGGCACGATCTCGAGCGACTCTTCCGGCGCGGCGGCGGCCGCCGGCCGGGTCCCGAGGTCGCTGGTCATCTCGTCCCCACGGAGACCGGGAGCGCTTTGGAGAACCGCAGGCGCGTGGCCGGAACCGCATCGACGTCGAAGTGCGGCGTGTACCCGGTGGCCAGGTAGAGTCCACGTGCCTCCGGCTGGTTCGGGCCGGTCGTCAGGTGGATCCGGGTGTACCCGCGGTCGGTGGCCTCGGCCTCCAGCTCGGCGACGACACGACGGGCGAGCCCGCGGCCCCGGTGTGCGCGGTGGGTCCAGATCCGCTTGAGCTCGGCGGTTTCGTCGTCGTACCGCTGGAAGGCACCACCCGCGACGGCCTGGCCGCCGTCGACGAGCAGCAGCAGCCCCCCTTCCGGGGGCGCGAACCGCGCCGCGGGGTATTCGCGGAGTTCGAAGTGAACATCGGTGAGAACGCGGTGGTAGCGCGTCGAATATTCGCGGGCCAGGTCGGCGAGCAATGGCCGGACCCGCGGATCAGACTGGGCGACCCAGACGGATTCGGGCATGAGGGTACCTGCTCCGGAAAGAACGGGGAAAGAAAAGCGTCCGGGACGCTTTCCGCTGACGCCACAAACCTTAGGAACCCGGGCCGGGCCGGTCAACGAGGCGTCGCGGGGTTCCAGATCCTGGACCTCGGCTCGGCACGAGGCGCCGGAAGGTACGCGTTGGCGGTGAGACTTCCGGGACGCCGCCGCCGGGCGCTACCCCCACGAACGCACGACCTCGCGCGAGACGACCAGGGCCGCGCTCAGCGCAGCTGCCGCCAGGCTTCGCGGCGCCGGCGCTGGGCGTCGGGGTCCGCGACCGGTGCCGCCGACAGCAGGCGGCGGGTGTACGGGTGGGCCGGGGCGGTCAGCACCTCCTTCGCCGGGCCTTGCTCGACCACGTGGCCGCGGTGCATCACCGCGACCCGGCCGGCGAGCTGCTCGACCACCGCGAGGTCGTGGCTGATGAACAAGCACGCGAACCCGAACTCCCGCTGCAGCTCGCGCAGCAGGTCGAGGATCCGGGCCTGGATGGTGACGTCGAGCGCGCTCGTCGGCTCGTCGGCGACGAGCAAGTCCGGGCGCAGGGCCAGCGCCCGGGCGATGCAGGCCCGCTGGCGCTGGCCGCCCGACAGCTCGTGCGGGTACCGGCCCCCCAGTGACGGCGACAGCTGCACCGACTCCAGGAGCCCGCCGACCCGGCTGTCCACTTCGGACGGCCGGACCGCCCGGTGCAGCCGCAGCGGGGTCGCGACGCTCTCCCCCACCGTCGTGCGCGGGTTGAGCGAGGACAACGGGTCCTGGAACACGACACCGATGCGCCGCCGAAGTGCCTTCGCCGCCCGCCCGCGCACGCGCGTGATGTCCGCGTCGCCGATGTGCACCGACCCCGCCGTGGGGGCGAGCAAGCCGGTGACCGCCCGGGCCACGGTGCTCTTGCCGGACCCGGACTCCCCGACGAGGCCGAGGATCTCCCCCGGCTCGACGTGCAGGCTCACGCCGTCCGCGGCGTGGACGGCGTGCGCCCGGAACCGGCCGCGGTAGGTGACCGAAAGGTTCTCGACCCGCAACAGCGGCGCCTCCGCCGGGACGTCCGGTACCGAGCCGGTCGCCGGGTGCGCCAGCGCGGCCACGTGCCCCGGCGACACCTCGACGTCGGCGGCGAGCGCCCGTTCCAGCCCGGTCGTGGCGGCCGCGCTCAGCGAGACCACCGAACCGAGCAGCCGGCGCGTGTAGTCCTCGGCGGGTGCGGCGAACACGGACCGGACGTCGTTCTGCTCGACGACGCGGCCGTCGTGCATCACCACCACGCGGTCGGCGAGGTCGGCGACCACGCCCATGTCGTGCGTGATCAGCAGGATCGCCGTGCCCAGCCGCGCCCGCAGGTCCCGCAGCAGCTCGAGGATCTCCGCCTGCACAGTGACGTCCAGTGCGGTGGTCGGCTCGTCGGCGATCAGCAGCTTCGGCTCGTTCGCGACCGCCATCGCGATCACCACGCGCTGCAGCTGCCCGCCGGACAGCTCGTGCGGGTAGGACCGGAACCGCTCACGCGGGTCCGGCAGCCCGACCAGGCCGAGCAGTTCGATCGCCCGTTCCCGGGCGGCGGCGGCCGCGAGCGTCCGGTGCGTGCGGATGGTCTCGACGAGCTGGTCGCCGATGGTGAACACGGGGTTCAGCGCGCTCATCGGCTCCTGGAACACCATGCCGACGTCGCCGCCGCGGACCGCCCGCAGCTCGGCCGGGGTCATCGCGTAGAGGTCCCGCCCGGCCAGCTCCGCGCGTCCGGACACCTTCGCCGTGGGCGGGAGCAGGCCGAGCAGGGACATCGCGGTGACCGTCTTGCCGGAGCCGGACTCCCCGACCACCGCGACGACTTCGCCCGCGCGGACCTCGTAGCCGACCCCGCGGACGGCTTCGACGTCCCCGAACGAGACCGTCACGTCGTGCAGCCGCAGGAGCCCGGCTCCGGTCACTGGACGATCCCCAGCTTGCGGTAGTCGACGTAGGCGGGGAACCGCCCGATCTGGACGTCACCGACCTGCGACCCGTGCAGGAACGAGTTGCGCGTGTAGATCAGCGGCACGACCGGCGAGTCGGCGAGGATCTTCTTGTCCAGCGCCGCCCACTTCCTGCCCGCCTCGGCCGGGTCCACAGTGGCCTGTGCCTCCCCGATCAGCCTGTCGACCTCGGGGCTGCTGTAGCGGGACTCGTTGTACCCCCCGTTGCCGATCTCGGTGGACTGGAACAGCGGCTGGATGTTCGCGTTGGCCGACGGGATGTCGGGCTGCCACGAGGTGAGCGTCAGGTCGTAGTCCGAGAGGCCCTTGGTGTCCACTTCGGACGTGTAGGTGTCCTCGTCGAGCGGCTTGATCGTGACCTTGATGTTCGCCCGGGCCAGCGAGGCCTGGATCGCCGCCGCCTTCTCCGGGAAGCCCCGCTCGTTGTGGGTGGCCAGGACCAGGCCGTCGAGCCCGTTCGGGAAGCCCGCCTCGGCCAGCAGCTGCTTGGCCTTCGCGACGTCACCGGAGGGCGGCGCCGGGTACAGGTCGTACTGCTCGCGGCCCTGCAGGCCGGGCGTGATCAGCGTGGTGGCGACGTCACCGGCCAGCTGGGCGCTGCCCGCGCTGGCCACCTGGAACGCGGCCTTGTCGACGGCGTACTGGAAGGCCTGGCGCACCTTGGGGTTGGTCAGGTTCCCGCGCTGGGTGTTCAGCGAAAGGTAGGCCAGCGCCCCGGATTCCGACGTCACCAGCCGCGACTTCGCCGAGGCGTTGCCCTGGATCTGCGCCAGCTGGGCGGGCGAGGCGAACGACATGCCGAACGCGGTGCGGTCGGCACCGCTGTCGTCGACCAGGCGCTTGGAGATGACGCTCGTGTCCTGGCCGAGCTGGAACTCGATGGTGTCCGGGTTGGCGAGGCGCGTCTTGTCCTCGTCCCGGCTCCAGTTGGGGTTGCGCACGAGCTTCGCCGACTTGCCCCGCTCGTAGCTCTGCAGCTGGTACGGGCCGGACGCGACCGGGTGGTCGTTGTAGTTCGCCTCGGCGCCCTTGCCCTTGGGCACCGGCGAGAACGCCGGGGTGCTGGCGACCCAGTTGAAGTCACCGTAGGCGCGGGCGAGGTGGAAGACGATCGTCTGGGGGTCGGGCGTCTGGATCGTGTCCAGCTCCTTGCCGCCGTCGAACGGGCCCTTGTACGCCAGGCCCGGCGAGAGGAGGTCCTTGTGGTAGGCCAGGCCGCCGGAGAACGCGGGCGCGAACGAGCGCTCCAGGCCCCACTTCACGTCCGCGCTCGTGATCGGCGTGCCGTCGGCGTACTTGAGGTTGTCCTTGAGCGTGAACGTCCACGTCTTGCCGCCGTCGGTGGGCTTCCCGGTGTCGGTGGCCAGGTCGGGCACGATCGTGGTGTCCTTGCCCGGCGCGACGTCCCACGACGTCAGCCGCCGGTGGATCAGGCCCAGGGTGGTGACGACGAGGTTCGAGCTCTTCGCCGGGTCCCAGGTGATCGACGGCGCGTCGTTGAGCAGGACGAGGTTCCCGCCCGGCTTGACGGCACCGCCCGACCCGGCCGGTGTGTCGTTGGCCCCGCACGCCGTCAGCAGCGTGACGGCGGCCAGCACCCCCGCGGCGAACCGCAGCTGTTTCATCGTTTCCCCTTCAGACGAGGCGCGCACGCGGATCGAGCGCGCCGTAGCAGAGATCGACCAGGAAGTTGAGCAGCGTGACCAGCAGCGCCGAGAACAGCGTCACGCCCAGCAGCACCGGCAGGTTGAGCGACGCGATCGCGTCGACGAGCAGCCGGCCCACCCCGGCCATGCCGAAGATCCGCTCGGTGATCACCGTGCCGGCCAGCAGGCCGCCGAGATCGACGCCGAACACGGTGATCACCGGCAGCAGGACGTTGCGCAAGGCGTGGCGCCCCACCACCTTCCGCTCGGTGAGGCCCTTGGCCCGCGCGGTGCGGATGTAGTCCTCGCCGAGGGTTTCCAGCATCTGGCCGCGGGTGAGCCGCGCGTAGATCGCCGCGTGCAGGAACGCCAGGACGAACCACGGCAGCACCAGGTGCCAGGCCCACTGCGCGGGATCCTCGGTCAGCGGCACGTACCCGTTCTTCGGGACGACGTCGAGGGCGAACGCGAAGATCGTGATCCCGATCATCCCGGCCAGGTACGCGGGCATGGACACCCCGGCCATCGCGGCGGCCATGGTGATCCGGTCGACGGCCGTGCCGCGGCGCAGCGCGGAGAGCACGCCGAGCCCGACGCCGGCGACGATCCAGATCGCGGCCGCGCCCAGCGCGACCGAGAAGCTGACGCCGACGCGGTCGCCGATTTCGCTCAGCACGTCGACGTTGTTCTGGAAGTCGTAGCCGAAACACGGTGCGGCGCAGTGGATCGCGGCCGTGCCGGTACCGAACGTGCGGCCGCCGAAGATCCCGCCGAGGAAGTCGAAGAACTGCTGGTACCACGGCACGTCGTAGCCCATGAACTCCCGCGCCAGCGCGAGGCTCTCCGGCGAGCACGGGCGGCCGCAGGCCATCCGCGCCGGGTCGGCGGGCAGGACGTAGAAGACCACGAACGTCACGAAGGCGACCACGAGCAGGACCAGCAGCATCCCGGCGAAGCGGGTGCCGACGAAGCGGGCGGTGCGCATCAGGCGGCACCCCCGGACCGCGGGTCGAGCGCGTCGCGGATCGCGTCGCCGACGACGTTGAAGGCCAGGGTGACCAGGAACAGCAACGCCCCGGGGAAGACCAGGTACATCGGGTCCGTCTCGAAGAAGTCGATGGCCGCGCTGATCGTGCGGCCCCAGCTGGGTGTCGGCGGCAGGACGCCGACACCCAGGAACGACAGCGCGGCCTCGCTGCCGATCATGGACGGGATGGACAGGCTGGCCACGACGATGATCGGCGCCCACAGGTTCGGCAGCAGCTCCTTGGTGAAGACGTGCCAGGGGCCACCGCCGATGACCCGGGCGGCGGCGACGAAGTCGCGCTTGGCCAGCGTCAGGGCCTGCGCCCGCACGATGCGGGCGACGCGCGGCCAGCCGAAGAGCCCGAGGACGACGATCAGCGTGACCTGCCGCGGGAAGTCCACCGGCAGGACCGCGCCGAGCGCGATCATGAAGATCAGGTAGGGGAACCCGAGGATGACGTCGGCGGTCCAGGTGACCACCCGGTCCCACCAGCCGCCGAGGTAGCCGGCGCTGACGCCGATCACGACGCCGAGCGCGGTGGCCAGCACGGTGGCACCGAGCCCGACCAGCAGGGACGTCCGGGCGCCCTGGGCGACGAGCGCGAAGAGGTCGACACCGGTCAGCGGCTCGACGCCGAACCAGTGCGCGCCGCTCACCCCGCCGAGCGTTCCCGCGGGCAGGCCGGCCGGGCCCAGCGTGTGGATGTCCGGGGTGAGGCTCTGCCCCTCCACGAGCACGAAGAGGTCGGCTCCGGCGGCGAGGAGCACGATGAGAACGGCCAGCAGCGCGCACAGCGACGTCCACCGCCCGGACCGGACGGCGCGCCAGACGGCGGCGGGCAGCGAGCGCGCCGCGAGTGGCGGGAGGGAGGGGGCGGACACAGCACCTCAAGGTTCAGCCGATCGAGTGACGATCGGACCTTATGGAGTTTTTCCGGTGATTCCTCCACCGTCCCATCATGTGGGCGGCAAGTCACGGCCTTCTTGCCGGAAATGGCCCGAAATAGGGACAATCATCCGGTTTCAGCGGCGCTGTTTCCACGTTTTGGACGCGAGGGGAGGACTCGTTCACCCCGGACGCCATCAGGTCAGGCCGCGGCGAGGGCCATGATCCGGCGGATGCGCTCGCGCAGTAGTGCGTGCGTCCGGTCGTGGTGGTTGCGCGGGTGCCAGGCCATGCCGATCACCACGTCCGGCAACGCCACGGGGATCGGGAACGTCCGCAGTCCCAGCGTGTCCAGCATCGAGCGGCCCAGCCTGGGGGGAGTCACACAGACGACGTCGGTTTCGCGGGCCAGGTAGAGCGCGCCCGCGAAGCTCGGCAGCACGGCGATCACCCGGCGGCTCAGGCCCAGCTCGGCGAGGCGCTCGTCGATCGGGCCGTGCGCCCGGCCCCGGCGCGAGACGGCGATGTGGTCGGCCGCGGCGAACCTCCTCGGCGTGACGGTCTTCACCTTCGCCAGCGGGTGCTCCGGCCGGATCGCGCCGACCAGCGTCTCGGTGACGAGCGTTTCCGAGCGGATCTCCGGGTCACCCGGGCGCAGCGTCCCGATTTCCAGGTCCACGAGGCCTTCGCGCAGCGCCGGGGTGTCCTCGAGGTTTTCCGGCCGCAGCCGCAGGGAGATCCCCGGCGCCTGACCGCGCAGGTCGTCGATGAGGGACGGGATGAACGTCGTGGACAACATGTCGGTGACCTGCAGGTCGAACGTGCGCACCGCCGTGCGCGGGTCGGCGGCGGTCGACGGGGTGAACAGCGCGCGGGCGCGGGCGGCGACCGCGTGCACCTCACCGCGCAGCTCCAGTGCCCGGGGCGTCGGCACGAGATCGCGCCCGGCCCGGACGAGCAGCGGATCGTCGAACGCGCGCCGCAGCCGGGCGAGCGTGCGGCTCATCGCCGGTGCGGAGGTGTGCAGGCGCGCCGCCGCCTTCGTCACGCTGCTCTCGGTGAGCAGCGCGTCCAGCGCCTCGATGAGGTTCAGGTCGTGGTCCACCCGCCGATTATCACATGTGGAATGAGTCTGTACCAATGTTGCACTGGAGTTAACCGGCTGGCGTCCCTAGCGTCGAGTCCAGACGACGAAGGAGGACGGCGATGCGAGCTGTGGTGGCAGGTGGCGGGATCGTGGGACTGACGAGCGGTCTCGCCTTGCGCCGCAAGGGAATCGACGTGGTGGTGTACGAGCGGGCGCCGGAGATCCGCGCGGCCGGGGCGGGCCTGGGGCTGTGGGCCAACGCGCTGGCCGTGTTCGACGGCCTCGGCGTCGGCGAACAGGTGCGCGCGATCGGCAAGCCCGGTGAGATGTACTTCCACGACACGGCCGGGCGGCTGCTCGAGACCCCGGAGTTCGGGGTCGAGGACCACCGGTTCCTGCTGGTGCACCGGGCGAAGCTCACCGACCTGCTCGCGGACGCCGTCGGCCGCGACAACATCCGCCTCGCCACCGGGTTCGCCGCGTACGACGAGCACACGGACCACGTCACGGTCCGGTTGGCCGACGGCAGCGAGGAAACCGCCGACGTGCTCGTCGGGGCGGACGGCGCGCACTCGGCGGTCCGCGCGCAGCTGGTGCCGGGGAAGCCGGCGCAAGAGCACATCGGGCACCACGCCTGGCGTGCGGTGCTTCCGGATCCGGGTCTCGGCCTGACCGGGAACCGGATCGTCCTGGGCGGCGACCGCTGCCGCGGCGGATACGTGCGCACCTACGACGGCGGCGTCTACTGGCTGGTGAACCAGTTCGGCGCGAAGGAGCCGACCGGCACCCTCAAGGAGCAGGCGCTGGCCCGGGCCCGGCACCTCGACGAGGGCGAGCACGGCGGGGTCCTCGCCGAGCTCATCCGCGCCACGCCCGAGGACCTGATCCTGCACAACCGGATCATGCTCGTGCCGCCGTTGCCGCACTGGGCTTCCGGGCGCGTCGTGCTCGTCGGGGACGCGGCCCACGCGATGTCGCCGCACATCACCGCCGGTGCGACGCTGGGCGTCGAGGACGCCGCGCTGCTCGGCCGCCTGCTCGCCCCGGCCGGGGACGTGCCCGCGGCGCTGGCCGCCTACGAAGCGGACCGGATTCCCCGGTACGCCCACGTCGCCGAGCTTTCGGCGGCGGTGGAGCACGCCCCCACGCCGCAGGAGTTCGCGCGGCACTACGCCGCGTTCAGCCACTGGATGCTCACCTCGGCCGCCGGGAATCCGGTGACGGCATGAGCTTCACGGTGGAGGTGGACGTGCCGGTGCCGATGCGCGACGGCGTCGCGCTCGCCACCAACGTGTGGCTCCCGGAGAGGCCCGGACCGTTTCCCGCGTTGCTGGTCCGCACGCCCTACGGCAAGGACGACGCCGGGCTGTACGGCAATCCGAAGCTCCCCGACGTGTTCGCCCTCGTCGAAGCGGGTTACGCCGTGGTGGCGCAGGACGTCCGGGGCACCTCCCGCTCCCCCGGGACGTTCGTGCCGCACACCCACGAAGGCCCGGACAGCCTCGACACCCTCACCTGGCTGGCCGCGCAGCCGTGGTGCGACGGCGCGGTCGGCATGTGGGGCGGGTCGTACATGGGGTTCAGCCAGTGGCAGGCCGCACCGCACGGCGTCGCGGCCCTGCGGGCGATCGCGCCGGTGATGACCTCGGCCGACCCGTACGCGGCACCGTGGCGCTCCCCCGGCGGCGCGCTGTCCCAGGACGCGGTCCTGACCTGGGGCACGCTCTCGGCGCTGCGCAACCTGCGTCGTGGACTCGACGACGGGAACGGTGATCCCGCCGACGCCGCGGCGCTGCTGTCCACCCTCACCGAACCGCGGTCGCCGCGGCTCACCGCCCACGCGGCGGCGACCCGCTCCCTGCCCTGGCTCGGTCACGTACTCGACCACCCGGACCGCGATGACTTCTGGCGGGAGGTCGCCGCGATCGACCACTGCGACCGCATCACCGTTCCCGCGCTCCACATCGGAGGGTGGTACGACGTGTTCGTCCACGAAACCGTGCGGTCGTACACGATGATGCGCCGCCACGGTGGCAGCACCGCCGCGCGCGACGGCCAGCGCCTGATCATCGGCCCCTGGTCCCACGCCGACGGCACCGACCTCGGCACCTACCCCGACCGGTCGTTCGGGCTCGCCGGCAGCATCAAGGCCGCCGGTGTCACCGAAGCACATCTGCGGTTCTTCGACCGCTGGGTCCGCGGCCGCACCGAAGCTCCCGACGACTCCCCCCGGGTCCGGATCTTCGTCATGGGCGTCGACCGCTGGCGGGACGAGCCGGACTGGCCGCTGCCGGACACCCGCTACACCGGCTTCTTCCTCGACGGCGGCGGCCGGGCCAACACCGCCGCCGGCGACGGCGTCCTGACCCACGACGCCCCGGCCGGGGAGGCGACGGACACCATCCGCTACGACCCGCGCGATCCGGTGCCCAGCCTGGGCGGCACCGTGCTCGCCGC
This sequence comes from Amycolatopsis camponoti, assembly GCF_902497555.1. NCBI lineage: Bacteria > Bacillati > Actinomycetota > Actinomycetes > Pseudonocardiales > Pseudonocardiaceae > Amycolatopsis > Amycolatopsis camponoti. The sequence continues at coordinate 2,990,263 of NZ_CABVGP010000002.1, read as the reverse complement.
CACGCCGGGCACCTACCCCGGGCCGGCCGACCAGTCCGCGGCCGAAGCGCGCGAGGACGTCTTGTGCTTCACCACTCCCGTGCTCGACCGCCCCGTCGAGGTCACCGGCCACATCACGCTGGTGCTGCACATCCGTTCGTCCACACCGGACACTGACTTCACCGGCAAGCTCGTCGACGTGCACCCCGACGGCCGGGCGATCCTGCTTTGCGAAGGCATCCAGCGCGTCCGCTACCGCGACTCGCTCACCGAACCCGCACTCCTGGCGCCGGGCACGGACGCCGAGCTCACCCTCGACCTCGGCGTCACCGCGAACGTCTTCCGGCCCGGGCACCGCATCCGGCTCGAGGTCTCGAGCAGCAGCTTTCCCCGCTACGACCGCAACACCAACACCGGCGCGATCGCCGCCGACGGCGAGGACGTCGTGGCGGTCGCCGTCAACCACGTCCACCACGGGCCGGCTCACCCCAGCCGGCTGATCCTCCCGGTGATCGACCGCCCTTCCGAGGAGTCACGAGCATGAGCGCACTGCAGGACCTTCGCGACCGCGCGGCCGTCGCCGACGTCGTCGCCGGGCTCGCCCACGCCCAGGACGACCGGGACTGGCTCGCCCTGCGGCGGTTGTTCGCCGAAGAGGTGACGCTGGATCTGTCGACCCACTACCACGGCCGGCCACCGACGACCGTGAGCGCCGCGGACCTGGTCGAGCTGGCCCGCGCGACCCTGGAGGGTTTCGACTGCACCCACCACGCCGCCACCGACCTCGTCGTGCGGCGGTCCGGCGACTCCGGCGACTCCGGCGGCGAGATCACCTGCCGCGCGCACATGGTCGCCTACCACCACGTCCCCGCCGATCCCGGCGTCGTCGACCACTGCACGATGCGCGGCTACTGGGAACTGAAGCTGCGCAAGCTCGACGGCCAGTGGCTCATCGGGCACTGGGCCGTCGTGCGCACCGCGCCGTGGGAAGGCTCTCCGGACGTCTACGCGCTCGCCGCCGCCCGTCACGCTTGACCGTCACCCGAGGAGTACCCCGATGTTCTACGAGATCCGCACCGAGCACGCCCGGCGGGGCCGCGGCGCCGAACTGGCCGGCTACCTGGACGAGACCGTCATCCCGCTGCACCAGGAACGGGGAATGCGGGTGGTGGGCTCGTTCACCGTGGCCGGCGACGAGGACATCGTCGTCTGGATCAGGCGCTTCGAAGACGACGCCGACCGCGAACGTATCCTGGACGCCGTCCACCAAGATCCCCGGTGCGCTCCCCTGGCCGCCGCCGTCGCGGCGCTGACGAGCGACCCGGCGACCACGATCCGGCTGGTACCGACCGCCGGATCGGCGCTCGGCTGAAAGGAAACTCGTGACGGAGTACCGGCTTCCCGCGACGCGCGAGACCACAGTGGACGTTTTCGACCGGGCCACTCCGCCGGTGCTCACGGTCGACCCCGGCGACTTCGTCGTGGTCGGCTCGCTCGACGCCGCCGGCTACCTGGACCGGCGGGTGCTGGGCCCCACGATGTTCCCGGAGCGGCGCGGGCACTGCCTGACCGGGCCGATCGCGGTGCGCGGCGCCGAGCCCGGCATGGTCCTGGGCGTGCACTTCACGTCGATCACGCCCGGCGACTGGGGCTGGACCGCCGCGGGGACGAAGGACACCGCGCTCAACCGCAGGCTCGGGGTGGCCGGCGGGCCCGGCGCCTGGCTGACGTGGGACGTCGGACCCGAGAGCGCCACCAGCGACCTCGGGCACACCGTCGCCGTCGCGCCTTTCCTCGGCGTCGTCGGCGTTCCGCCCGCCGAGCCGGGACCGCACCCGACCATCCCGCCGCGGGCGGCCGGCGGCGGCAACCTCGACTGCCGGGACCTCGTCGCCGGGTCGACGTTGTTCCTGCCGCTGACCGTCCCCGGCGCGCTGCTGCACCTGGGCGACGGCCACGCGGCGCAGGGCCACGGCGAAGTCGGCGGAACGGCGATCGAGTGCCCGATGACCACCGCGGTGACCCTCAGTCTGGCGGCGGACGCGGCGGTCCCGGGCATCCACGCCGAAACCCCGGAAGGCCGGGTCACCTTCGGCTTCGGCACCGACCTCAACGAGGCCATGGCCGACGCGCTGGCCGCGATGGTGACCTGGCTGCAGCGGCTGCACGGACTGGACCGGGCGACCGCACTGGCGCTCGCCTCGCCGGTCGTCGACCTGCGGATCACCCAGGTCGCCAACGAGACGTGGGGCGTGCACGCCGTCCTCCCGCACGGCGCGATCCGCTGACGGCCGGTCTCACCGCCCGGACGCGGCGACCAGCGATTCCGCGAGCCGCTTCGCCACGCGGAACGGCCGGGCGTCCTGGGAGACCACCGACTGGACGGCCGCGCCTTCGAGCAGGAGCATCAGCTCGTCCGCATCCGCGGTCACCGGGCCCAGGCGCTTGAGCTGCGCCGCCAGGTAGCCGTGCAGGGCCGCCTTGTGGTGGCGGACGACTTCGCGGACCGGGTCCCCGGGGTCGGGGAACTCCGAGGCGGCGTTGAGGAACGCGCACCCGCGGTAGCCGTCGTCGGACAGCCACGCCTCGTACGCGTCGAAGACCGCCAGCACCCGTTCACGGGGGTCCGCGTGGCCGGCCGTGACGGCGTCGATCTCGCCCTGCCACCGGCGGTCACGCTCGCGCAGGTACGCGACGACCAGCCCGCTCTTCGAGCCGAAGTTGCCGTACAGCGCCGCCTTCGTCACGCCCGCTTCGGCCGCCACCGTGTCGACGCCCACCGCGTGGATGCCGTCGCGGTAGAACAGCGTCGACGCGGCCTTGAGCACCTTCGCCCCCGCGTCTCCCGGGCGTGTCTTGGCCACGTCTCCTCCGTACCGAACAGTCCGCGCTCTACCTGCGGAGACTCTAGCATCACTTGACATCATACAGACCTGTCTGTTTGGTGGAAGTCATGGACGACAGGACAGCCCGGTGGTGGCCCACCGCCGCGATCGGCGCGGGGGTGATCGCCCTCTGCTACGGGTTCGCGCGCTACGCCTACGGCCTTTTCGTGCCGCGGTTCAGCGAGACGTTCGGGTTGACGACGGTCGCGATCGGGGTGCTCGGCGGCCTGTCCACCGCCGGCTACGGCCTCGGCCTGCTCGTGTCGCCGAAGACGTCGGCGCGGTCCGCGCGCGGCACGGTCCTGCTGGCCGGGGCCGCGGCCACCGCGGGGCTGGCGCTGATGGCACTGGCCCCGGGCGTCGTGGTGTTCGGCGCCGGGATCTTCGTCGCCGGGTGCAGCGCCGGGCTCGTGTCGCCCGGTGTCGCGCAGGTCATCGGCGAGACCGTCGGCGTGCGTCTCCGCGCGCAGGCGCAGACCTGGGCGAACACCGGCACCGGGCTCGGGCTCGCGGCTTCGGCGTTCACGCCCTTGCTGGTGTTCGGCTGGCCGGCGATCTGGGCCACGTTCGCGGTGCTCGGCGCCGCCATGACGCTCGTCGCGTGGCGGACGCTGCCCCGGACCGGTTCCGCCGGCGGCGCCTCCGGCACGAGCCGCGCGGTGGGACCGCTGGTGCTCAACTCCGTCCTCATCGGCGTCACGAGCGCGCCGTACTGGACGTTCTCCAGCTCGCGGCTCACCGAAGCCGGTCTGAGCCCGGTCGCCGCGACCTGGTGCTGGTTCACGATCGGCGTCGCCGGGCTGCTCGGCGGCTCGGCCGGCCGGGTCGCCGAACGCGTCGGCCTGCGGACGGCCAACCTGGGCACCTGGACGCTCGCCGCGGCGGGCATCGCACTCCTGGCGCTGCCCGCTCCCGGCCTGCCGGGTGCCCTGGTTTCCAGCGCGCTGTTCGGCGTCACGTACATGGCGCTGACGGGGCTGTGCATCGTGTGGGCCACCCGCGTGCTCCCCACCCGGCCCGCGCGCGGGGTCACGTGGTCGTTCCTCGGGCTCGGCGCCGGCCAGACGGTGGCGTCACCCTTGGCGGGCGCGGCGGCTTCCGGCATCGGGCTGGCCGCGGTGTTCGGCCTGACCGGCCTCGTGGCCCTGATCGCCTGGAGCCAGCTCGACCCCCGCCTCGCCCCGGCCGAAGAACCCGTTCCGGCCGGTGACCACCCAGTGCCCGGCTTCACCCTTTTCCGGTGAACACACCTGTGCCTCCCGTCGTTTGTCCGCGGCCGGGCCGGGTATGGGAAGTCCATGTCCTTCCCCATGGCCAGCCGGAGGCGCCCATGAGCACCGGCGACAACTCGACGAAACGGGACTGGATCGACAGCCCCCAGGTGCGCGAAGACGTCGAAACCGTCATCGGAAATCTGCCGCGGCACCAACGCCTTCTGCTCAACCGGCTCGCTCGACCGGGATGGCAGGCCGTGACCCGCGCCGAACTGGCGGTGGTGCGCGCGGTGAACTGGCTGTTCGATTCCTTCTGGTACCGGACGCCGCTGCTGCGGATCGGAAACCCCGGTGTGGTGATGGCGCCCGGCGCCCGTGCGGCGGTCCGGGCCGCGGTCGACCGCTACGAGGCTCGGCAGGCCACGGGCCGCGATCCCGCCCGGTCTCCGGGAAGTGCCACGAGGTGACGCGTCTTCCGAAACCACACGAGAGGTCATGGTGCGGGTCCATGGGGCACGAAGGAACCGATCCGGCGCGCGTGCGCGTCGCCGACGATCTCGAGGTGCTGACCCGGCCCGGTCCCTGGGCGGCGGGCGAGGCGCACTACCTCTACCACGAGATCTTCACCCACGACGACTACCTCCGCGATCTCCCGCCCCTGCGGCCGGACGCGGTGGTCGTCGACGCGGGCGCGAACATCGGGTTGTTCGCGCTGCGCGTCGCCGGGCTGTGTCCGGACGCCCGGCTCGTCGTCGTGGAACCGGTTCCCGCGACCTGCGCCCTGCTGCGGGCCAACCTGGCCGGCCTCGCCCCCGGGTCGGTGCGTGTCGTCGAAGCCGCTCTCGGGCGCCGCGACGGCCGGGCGGTCTTGACCGCGTACCGGCACCTGTCGGCCAATTCGACCGGCCGGCCGTGGGAGAAGCCCGCGCACTGGGTGGCGGAGATGCGGGAGACCCAGACCGACCCGCGACTGGCCGACGAGATGCTGAGCACCGACCTCGTCGAGGTCGAGGTCGTCCGGCTCTCGAGCGTCCTGCCGCCGGAAGCACCGCGGATCGACCTCGTCAAGGTGGACGTCGAGGGCGCGGAACTGGAAGTGCTGCACGGCATCGACGAGCGGGACTGGCCGCGAATCGCCGCGCTGGTCGTGGAAGTGCACGATGTCGACGACCGGGTGCGCGAGGTCGAACGCCTGCTCACCCGGCACGGCTTCGAGTGCGGCCGGCGGGTGCCGGCGATGATGTCGCCGGATCTGCGGCACCACATCGTGACCGCCGCGCGGGCCTGAGCGTCGTCACGTCCAGCCGGCGAAGAAGCCGGCCAACGTCGTGGTCCGGTCGTCCGCCCCGTCGAGGGAGAGCCGGCGTCGCCCGAAGGCGCGGTCGATGACGTCGTCGGTCTCGAAGCGCGCGGACCAGCGGCGCGCGCGTCCGAGGGCGCGGGTCGACCACGCGACCCCCAGCCGCCGCCCCTCGCGGACGAGGTCGACCCGGCCGACGTCGGACTCCGCGATCATCGTCACGGCGCGCTCGACCGCGGCGGCCGGCAGCGGCTCGTGGACGTCGACGCGGACCCGGGCCCGGCGGAGCTGGTCTCCGCTCCACGGTTCCGTGCGCACCACCGCCGCGTAGGTCTCCCGAAGGCGCTCGTCCGGGGCGGACAGCCGGATCCCCAGGTCGCGGTGGGTCTGGCGCAGCAGCGAGTGCACGGTGCGCACGGTGTCGCCGAAAGGCCCGGCGGCGTGCACGTCGACGAGCACATCGGGGATCGTCCCGGGCATCGGGGCGCCCCGGGTGGACGGCTCGGGGATCACCGCCGCCAGCCGGGCGCTCTGGTGGTCCATGACCTCGGCCTCCCCGCCCCGGCCGGCCCAGTCCGGCCCGTCGTGCCACGCGACGGCGGCCCGCTCGTGCACCAGCACCGCGCCCGCGTTCCACGCCCGGTACGCGAGATCCCAGTCCTCCCCGCCGTACCCGACGAACCGCTCGTCGAAGCCGGCCAGGTCGTGGAAGAGGTCGCGCCGGCACGCGAGCACCGCGCCGATCACGAACCGGAAGCTGCGGCCGTCGGCGTGCAGCAGGTTTTCCGAAGCGGCGTAGGCGTCCCGCAACCAGGCGGGCTCCGCCAGTGCGGCCGAGGCAGCTGGTTGCCGGTCATGGGCCAGCCCGGCGAAGGAGGCGTGCCGGCGCCGTCCCACCGCCAGCACGTCGGGACACAAGGCGATGTGCCGGACGATCTCCTCGACGTACCCGGCCTCCGGCACGGTGTCCGCGTCGAGGAAGACCAGTACTTCGCCCACGCTCCGCCGGGCGGCCAGGTTCCGGACGGCTCCGGCGCGGAAACCCTCGTCCGGCTGGCTGACCACCACGGTTTCGACGCCGGGTACGGCGAAGCCGGGGGTGCGCGCCGAGCCGTCGTCGGCGAGCACGACCCGGGCCGGGCGCAAGGTCTGGCGGCGCAGCGCCGAAGCCATGCGGCTCAGGAGGTGGTGCTGCTCGTAGTGCGTCACGATCACGGTCACCGTGGGGACCTGTCGTGGATACCCGGCCAGCAGATCCCAGCGGTTGCGCGGGACCAGGACGTCGCTCAGCACGAGAGCACCCGGCTCCGGGCCAGCACCGATCGGTAGAGCGCGACGTGCTCGGCGCCGACGTCACGCCAGCGCGGGTAGTACGGCAGCCGCGTCAGGTGCGGTTCGTCGAGCGCCCGGGCGACCTGGTCGGCCACCTCGGCCCGGGTCTCCGCCGGCAGGAGGTGGCCGGGGTAGCGGCGCCCGATCTCGCGGCTGTACGGACCCGCCGACGTGATGGGCCGCCGCCGGCACGACAGCCAGGACAACAACGAACCGCTGGCGCTGACCTCGCTGTTGAGGACCACCGGCACTCCTGCCGCCCGCGTCACCGCCGCGAACCGGGAGTCGCTCAGGTGACCGGTGATCGCGAACGGGACGCGGCGGGCCTCGGCGTACTCGCGCAACTCGTCTTCCAGGTCGCGGTGGCCGGCGCTCGCGGTGCCCGCGGCGAGCACCCCGGGCGGACCGCCGGGCCGGCGCCGGCCCACCACCTCGGCCACCTCGATCGCCTCACGATGTCCCTTCCCGGGGTAGAGGTAGCCGAGCACGACCAGCGACGACGTCACGCCGTCCGGGACATCGCCCGGGCCGTGGCCCGGTTCCGCGGGCAGCGGAAGGTCGATGTGGTGGGGCGCCGCACCGGTGAGCCGGGTGATCTTGCGGGCTTCGTGCTCGGCGGAGACGACGACGGCGTCGCTGGCTGCCACGACGGCCGCGTAGCCGGCGGACCGCGCCACGTCGCGCCGGCCGCGGCCGGCGGGGTCCGGGACGTCGTGCAGCGTGACCACGAGCGGACGTCGCGCGCGTGCGGCCCAGCTCCGGTAGTCCCGGGCCGCTTCTTCGATCGTCGGCCCGAACAAGGCGTCGGTGAAGTGGGCGTGGGTAAGGTCCGGTTCGTGGTCGGTCTCCCGCGCCCCGCGGGAGGCGCACAGCCGGGCCACCGAGCGTGCGTGCCGGACCACCCCGTGGCCGGCCGGGCCGGGTGCGTACGTGTGCACCCTCACCGCGGCCCGCCCGCCGCCACCCCGGTCACCGCGCGGTAGACGGCCAGGTGGGCGGCGACGATCACGTCGCGCTCGGCCGCCCTCCGCCGCGGGTCGGCGTGCCACCGCGGGCGACGCTCGTAGGCGTGCCGCAGCGTTCGATCCAGGCTGCGGCGGTCCACTTCGGTCTCGGTGCGGTGGTACAGCAGGCACGGCGCCTGCTCGTCGAAGAACCCGCAATCCGGCGCCAGAACCGTGGTGCCCAGGTCGTAGCAGGCTTCCAGCCACCCCGAGTGGGTGCCGAACCGGTGCGGGAGCACGGAGACGTCCAGGCTTTCGAGGTAGTCGAACAACTCGGCGTCGGAGAACCGCGGCCGCAGGGTGACCGGAACGCCTCGCCGTGCCAATTCCCCGGCGGCCCGCCGGCCGCCATCGTCGTCGTGCGCGTGGACCAGCAACCGGGCCCCGGGCAAGGTGGCGACGGTGCGGGCCAGCTGTTCGGCGACGGCCGCGGCGTCGCAGTTCGCGCGCATGCTCTTCGCGTGCACCCCGACGACGAAGGAGTCATCGGCACCACGACGGGAAGCAAGTCGGGCGCGGGCCGGTTCCACGACGTGGGGGTGCGGAACGACTTTCGCGCGGCGTCCCCACTCGCCGGCGATCCGGGCGGCCGCGCCGGGGGTCAAGGTGATCACCGCGTCGGCCGCGGGAACCAGGACGTCCAGGGCGGCGCGGTGCGGGCCGGGATCGGCCTGGTGCGGGTTGCGCAGATCGTGGACCGTCAGCACGAGCGGCTTCCCCTGCGCGCGCACGGCTTCGACGGTCGCCCTCAGCTCCGAAGTGGACCGGTGCTCGTAGCCGAAATGCAGGTGCAGCAGGTCGAATCGATCGTGGTGGGCGTGCAGCCACGCGGGTTCCAGTGACCGGTGGGGCCACCACTCGCCGGCGGCTGCCCCGGGCACCGGCGGATCGGGCAGCACCCGGAACTCCGGCGTCGCCCGTGCGTCCGAAATATTGCGTACGTAAGAATGGCCCGCCGGAACCGAGGCAACCATCAACGGCCTATTCACGCGGGGTGTGTATCCACTCCTCCGGCCGATAAACACCAGCGGGACGCGCGGCTGCCGGTCCACGGTGGACTTCCGCCATCCTGGTCGTTCCCGCACCACAGAGTGCTCCGCGAAGATCCACGGAATCCGTGTTTACCGGCCCGGCGGCGGGGAACCACTCCGATCGAGTTGTCGTGCGCATCCGGTAATTGTCGAGCGGATCGAATAGCGGGAGGAAAGCCGGTGTGCGTCGATCACCGGGTGCTTGCCTGCCCGCACCGGCCGCCCAAGAAGTGGTGAACGAGCAAATCCTGCAGAAGGAGCACAGGCGGTGGTACGCGCAACACCCACAGTGGATCGGGGCCGGCGGGACCCGGCGACGGGACCGGCCGGCCGTGCTCGGTCCGTCCCCGTCGCGGACCGGCCGGAACGCGAGAGCCACCCCGGCCCCGTGCTGTCGATCGGCCTGGTCGCCTCGGCGCGCTACCCCATCCGTGAACCGTTCGCGGGCGGTCTGGAGGCGCACACCTGGCAGCTGGCCACCGGGCTGCGGAAACGGGGTCACGAGGTGACGGTCTTCGGCGGGACCGGGTCCGATCCGGCGCTGGGCGTCAAGGCGATGCCGGTGCTGCCGGGGTTGTCGGCGCAGGCCCGGCTCGACGTCAGCATGCCCGCCGACTACTTCATGGCCGAGCACCACGCCTACCTCGGCCTGATGCTCGACCTCGCCGCGGCCGCGGACTGCGACGTGGTGCACAACAACTCGCTGCACTACCTGCCCATCGCCATGGCGCCGACCCTGGGCACCCCGATGCTGACCACGCTGCACACCCCGCCCACCCCCTGGCTGGAGTCGGCGATCCGGCTCCGCTCCCCCGGCCACACCCGTTTCGCCGCCGTCAGCGCCCACACCGCACGGCAGTGGTCGTCGCTGGTGCCGGCGGTTTCCGTGGTGCACAACGGGGTCGACCTGGACCGGTGGGTTCCCGGCCCCGGGGGCGAGCCGCCCGTCTGGTTCGGCCGCATGGTGCCGGAGAAGGGGCCCGAGCTGGCCATCGAAGCCGCGCTGGCCGCCGGTACCGGGCTCAGGCTGGCCGGGCCGCGACCGGACACCGAGTACTTCCGGCACCGGATCGAGCCGCTGCTGGGCGGTGAGGTCGAGTACCTGGGCCACCTCACCCACCTCGACCTGGTCCGGCTGGTCGGTTCGGCGAGCGTCGCCGTGGTGTCCCCGCGCTGGGAGGAGCCCTACGGACTGGTGGTCGCGGAAGCACTCGCCTGCGGCACGCCGGTCGCCGGGTTCGCCCGGGGTGCGTTGCCCGAAATCCTCGACGAGCACACCGGTGTCCTCGCCGCCCCCGACGACGTGACGGGGCTCGCCACCGCCCTCACGCGGGCGGTGACGCTGGACCGCGCCGCGGCGCGCCGGCGGGCGGAGGCGACGTGTTCGGTGGACCGGATGGTCGACGGGTACGTGCGGATCTACCGGGAGCTGCGGACGTGATCGCCTACTACGTACACCACCACGGCTCCGGACACCTCCAACGGGCCACCGCCATCGCCCGACGCCTCGGCCAGGACGTGCTCGGGCTCTCCACCCTGCCCGCGCCCGCCGATTGGCCCGGCCGGTGGACCACGCTGCCCGGCGACGCCGATGGAGTCGATGCCGCTCAGGACGACGTCACCGCCGGTGGCACGCTGCACTGGGCGCCCCGGCGGCACCCGGGCCTGCGCGACCGCATGGCCCTGGTGAGCGCGGAGCTGCACCGGCACGCGGTTCGGCTGCTGGTGGTCGACGTGTCGGTCGAGATCGCGCTGCTGGGCCGCCTGCACGGGGTGCCGGTGGTCGTCGTCGCCCAGCCGGGACGGCGGACCGACCGGGCCCACCGCACGGCCTACGACCTGGCCGAGTCGATCCTCGCGCCGTGGCCTCGGCGGCCCGCGCCGGACTGGCCGTCCGCATGGCCGGCCAAAACCGTGCACGTGGGCGCGTTCTCCCGCTTCGACGGACGGGCCACGTCCCCGGCCGGCGCGGTGCGACGCGCGCTCGTGCTGTGGGGGTCGGGCGGTCTGGCGGTGTCGATGACCCAGCTGCACGCCGCCGCGGCGGCGACCCCGCGATGGCAGTGGGACATCGCGGGCCCGATCCGGCCTGAGGAGTCTCGCGAGGACCACCCGCCCAACCTCCACCACCACGGGTGGGTGGCCGACCCGTGGCCGCTGCTCACCGAGGCCGGTGTCGTGGTCACGCACGCCGGTCAGAACGCTCTCGCCGAAGTGGCCGCCGCCCGGCGGCCCGCCGTCGTCATCCCCCAGCCGCGGCCGTTCGACGAGCAGGAAGCCACCGCGGAGGCCTTGGTCCGCGCTTCGCTGGGAGTGGTCGAACGGTCCTGGCCGGCTCCGCCCCGGTGGCCCGGGGTGCTGGCCGAGGCGCAGGCCCGCGGCGGCGACTGGGCGCCGTGGTCACCCGGCGACGGGGCGGAACGTGCCGCGGCCGCACTGAGCGACCTGGCGCGGTCCCGGTGAAGCGCCCGCGCACCGCCGTCGTCACCATCACGGCCGGGCGGGACTCCCACCTCCAACGGCAACGAGACGCTCTCGACGCCGCCGACGCCGAAGTGCACGTCGTCGTCACCATGGCCGATGTCCCCCAGCTGCGTCCCAGCCCCTCGGCACCGGCCCTCGAACTGGTCACCGTCCGCCCCGGACCCCGGGGGCTGCCCCTGGCCGCGGCCCGCAACGCCGGGGCGCGCGCGGCTCTCGACCGGGAGGCCGAGCTGCTGATCTTCCTCGACGTCGACTGCGTTCCCGGTCCCGGCTCGCTGGCCCGCTACGCCGCCGCGGCGAGCCGGGTTCCCCCGGCGACACTGCTGTGCGGGCCCGTGGCGTACCTGCCGCCGCCCCCACCCGGCGGGTACCCCGCGCCGCGCGAGCTCGCCCGGCTGGCTCGCCCGCACGAAGGCAGGCCGGCGCCGGACGAGGGCGAGATCCTGCTGGACGACCAGCGGTTCGAGCTGTTCTGGTCGTTGTCCTTCGCGCTCCTGCGGGACGACTGGCGACGCTTCGGCGGGTTCTGCGAACAGTTCGCGGGCTACGGCGCCGAAGACACCGACTTCGCCCTGCGGGCCGCCGCGCGCGGCGCCCGGCTGGCCTGGGTCGGCGGCGCCACCGTCTACCACCAGTACCACCCACCCAGCCGGCACGAGCCGCGGCACGTCCGCGAACTGGTGGCCAACGCCCGGCTTTTCCACCGTCGCCACGGTTTCTGGCCGATGACCGGCTGGCTGACCGAGCTCGACCGGGCCGGGGCCGTCCGGTTCGACCGCGGTCTCGGCACCCTCCGTCTGCTCCCCGGGTTCGGCGACCGGCTCGAGACCCGCCAAGTCCAGTGAGGATCCAGCATGTTCGCTCGAAACGTCGCCGTCATCGGAACCGGGTACGTCGGACTCACCACCGGCGCCTGCCTGGCGTCGCTCGGCCACTCCGTGGTGTGCGCCGACTCGGACCGGGACAAGGTGGACCGGTTGCGCAAGGGTCAGGTCGACATCCTGGAACCGGAACTGGCCGACCTGGTCGCCGACGGCACCGCCGCGGGCCGGCTCACCTGGGTCACCGAGGCCGGGGCCGCGTTCGAACAGGGCACCCGGCCGGTCGAGATCGTCTTCCTCTGCGTCCCGACGCCCATGGGTGCGGGCGGCCTGGCCGATCTCGGTGTCCTCGAGGCGGTGGTGGACGAAATCCGCACGCTCCTGCCCCCGGACTGCGTCCTGGTGACCAAGTCCACCGTGCCCGTCGGCACCGGGGACCGGATCACGCAGCTGCTGGACCGCGAGGACGTCGCGGTGGTGTCCAACCCGGAGTTCCTGCGTGAAGGCACGGCGGTGCACGACTTCCTGCACCCGGACCGGATCGTGGTCGGGTCCGCGCGCCAGGACGCGGCCGAGCGGGTCGCGGCGCTGTACGCGCGTCTCGGTGCGCCGACCGTGCTGACCGACGGCCCGTCCGCCGAGCTGATCAAGTACGCCGCCAACTGTTTCCTGGCGATGAAGCTGTCCTACGTGAACGCGGTGGCGGAACTCTGCGAGCGCGTCGGAGCCGACGTCGTCGACGTCACCGAAGGCATGGGGTACGACCGCCGCATCGGCCAGAAGTTCCTGTCCCCCGGGCCGGGCTGGGGAGGTTCCTGCCTGCCGAAGGACACTTCCGCGCTGCTGCAGCTGGCCGACTCCGCCGACTTCGAGTTCCGGCTCGTCCGGGCGGCCATCGACACCAACAGCCGTCAGCACAAGCGGATGGTCGACAAGATCCGCCTCGCCGTCACGGGCAGCCGTACGGGGTCGCTCAGCAAGGTGAAACTGGCCTTGCTGGGCCTGACGTTCAAGGCGGGCACCGATGACCTCCGGGACTCGCCGTCCTTGGCGGTCGCCGCGCTGCTGCGCCAGGCCGGGGCCGACGTGGTCGCGTTCGACCCGGCGGTGTCCCCCGCCGACGACCGGCTCCCGCTGGCCGTGGCGAGCGACGCCTACCAGGCCGCGGCCGACGCGGACGCGATCGTGGTCCTCACCGAGTGGCCCGAGTTCCGGCGCCTGGACTGGCCCCGCCTGGCCGCCTGCGTGCGCACCCCGGCCGTGGTCGACACCCGCAACCTCCTCGACCCGTCCGTCCTCGCCCAGGCCGGCTTCACCTGGAGCGGCGTCGGCCGCCCGGCCCGAGCCGAATCGCCGCCCGGCGGACACCTCCTCACCGGGTCGGCCACCGCGTCACGATGACCGGCCGGAGCCGAAGTCACGCACCTTCACGGGCAGCGATTCCCAGGCGCGGAGGGTGTTGTTGTGGTGGCGTTTCGGTGTGCCGTCGAGGTCGATCGTCTCCACCCGGCGGGCCAGGGCCGTGAGCAGGGCTTCGGCTTCGAGCCGGGCGACGTGCTGCCCGACGCACTGGTGCAGGCCCATCCCGAAGCCGACGTGCCCGGACGGATCGCGGGAAAGGTCGAAGGCGTCCGGGTTTTCCCAGCGACGCGGGTCGCGGTTGGCCGCGGCGAGGAACATCAGGACCTTGCGCCCTTCCGGGATGCGGACGTCCCCGACGCGCACGGCGGTGGTCGTCGTGCGGAAGAACGTCTGGACCGGTGACTCCCAGCGCACGGCTTCGTCGAAAGCGACCCGGGCCAGGCTCGGGTTGTCCCGCAACCGGCGCCACTGATCCGGGTGGGTGGCGAATGCGTACAGAACGGCGGACAGCGCGTGCACGGTGGTGTCGACCCCGGCGGTCAGCAGGGACCGCACGATCAGCGGGGCCTGCTCGGGGGTGATGTCACCCCGGTCGCTCGCGGCCCAGATGTCGGCACCGAAGCCATGCGGTGCAAGGACTTCGCGGCGGCACTGGCCGCCGACCCAGTCCAGCAGCTCCGGCACGCGGGGTGCGCCTCGGGCGACGAGGTCGTTGTGCGGGCCGAAGGCGTTGAACGCGTGGTCCCCGTACGGCAGCAGGTTCTCCCGCCCGGCCGGGGGAAGCCCGACCGCGTCCGGGAAGACGCGCAACGGGAAGACGTGGGCGAGCGCGGTGGCGGCGTCGAACCGCGGGCCACCGTCGAGGACCTGGTCGACGAGTTCTTCGGCGTCGGCGGTCCACCGCTCGCGCAGCCGGCGCAGCGCCCGGGGGCCGAGGACCTTGCTCAGGACGCGGCGGGGAGCGTCGTGCCGGGGCGGGTCGGCCTCCAGCAACAGGCTGGGCGACCGCCAGGGCTTCTCGGTGCGGAAGTTCGCCAGGCCCACCCCGGCCGCCGACTGGAACCGCTGCCAGTCGGTGAGCGCCGCGTGCACCTGCTCGTGGCGGGCGACGGCGTAGACGTCGTACCGGGGCAGGTGGACGACCGGTCCGGCGTCGCGGAGTTCGGCGTGCAGCGGAAGCGGGTTCTCCAGCACGGCGTGGCTGAACGGGTCGCCGTCGTTGACCGGGCGCGGTGTTTCGAGGGTGGTCATGCGGGAGCCTCCGGTGGTCACAGGTCGAGGACGAGGCGGGCGGACAGCGAGCGGGACACGCACACGAACATGCAGTCGTCCGCGGCCCGTTCGTGGTCCTCGAGGATCGCGTCGCGGTGTTCGGGGAGGCCCGCGAGAACCGTGGTTTCGCAGGTGCCGCAGGTGCCCTGCCGGCAGGAAGACAGAACTTCGACGCCCACGCCGGCGACGGCGTCGAGCACGCTCGTGCCGGCCGGCACGGTGACGCTCACCCCGCTGCGGGCCAGCTCGACCTCGAACGGCGTCGTGCGGACCGGTGTGGCGGAGCCGTCTCCCACGAACCGCTCGGTGCGCACCGCGTGCGGCGGCCACGTCGCGCAAACGCGCTCGATCGCGTCCAGCAAGGGCGCCGGGCCACACGCGTAGATCTTGACTCCCAGGCGGGGATCGCCGAGGAACGCCCCCAGGTCGAGCAGTCCGTGTTCGTCCTGGGGCCGGACCAGGACCCGGTCACCGTAGGGCTCGAGCTCGGGCAGGAAGGCCATCGACCGACGGTGCCGTCCGCCGTACAGCAGCCGCCACCGCGCGCCGAGCAGCTCGGCCTGGCGCACCATCGGGAGCAGGGGCGTGATCCCGATGCCACCGGCGACGAACAGGTACTCGGGCGAGGGCACGAGCGGGAAGTTGTTCCGCGGACCGCCCACGCCGACCCGGTCCCCGACGTCCAGCTCGTCGTGGACATAAGCCGACCCGCCGCGCCCGGCCGGTTCGCGCAGTACCCCGAGCCGGTAGCGGTGGGGATCCCAGCGATCGCCGCACAGCGAGTACTGCCGGGTCACCCCGGTGGGCAGGACGAGGTCGATGTGCGAGCCGGGGGTCCAGTCCTTCAGCCGTCCGCCGTCGGCGGCGACCAGTTCGAGCGTCACCACCCCGTCCGCGATCACGCTCTTGCGGTGGACGCGCAGGCCGGCCACGTCCCGGGTCGTCATCAAGGTCATCGTCGCTCCTCCTCCACGACCTTCTCCGGCCCCGTGCCGGAAACGAAACGCACTCTCAATGGACGAGAGAACCGGCGGCGGTGATACTCGGGGCCATGGCACGGGCACCCACCGGCGAGTCGTCCATCGCCCGGGCGGCGCGGATCATCGCCGCCTTCACTTCCGACGAGACTTCGCTGACCGTCACGGAGATCGCGCGACGCACCGGCCTGCACGTGGCCACCGCGTCGAGGCTGATCGCCGAGCTGGCCGCCCACGGCCTGCTCGCCCGTGGTCCCGGCCGCGAGGTCCGGGTCGGCGTCCGCCTGTGGGAGCTCGCCGCGCGCGCGTCCCCCACCTCGTCCCTGCGTGAGGCGGCGATGCCCTACCTGGAGGACCTGCACGCCGTCGTCGGGCACCACGCCCAGCTCGGCGTCCTCGATGACGACGACGTGCTGTTCGTCGAACGGCTCTCGGCCCGGGACGCGGTGATCAACTACACGCAGATCGCCGGCCGGCTGCCCGCGCACATCTCCTCGTGCGGGCACGTGCTGCTGGCCTACGCGCCACCCGAGGTCCGGCAGCGGGTGCTGCGGCGCCCGATGCGGCGGTACACGGCAGCGACGATCACGACGCCGGACCGGCTGGACGAGGCGTGGGCAGCCGTGCGGCGGCAGGGCTACGCCTTCCTCCCCGGGCACGTCCACGACGACGCGACCGGCATCGCCGTCCCGGTTCGCAACGCGCTCACCGAAGTCGTCGCCGCGCTGTCCATCATCGTGCCCAACGACGAGCACGCCCCCGCCGGCCTCGCCGCCCTGCTGGCCGCCGCGCGTGGCGTCACCCGGACCCTGTCCGGTCGCCGCTGACCCGGGACGGTCCGGCTGTCGATCACCGCGTCGAGGCGAACACGTCGCTCACCCAGTCGGCGATAAAGGTGCTGACGTGGCCGAGGTGATCGAGCCCGATGTGCTCGCTGGCCCCTTCCGCGGCGGTGAACACGCGCAGCTTCCGGTCCGGGCTGTGCACGGCCTGCTCGTACGAGCGGTGCGCGTAGTCCAGGGGGATCTGCCGGTCGCGTTCGCCGTGGCAGATGAGGAACGGCACGGTGATCTCGCCGACGACGCCGTCGAGGTGGATCCGGTCGGCGAAGGAGATGAACTCGTCGAGGTGCTCGTGGCCCCAGACCCACAACACGTGCTCCCAGTAGTGCGGGACCGGGCGCTCGCCCTCGCGCTCCAGGCGCCGCCGCTGCACGGCACCCCAGTCGTGGTTGGCTCCCCACGCGACCACCAGGGCGAGCCGCTTCTCGAACGCGGCGGCGCGCGGCGCGTAGTAGCCGCCGAGCGACCAGCCCACCAGCCCGATCCGGGTGCGGTCGACGTCGTCGCGGGTCTCGAGGTAGTCCACGCAAGCGCTCGCCCACGCCTCGGTGTCGACCCGGGCCGTGAGGCCCTGGACCCGCAGCGCCTCGCCGGAGCCGGGGCAGTCGACCATCAGGCACGAGATGCCGCGGGCGGCCAGCTCGGCCCAGTGCCCGGAGGCGTACATGTGCTCCTTGGTCGAGTCGAGCCCGTTCCACATGATCATCACCGGGGCGTTCTCGCCCGCGGCGCTGAAGTAGGCGGGAAGCGTGGTGCCCTCGTACGGGATTTCGACGCGGCCGAGGCCGGGATCCTTGAGGTCGAAGGCTTTCTGCTGCAGTTCGAGCACCCGGCGGTAGCTGTCGAGCCGGCCTTCGGCCGAGGCGCTCTGCAGGCGTTCGGCCTGGGCGAGGTAGTTGGTGGCGCGGGCGTACAGCTGTCCGGCGGTGCGCCGGTGGCCTTCCTTCTCGGCCTCCTCGGCCTGCCCGACGAGCTGGTCGGTCAGCGCGGTCCAGGCGCGCAGGAAGTCCGGGGTGCCGGCGTCTTCGCCGCGGGTGGCGGCTTCGCGGATGGGCCGGCAGGCGCGGTCGACCTCGTCGATGAGCCCGCCGCTGTTGAGGGTCGCGACGACCCCCAGGCTCCACGGGTAGTTCTCGGGGAAGTACTCGAACACGTTCGTCCTCTCGGGTTCAGGGCGTGACCGGCGGCCGCACCGCGTCACTGATCGATTTCACGCCGCCGTGGGCGGTCATCCCGCCGTCCACGGGGATCTCCGCGCCGGAGATGAACGAGGCCTCGTCGCTGAGCAGGAACGCGACGAGCGGCGCGACCTCGTCGGGCGTGCCGGTCCGGCCCAGCGGGGTCTCGCGGATGTTCGCCGCGCGGAAACCGGCCGCGGCGGAAGCGGTCATCGGGGTTTCGACGTAGCCGGGGTGGACGGTGTTCACCCGGATCCCGCGCGGCCCCAGCTCCAGGCACGCCGTCTTGGCCAGGCCGCGCAGAGCCCACTTGCTCGCGGTGTACGCGACCGGGAAGTGCCCGGTCACGGCGGCCGCCGAGCCGACCACGACGATCGAGCCGCCGTCGGACATGAGCCCCGACACCGCCTGGATCGCGCGGACCGTCCCGCCGACGTTGACGTCGTGGACCCGGGCCAGGTCGGCCGGGTCGAGGTCGCCGAGCCGGGCTCGCCAGGTGATCCCGGCGTTCGCCACGAGCCCGTCGACCCGCCCGTGCCGCCGCGCGACGTCGGCCACCAGGTCGCGCCAGCCGCCGGCATCGGTCACGTCCAGCTGCCGGTAGCCGGCTCCGGCGAGGTCTTCCTCGGGTTCCCCGCCGAGGTCCACGGCGAAGACCTCGGCGCCTTCGGCGGCGAGCAGACGTGCCTCCGCGGCGCCCTGGCCGCGGCCGCCACCGGTGACCACCACGACCTTGCCGGCCACCCGGCCGGTCACCGCGTCCGCCTGCGTGACCGGGGCCGAGCCGGGCGCACCGGCGGCAGCCGCGCGCCGGCGACCACGGTGTTGCGGATCGTTCCCAGGCCCTCGACCGTCATCTCGACGACGTCGCCGGGGGCCAGCGGCGGAACGTCCCGGCCGCGCCCCCACAGCTCGGCGAGGCAGCCGCCGTTGCCGCAGGTGCCCGAGCCGAGGACGTCGCCGGCGCGGACCCAGGTGCCGCGCGAGGCGTAGGAGACGAGGTCGGCGAACGGCCAGCCCATGTTGGCCAGCAGGTCGCGCCCGACCGGCCTGCCGTTGACGGCGACGCTCATCTCGAGGGCGAGGAACCCGTCTTCGTCGTGCCGGTCCGCCAGCTCGTCGGCTGTGACGAGCCACGGCCCGAGCGTCGTGGCCGAGTCCTTGCCCTTGGCCGGGCCGAGCTGGACCTTCATCTCCCGGCGCTGCAGATCGCGGGCGGACCAGTCGTTGAGGATCGTGTAACCGAAGATCGCCTCGCGCGCCCGCTCGGGGGTCAGGGACGTGCCGTCGCGGCCGACGACCGCGGCGACCTCCAGCTCGAAGTCGAACTGCGCGCTGCCGGGGGGAATCGCGACGTCGTCGTGGGCCCCGAGCAGGGCGTAGGGGTTGGTGAAGTAGAAAGTCGGTGCCTCGTACCACTCCGGCGGCACGCCCGCCCCGCCGGACACGCTCGCGACGACCCCTTCGACGTGTTCTTCGAAGGCGACGAAGTCCCGGACGGTCGGCGGGGCCAGCGGCGGCAGCAGCCGCACCTCGGTCAGCGCCACCGCGGGCCCGCGCAGGGCCGCCGCGCCCGCGTCGAGCGCGGCGGGCAGGCCGAGGCGCACGACGTCGAGCACGGTGGTGGTGGTGTCCGGCAGCGGGTGCAGGCCGTCGTCGGCGACGACACCGGAGTGCACGGCGCCGTCGCTTTCGTAGGTGGCGAATCGCATGGCTTCCTCACACGGGCGGGGCGACGAACAGGCCTTTGTCCGGGTCGTTGAAGGACTTCCGCGCGACGAACTCGTTCATCGCGTTGGCGGTCCCCCACTGGTCCGAGACCTCCGGCCGGCTGAAGTCGTAGAGGTGGGGGTGCCAGGTGTCCTCGTCGACCTCCTCCAGCTCGGTGGTGTACTCGACCGTGTTCCCGTGCGGGTCGAGGAAGTAGCTGAAGGTGTTGTTCCCGGCCAGGTGCCGTCCGGGGCCCCAGATCTTCTCCACCCCGGCCCGCAGCAGCCGGCCGGTGCCGCGCAGGTACTCGTCCAGCCCGCGCAGCTCGAAGGACGCGTGGTGCAGCGACGGGTGCGGGCCGCGGGCGATCGCGAGGCTGTGGTGCCAGGCGTTGATCCGCAGGAACCACATCATCTCCCCCATGCGCGGGTGCATCAGCGTGTCCGACAGCCGGAACCCGAGGTGGCGTTCGTAGAAGGCCCGGGTTCCCGCCGGATCGGCGGAGTTGACGACCACGTGCGACAGCCGCACCGGGACGGATTCGCCGGCTTCGATCTTGCGGTGCGTGCGGATCGCGACGTCGGCGCTGACTTCGATCGTGCGGCCCTCGTTGTCGAAGAACCGGAAGCCGTAGCCGCCGCCGGGGGTCGGCAGGGTCTTCGGCTCGTGCACGAGGGTGACGCCGGAGGTGGCCAGGCGCGCGGCGAGGGTGTCGACGTCGGCCGGGGTGGCGGCACCGAAGGCGATCAGGTCGATCCGCTTGTCCTCGGCCTGGCGCAGCCGGACGACGTAGTGCTCGGGCGAGCCCTCCGCGGCGAGGAACGCGATGCCGGAGTCGGTGTGTTCGGTGCTCAGGCCCCAGGCTCCGGTGAAGAAGTCCCGCTGCCGGGCGAAGTCGGGCACGGCGAGGTCGACGTGCCGCAGGTGGGTGATCAGGCGATCGGTCACGGGTGTCCTCCGGGAATCAGGCGGGCTGGGAGACGAGTTCGGCGATCCGGTGCATGAGCCCGGGGACGTCGCCCTGCTCCCGGTCGAGCAGCCACTGCCCCAGCTGGTTGGACGCGTCCACCACGGCCTTGGCGCGAGCGTGGCGGCGGTCGGTGAACGCGGTCCACAGCTGTTCGTCCAAAGTGGAGTGCCGGGTGAGCAGCTCGGTCAGGACCGCCGCGTCCTCCAGGGCCTGGGCGCCGCCCTGGGCGAGGGTGGGCGGGCAGGAGTGCACGGCGTCGCCGATCAGCACGACCCGGCCGCGGTGCCAGGGCGGTGGGAGGACGTGGGTCTCGAACCACGTGTAGTGGATGCGCTCCGGGTCGTCGAGCGCGGCGCGGATCTCGTCCCACGGCCCGTGGTAGGCCGAAGCGAGGTCCCGCATCGTCTCGAGGCGCTCCTCCGCGCTGAGCACGCCGCGGTTCCGCGCGTCCTCGACGAGGTAGGCGTAGAGCGAGTTCTCCCCGGTCGGGCAGTACCCGGCGATGTAGCACGGGCCGCCGTAGCAGAGATCGGTCCGCGTCACCGACGCCGGGCGCGGGCCGAAGACCCGCCAGATCCCCATCCCGGTCGGCCGCGTGTCCAGCTCGACGCCGAGCAGGCGCCGGACCGTCGAGCGGATGCCGTCGGCGCCGACGACGAGGTCGTACCGGCCGGCCGAACCGTCGGAGAACGTGACGTCGACCCCGGTGTGGTCGCCGCGCAGCGCGGCGACGGCGAGCCCGAACCGCACCTTGGCACCGGCCTCACTCGCGCGGTGCACCAGGATTCGGGCGAGGGCGGGACGCGACATCCCGATCGTGGCCGGCAGATCCGGTCCGCCGGTGCGGAAGTCCGGCAGCTCGACCAGCAGGGTGCCGTCCGGTGCGCGCAGCCCGACGCTGTCGAAGCTGTAACCCTCTCGCCGCACCCGCTCCCACACGCCGAGGCCGCGCAGTTCACGCAGCGCGTTGCCCTGCAGGGTGATCCCCGAACCGAGGACGGCCACCTCGGTCATGACGTCGATCAGGTCGACCGCGACCCCGCGGGCGGCGAGCTGGATGGCGGTGGCGGTTCCGGCCAGTCCTCCGCCGACGACGAGGACGTTGTTCACGGCTGGCACGACGACTCCTTTGTCCTCAGTGGACGGTTACTTGACGGCGATGGGGGCGACCGGCGCGCCCACGGCGCCGGTGACCGGCAGCGGGGCGGCGCACAGCCAGAAGTCGTGGACGCCGTCGGCCGCGCAGTCCGCGGCGAGGGCGTCCAGGTCCCACATCTCGCCGAGGAACAGGCCGATGTGCGGGATGGCGACCTGGTGCAGCGGCTGGAAGGCGACGTCGAACTCGTTGGGCCGCACCTCCACGCCCCAGGTGTCGGTGGCGATCCCGGCGATGTCGGTGCCGTGCAGCCACTCCGCAGTGGTGAAGGACAGGCCGGGCGAGTCCCCGCCCGCGTAGTCACCCCAGCCTTCGCGCCGCGCCCGGCTGAGCCGGCCGGTCCGGACGAGGACCAGGTCGCCGCGGCCGACCCGGGCCGTGTCGCCGTGAGCGGCGATCGTGGCTTCGAGGTGCTCGACGGTGATCGCGAACCCGTCGGGCAGCTCGCCGCCGGTGCCGCACACCCGGCCGACGTCGAGCAGCACACCGCGGCCCGCGATGAGCCCGGCGGTGGTTTCGATGCCGGTGACCTGGTCGCCTTCGCTGGTCACGACGTCGCCGGCGCGGCGGCCGTTGTAGGCGGTGCCGTGGTCGAAGATGTGGCCGAGACCGTCCCACTGCGTCGACGCCTGCAGCGGCATGAACACCACGTCGTCGGCGCCGCCGAGCCCGTGCGGGAAGCCCTGGGTCCCGCGTTCGGCCTCCACACCGGTGTCGAGCATGGTGTGCACCGGGTTCGTGCGCCGTCGCCAGCCCTTCTGCGGCCCGTTCGCGTCGAAGCTCTGGGCCAGGGAAAAGCTCACGCCGCGGCGAACCAGCGCGGCGCCTGCCACGCGCTTGGCCGCGTCCAGGTGATTCAGCGTGCCGAGCACGTCGTCCGGGCCCCAGCGGCCCCGGTTCGAGCATCGTTTCGCCGCGGCTGCGATCGCGCCTTCGGGATCGTTTCGTTCCACGCCGTTCACTGTGGGGCCCGGCGAAGCATCCGGGAAGACGAATCAGCTGATGCGCCACATCAGCGCGATGGATACCCTGGCGCGATGAATCTCGCGACGCTGGACCTGAACCTGCTGGTCACGCTGGACGCGCTCCTGCAGCAGCGCAGCGTCACCCGCGCGGCCGAGCAGGTCGGTTTGAGCCAGCCGGCGGTCTCCGCCCAGCTCGCGAGGCTGCGCCGGCACTTCCACGACGAGCTGCTCACCCGGGTCGGCAACACGTCCCGTCTCACGCCGCTGGCGGTTCAGCTGAAGGAGCGCGTCCGGGTCGCCCTGACCGGGGTGGACCGCGTCTTCACCGCGGCGGCCGACTTCGATCCCGCGGCCACGGCCCGCGAATTCTCTTTCGTGGTCAGCGATTACGGTGCCGCGGTGCTCGGGCCGGCCCTCGCCGAGCTGTTCGCCGCGGAGGCGCCCGGCGCGCAGTTGCGGATGCTGGCGAACACCCCGCAGGTGGTCGACTCCGCCGAACAGGTACTGGCCGGCCTCGACCTGCTGCTGTTGCCCCACGGATTCGTCCACGGCTTGCGGCACCAGGACCTCTACACCGACGAGTGGGTGTGCCTCGTCGCCGCCGACAACGCCGAGGTCGGGGACACCCTGACGACCGGACAGCTCGAAACGATGCCGTGGGTGGTCACCTACCACGGTCCGACCGCCTCGACGCCGGCCGCCCGGCAGATGCGCATGCTGGGCATCGAGCCGCACGTGCGGATCGTCACCGAGTCGTTCCTGGCCGTTCCCGGCTTGATCGCCGGCTCTCGTCGCGTCGCACTGCTGCAGCGGCGCCTGGCCGATCGGATCCCGGCCGCGCTCGGCGTCCGGGCGTTGCCGTGCCCGTTCGAGGTGAGCCCGTTGCTCGAAGCGATGTGGTGGCACCCGATCCACGACGACGACCCCGAGCACCGCTACCTCCGCGCCCTCGTCGCGACGGCGGCAGCACGGATCTCCACCTGACCTGGTTTCATCCACGGCGTCGATGACGCGCTTCACGAAATGTGATTTCCGCTCCGGCGTGGACGAACCCACACTTCGTCAGCAGCGTTCCCTCTCCTGGACCAACGACGAATCTGGGTGCCGACATGTCCGAAAGCCCTGCCTTGAACGTGCCGCCGGACGCCGGTGCCGTCCCCGTGATGTCCTCGCCGGCCGAGCACGGTACGACCACGGAGCGGACTCCCGGAGTTCTCCAGCTGATCCTCCTGCTGGCCGGCAGTTGCCTGTCGGTGCTCGGCGCGGTGCTCATCGCACCCGTGCTGCCGCAGATGACCCGGGCGTTCACCGGCACCCCGGGCGCGGACGTTCTCGTACCGATCGTCCTGACCGCGCCGGCCCTGCTGATCGGCCTCACCGCGCCCTTCGCCGGGATCGTCGTGGACAAGATCGACCGGAAGCGGTTGCTGATCCTGGCGATGCTGGCCTACGCCGTTTTCGGAACCGCCCCGCTTTACCTGACCTCGCTGGGCACCATCCTCGCCAGCCGGGTGCTCGTCGGGTTGTGCGAGGGCGCGATCATGACCTGCTGCACCACGCTGATCGGCGACTACTGGTCCGGCCCGCGCCGGGCGCGCTACCTCGGCCTGCAGACTCTGGTCGCGACGTTGTCCGCCACCGTGTTCCTCGGCCTCGGTGGCGCGCTGGGAGCGTCGGGCTGGCGGACGCCGTTCTGGCTCTACGCCGTGGCGGCGCCGCTGGCGATCCCGATGACGCTGAAGCTCTGGCAGCCGTCGCGCCGGGGCGAGCCGGCCTCGGCCCGGCACCTGCCGAAACTCCCGTGGCGGCAGCTGGCCGCACCCTGCCTGGTCACCCTGTTCGGCGGCATCGTCTTCTACGCCCTGATCGTCGAACTGTCCTTTGTGCTCACCGGCGTGGGCGTCACCTCGACCGGGACCATCGGTCTGATCTCCGCGGTCATGTCCCTCGGTACCGCCGCCGGAGCGATCGCCTTCGGTCGCCTGTCGGCGAAGACTCCCCGGACCCTGCTGCCCTTCGAGTTCGGCCTTTCCGCGGTGGGCCTGCTGGTGGTGTTCGCCACGACCGCACCGGCGATCATCACGGCCGGCGCGGTCCTCACCGGGTTCGGCACCGGGATGCTCCTGCCGACGCTCGTCACCTGGGCGGTGAGCCGGCTTTCGTTCGACCAGCGCGGCCGGGGAACCGGGCTGTGGACCGGCGCTCTGTTCATCGGCGAGTTCGCGGCCCCGCTGGCGCTCGCGGGCATCGGCTCCGGCACCGGTGGCCTCCAGGACGCGCTGGCCGTTCTCGGCCTCGCCTCCGCCGTCGTCGGCGCGCTGATCGCCCTCGCGTTGCGACGCGGCAACCAGCCACTCGACGGACGGGACGACGCGCCCCGAACAGCAGCGGCTCGGTAGCGGCGGTCCCCGGTCGTCACCCCTCGGGCGCGGGCAGCGCGCGGCGGTTCAGCTTTCCGTTGGGCAGCAACGGCATCCGGTCGAGGACGAGCACCCGGAACGGGACCATGTGCGCGGGCAGCCGCCCGGCGAGCGCGGACCGCAAGGGGCCGGCGTCGGCGGGGCCCACGACGTAGCCGATCACTCGCCCGTCGCGCAGCGCGGCGGCGGCGCGGACGACCTCCGGCTCCCGCAGCAGCGCGTCCTCGATCGCGCCGAGCTCCACCCGCGGGTCCCGCTGCTCGACCTGGTCGGAGCCGCGGCCGAGGTAGTCGTGGTTGCCGTCGGCGCGGGTCCGCACGACGTCGCCGGTGCGGTACATCCGCGCACCCGCGACGAACGGGTCGGCGACGAACAGCGACGCGGTCAACGCGGGCCGGTCGCGGTACCCGCGGGCCACGCCCGCGCCGCCGATGTAGAGCTCGCCGATCCCGCCCGGCTCGACCGGTCGGAGCCGGGCGTCGAGAACGTAGGCGTGGACGCGGGGTATCGGCGGGCCGAGCGGCACGATCGCGGTGTCGCCGAGCACGTCGACGTCCGGGTGCAGCAGGAGGGAGTCGACGGTGGTCTCGGTGAGGCCGTAGGCGTTGACCACCACCGAACCCGGGTCCAGCCGCTTGGCGAGCTCGCGGAAGTCGGCGGCCGGCCACCCCTCCGAGCCGACCGACATCAGTCGCATGACGGGCAGCTCGCCCGCGCGGCCGAGGGCTTTCGCCTGGGCGGGAACCAGTTCGGTCGCGTCACCGCCGTGGCGGCGGAATTCGGCGAGCAGCTCGACCGGATCGGCCACCGCCTCGCGGGTCGCGATGACCATCGTCCCGCCCGCGAAGACCGAGCGCAGCAGGTCGGCGAAGAAGAGATCGACGCCGATCCCGATGACGGAGACGAAGGTCAGCGGCTCCTCGCGCAGCCGGAACAGCTCGTCCCACGCGGCGAAGACGTGCTCGAGGTGGCGGTGCTCGACGCCCACCGGCTTGGGCTTGCCCGACGAGCCCGAGGTGTACATGACGTAGGCGAGGTTTTCGGGCCGGAGCTCGACTTCCGGGGCGTGGCCGGGCTGTCCGGCCACGGCGTCGGCGATCCGCACGTCGCCGGTGACCTCGGTGGTGTTGGTGAGCACGAGCGAGACGCCCGCGTCCGCGGCCATCCAGGCCACGAGGTCGGACGGGTACACCGGATCGAGCGGCAGGCAGGCCGCACCGGACTTGAGGACGCCGAGCGCGCCGACCGCCATGTCGAACCCGCGGTCCATCCGCAGCCCCACCAGGTCCTCGGTCCCCAGGCCCCGCCCGGCGACGTACTGGGCGACCCGGTTGGCTTCGCGATCGAGCTGCGTGAAGGACATGCGCCCGCCCGCGAAAACGAGAGCGGTGGCATCGGGAGTCGCGGCGACTTGCGCCGCGAAGAGATCGAGCAAGCGTTCCATCAGTCCCCCCAGACGGTCCTGGACCCATCGTGCGCGACCGGCCGCGCTCCCGCAGCGTGGACCGTTGGTTGCGTCCTCCGGCGGCGCTGCCTAGGGTCGGTCCGGCAAGCCGGGGGCAGGGGGAAAGTGTGCGCATCGCCGTGGCCGGAGCGGACGAGCTGGTCGGCCCGCACGTCATCGAGGCGGCTCGAAGGCGCGGCCACGCGGTGGTGGCGCTGGCCGGCGTCGATCTCCTGGACGAAGACGGGCTGAGCGCCGAGCTGGAAGGCGTCGACGTCGTGATCGACGTCAGCAACTCAGCGTCCCTGGACGAGCAGGCGGCCCGCAGGTTCTTCACCAGTGCCGCGGCCACCCTGCAGCGCGTCGGCGCCGAGCGCGGGGTGCGGCACATCGTGACCCTGTCGGTCGTGGGGATCGACGACACCGGTTTCGGCTACTTCCGGGCGAAGGTGGAGCACGAGCGCGCGGCGGGTTCGGGGCCGGTCCCCGCCACGATCGTGCGTGCGACCCATTTCCACGAGTTCCCCGGCCAGCTCGTGGGCCGGACCCGCGACGGCGGCCACGCCACGGTGTTCGACCTGCGCGTGCAGACCGTGGCGGCGACGGCGGTGGCCGCGGCGCTCGTGGAGGTCGCCGAGCGTCCGGCGCAGGGCCGCACCCCCGACATCGCGGGCCCCGCCCCGGCCGAGGTGCTCGACCTCGCCCGTGCTTTCGTCGACCACTTCGACCTGCGCCTGGAGCTGCGGATCGACCAGCACACCGTGACCGGCATCGCCGAGGACGGCCTCCTGCCCCAGGCGGGCGCGACCATCCTCGGGCCGAGCTACACCGAGTGGCTCGACAGTCCCGAGGCGGCCGCACTGGCCGCCGACGGCTGACCCGTGGCGAGCGGAGTCAGCAGGCCGCCGACCACGAGGGCCTCGGTGTGCATCATTGCCCTTCGGCCGCGAAGCCGACCCGTACCGAGCCGAGGCCGGAGATCTCGCCGTGGAAGACGTCGCCCGGTGCGACGGTGACCATCGGCCCGAGCGCGCCGGTCAGCACGACATCCCCCGCCCGCAAGGGATCTCCCCGGCGGGCCAGCGTGGACGCCAGCCACCGCGCGGCGGCGAGCGGGCTCCCGAGACAGTCGGCGCCGGTGCCCTCCGAGACCGCCGAACCGTTGCGGGACAACGTCATCCGCACCGTCCGCAGGTCCACGCGGTCGAGCGGCACCCGCGTGCCGCCCAGCACGAACAGGCCGGACGACGCGTTGTCCGCGACCGTGTCGACGATGGAGATGTCCCAGTCGGTGATCCGGCTGTCCACGATCTCCAACGCGGCCACCGCGAAACCGGTCGCGCGCACCACGTCCGCCGCGGTGCAGTCCGGACCCGGCAGGTCGTCGGCCAGCACGAGCGCGACCTCCGCCTCGACCTTCGGCTGCAGGAGCCGTCCGGCGGGCACGGTGCCGCCGTCGGCCACGGTCATGTCGGCGAACAGCGCGCCGAAATCGGGCTGGGCGACACCCAGCTGGCGCTGGACGGCCGGCGAGGTCAGGCCGATCTTGCGGCCGGCCGGGCGCCGTCCCTCGGCCAGCGCGCGCTCGGTGTTCAGCCGTTGCACCGCATAGGCGGACTCGATGTCGCCGAAGGTGAACAGATCGCGGATCGGCAGGCACGGCTTGCCGCTGCCGGCGGCGGTCCGCAACAGGTCCGCGGCTTCGCGGACGGCGGTGCTCACGGCAGCCACCGGATGGGACGGGCGGGCATGGGTTACCTCCGGATTCAAGCGCTGAACGGGTCGAGGCAGAAGCCGGACCAGGCGTCCGAGTACTCCGGGTCCGCCGCGGGGCTGAGCAGGTGGCGGTAGCGGCCGGCGTGGAACACCAGCGGCTCGCCCGCGGCGTCGGCGAGGTGGCGCACCCGGCCGACGAACAACGTGTGGTCGCCGGCGGGGTGGGCCTCGACGATCTCCGCGGTCACCTGCGCCAGCGCCCCGGCCACGACGGGGACCCCGGCGTGGTCGTCGAACCGCGGGAGCAGGTCCGGGTCCGGCCGGCCGCTGAAGTGCCGGCTGACGGGCTCCTGGTCCGCGGCGAGGACGCTGACGCCGTAAACGCCACTGGCCGGGAGCAGGTCGTGCATCTTGGCGCGCTGGGCGATGGACACCACGACGAGGGCGGGCTCGAGGGACACCGACATGAAGCCGTTGGCCGTCATGTAGTGCGGTCCCGCCGGGGTGGGCGTGCTGATGATCGTGATGCCGGTGGCGAACCGGCCCATGGCGTCGCGAAACCGCCGAGGGTCGACGCTCGCCGCCGGCGCGGCGGTACTCATGGGTCCTCCTGGGGATTCCACTGCTCAGCCGGCGACCGCGCCGGCCGTCGCCAAGAGCAGGTCCAGCAGGACACCCTCGACGTTCGCGGTGACGACGGTGTCGACGAGACCGGTGAAGGCGTCGAGCCAGGCACCCGGGTCGACGACGACGATCCGGCCGGCGGCCTTGACCGCCTGGAGCGTGCCGAGGTCGTGGCGCCCGAACCCGAGGTAGACCGCGGGCGCGATGCTGCGGGCGAGCGGCCCGATCTCGAGCTGCGGGGGCGCCTCCCCCGCGGCGACCGCGGCCGCCGTCGCGACGAGCGCGATCCCCGGGGTCGCGGCGACGCGTTCGGCGACGCGGCGGGCGCCGGTGCCCAGGCCCGGCCCGAGCCCGATGACCAGCCGCGCCGCGGCGAGCCTCGGAGCGTCCGGCAGCTCGACCCGGCGCTCGACCGCCGTGTACCCGCCGTCGCCGGTCGCGGTGCCGTCCGCGAACTCGACCTCCGGCTCCCGCTGGTCGCGCACGGCTCGCACCGGGAAGGACCCCGGTCGCAGCGTGCCCATCGACGGGGTGGAGTGCGCGATCACCGGCGCGACCACGTCGGCCGACAGGGCCGGTTTGAGCCACCGCAGGTCGGGCTCGTCGGTGTCCGCGTCACGGACCTCCAGTGCGGTGAAGTCCCCGGTCAGGCCGAGTCCGAGCCGCGCGGCGACGCGCGGGGCGTAGTCGCGGCCCCGGGCGCTGAACGGCGCGATGACCGCAAACGGAGCATGCGTGGCGATCGCCGTGCTCAGTGCGTCGGTGACCGCGTCCGTGCGGTAGTCCGCCGGCTCGGTGCCGCGCAGCACCAGCACCCGGTCGGCCCCGTGCGCGTAGAGCACGCGCGGGAGATCGTGCGGCTGGTCGCACGGCAGCACCGCCACGATCGTGGCCCGCAGGTCGCCGGCGACCGAGCGGGCGCAGGCCAGCGCTTCGAGACTCGTCGGGTGGAGGCCACCGCCGGGCAGCGGCTCGGCGACGGTCCAGATCTCGCGCGTCGGGCCGGACACGACGACTTCGGCCTCGGGCTCGAGCGGCGCGAAGGCCACCTTCAGCAGTTCCGCGGTGTCGAAGCCGACCCCGACGTACTCGGCCCGGCGTTCGCGGGCTTCGTGCCGGATCTCGGCCACGAAGGTCGGCGAACCCCGGGTGCCGAAGTCGCGCGGTCCGCCGCCGAGGTCTTCGGCGGTGAGCGTTTCGACGGCCGACGCGTCGGCCTCGGTCACCCACGGCGGTTCGGTACCCCGCCCGACGGCGACCACCGCGGGCAGGGCGACGGTCCAGGTTTCCCGGCCGACGTCGGTCTCGACGTCCGCGGCGAGGACGCCGTCGCCGGCCCGCAGGTTCGTGGCCTGGGTCAGCTGCGGGAGCCCGGCCAGCTCCGCGACCTGCGGGCCGACCTGCGCGGTGCCGCCGTCCAGCGTCCACCGGCCGGTGAGCACCAGGTCCGGGCGCTCCCGCTCGACGAGCCGGGCGAGAGCGCGGGCCGTCGCCAGGGTGTCGGCACCGGCGAACCGCCGGTCGGCCAGGTGCACGGCGCGGTCGGCCCCGCGGCGCAGCGCGTCGAGCAGGGTCGCGGCCGCGGCGGGCGGCCCCATCGTCACGGCCACCACCTCCCAGCCGGTCTCCGCCCGCACGGCCAGCGCCTGCGCCAGCGCGTGCAGGTCCGGTGGGTTGGTGACGACCTGGTCGTCGTCCCGGCGGATCCGTTTCGTGCGTTCGTCGAAGACGCCCCGCCCGGGCACCGGGACCTGCTTGAGGCAGACGAGAACGCGGCCCGGCGTGCTCACCCCTGCGCTCCCGCGTAGGCGTCGTCCTCGACGTCGTACTCGTCGCCCACCGCGAGCATCCGGAACTCCTTCTTGCGCGCCCCGCACACCGGGCAGACCCAGTCGTCCGGGATGTCGGCGAACGCCGTGCCGGGCTCGATCCCGCCTTCGGGGTCGCCGAGGCGGGGGTCGTACACGTCCTGGCAGACGTCACAGATCCACAGCGCGGTGGCGGGATCGGCCTGGGTTTCTTCGGTGGCCACCAACGTCTTCATCGACGTCTCCTTTCGAGGGTGGAAAAGGAGACGGCCCCGGAACTCGGGGTTTCCGAGGCCGTCTCCTCGCTGGGTGCGGCGGGCGGATCAGGGTTCGAGCCCCGCCATGCGCGTCATCCCGCGCACGCCGAGCCCGCCATCGCTGTGGATGATCGTGCCGGTGACCGCGGGCGCGCGTTCCTTCGCGGCGAGGAACGCGTAGGCCCAGGAGTGGTCTTCCGGCTGGGCGACGACGCCCAGCGGGTTGATCCCCTTGATCAGGCCTTCGATGTCCGGGACGTCCTTGAGCGACTGACCTTCGTTGGCCAGCGCGGGAATCCCCCGCAGGTCCGTGATCGTGCCGCCGGGCGCCACCCCGTTGACCCGCACGTGCGGCGAAAGCTCGTACGCCAGCTCGGTCACCAGACCGCGGACGGCGAACTTCGACGACACGTAGAGCGGACCGCCGCCGCCGGGGTAGAACCCGGCGTTGGAAATGGTCAGGATGATCTGACCCCGGTTCTCGATCAGCTGGTCCAGCGCCGCCTTCACGGTCAGCAGGTTGCTCTTGACGTTGACGGCGAAGAGCTGGTCGAACGCCTCACCGATCTTGTCCTTCGGCAGCTGCGGGATCTCGGTGAAGTAGTCGAACACCCCGACCGCGCAGACCAGCGTGGTCAGCGAGCCGAACGCGGCCGTCACGTCCGCGACGGCACGTTCGTTGTCCCACATGGAAGTCGCGTCGCCTTGCGTGACGACCACGGCGTCCGGGGGCAGCTTTTCCTTCAGGTCGCGCGCTTTTTCCGGCGAGATCTCGAGGATCCCGACCTTCGCGCCCTCTCGCACGTAGAGATCGACCACCGCCCGGCCGATACCCGATCCCCCACCGGTGACCAGTGCGACCTTCCCGTCGAGGAAGCCCATGGGAATCAGTCCTTTCCGAGCAGAGCCGACAGCGGGCGCGCGTTGAGCTCCGCGCCGGGGCCGTACGGGGTGTCGAGCAGCTTCGAATACATTTCCGGGCCCTGCCAGGTCAGGCTTTCCAGCTGCAGCGGGTCGAGCAGGGTCTGGAACCCGAGCCGTGGCGAGCTGACGAGCAGGCGTTCGCGCTGGCCGGTGCTGGTGTAGCTGACCTGGATCACCGTGAACTCGTTGGCGATCTGGATGATCGGGTGCCGGCCTTCGTTGTGGATGATGGTCACCGAACTGCCTCCGTCACATGATCAGGGCGAGGTTGTGCGTCATGACGGTGGTCTGGTCGAGCACGACCACCCGCTTGGCGAGCCGGTAGCCGCCGGCCACCCGGCGGAGCACGTCGTGGCGCTCGCCGGAGAGGATGTCGAACGTCGCGACGTCACCGCGGGTGCGGTAGAGCAGCAGGTTCGACTTGACGGTGACCTCGTTCTCCACCTCGCCGGCCTCGACCCGGATGTTGGTGACGAAGTGCCGCGACCGCGACGGCGGGTCCTCCGCCCACGCGTATTCGGTCTCCAGCCGCAGGACCCGCATTTCCATCGAGTCCCAGTCGTCGTCCATCAGGGTCATCCCCTCGACGATGTCCGTCTCGGCCTCACGCTCGCGCGTGACCCGCAGCGGCACGACGTAGGACAGGTCCTCGGCCACCAGTTCCAGCCACTCGCGGTACTTACCGCCGTCGAGCAGCTCGGCTTCGGTGAAGAGCCAGCCGGTGACTTCGCGGATGGTGGCGTCGGTGATTTCCGTTGCTGTGGTCATGGTCGCTACGCCTCCGCCCGCGTGAGCGCTTCGGCCGCGGCGGCGTCGGGCACCTTGCCGTTGCCGTTACCGGTGTGCGGCGGCGGGTCGGTGACCATCAGCTGCATCCAGTACTCCATGAAGTTGCGCTGGTTGGCTTCGGCGTAGTCCATCGGGAACGCCTTGCCGGGACCGGGCCAGTCGGGGTCGGGCTCGTAGACGCCGCGGCCCATCTGGTAGTTGAGCTCCATCGTCTTGGCGTACTGGGCGCCCAGCACCCGCGTGATGCTGCGCCAGTTCTCGGCGTCGTCCTGCTCGAAGGCACCGGAGATGCCGAACGTGCGCACGTAAGCCTGGTAGCTCTCTTCCTTGTACCAGTCCGGTGCTTCCTTCTCGACCAGGAAGAAGGACATGATCTCCATCTTGTCCGGGCCGAGCGGGTGCCACAGCCGCAGCGTCAGGAAGGACGTCGGCGGGGAGACGTGGTCCTTCGACATCAGGAAGTTGCCGATGGACAGGTTCGGGAACACGGTGCCGTGGATGAACGCCACCGGCCGGAACACCTCGACCTGCTCCGGCGAAAGCCGGCGCTGCAGCTGTTCGACGATGTTCTCCGGCATGCCGAGGAACTCGGGCAGCGGGATGCCCGGCGGCGGGCCGATGATGCCGAGGCCGTGGCCGTTCTCGGTGTGCACGTGCTCGCCGTAGAGCGCGAACTTGGGGTCCGGCGGGGCGAGCCCGAGCTCCACCATGGACCGGTGCGTCATCATCGTGTGGTAGGCGTCGCCGATGAAGTTGTCGGCGCCGAGCTTCCAGTTGGCGTCGACGACCCAGCGCTGCGGGGCGCCGACGACCTGCAGGCCGGCGTCGCTGCGGTCCAGCACGAGGTCGAGGTAGAACTTCATGTCGCCGAGGTAGTCGTCGAGCGATTGGGCCTCCGGATCGAGGCAGCCGAAGATCAAGCCCTTGTAGGTGCCCAGTTTCGGCACCGGCTTCAGCTGCCACAGGGACTTGTCCAGCTTGTTGCCGTACGCCTCCCGCCCGGCCGGCACGCCCACCAGGCTGCCCTTGTTGTTGTAGGTCCAGCCGTGGTACGGGCACCGGAAGTGCGACGTGTTCCCCATTTCGGCGCGACACACCTGCATACCGCGGTGGCGGCAGCTGTTGAGGTGACCGCGGATCTCGCCGTCCTCGTCGCGGCAGACGATGAATTGATCTTCCGAGATGTAGCGGACGACGTAGTCGCCGCGCTCCGGGATTTCGCTTTCGTGGGCGAGGAAAACCCAGGACTTGCCGAATACGCGCTCGCGTTCGGCATCGTGCATCTCGGGGTCGTTGATGATCGCGGCCGGAACCGTCCAGTCGGCCTCCACATCGCGCAAACCCTTCTCGAGGATCTGCCGGAGTTCGTCCCTCAACATGTGACCGCCTTGGCGTCGGACATCTTTGTCTCCTCCCGAAAGCGCGGGCCCGCAATGGTTCAGGACCGCGGTAAGAGCTTGACTGAGTTTCTAAGATACTAGTATCTTTGGCCTCGTTGTCAAACCCCCAGTCGTCCGCCGCGGAGGCGAACCGAAGGAGAGCGCACCATGGGAACACCCGTCCTGTCGCCGGAGTGGATGAAGTCCTACGCCGAGCTCTGGAACACCACGGAGGCGACGCGCGAGGGCCTCAAGAAGCTGAGCATGGTCGTCGAATACCGGCTCGCGGAGGACGAGAGCCGCGCGGGCCAGATCGAGGTCGACTCCGGCGAGGTCGTGCGCGCCGGAGCCCCGGCCGAAGGCGTGAAGCCGGACTTCCTGCTGACCGCCAAGGTGGAGACCTGGCAGCGCCTCGGCGAAGGCGAACTGCCCGCCGCCAAGGCGATGGTCACCCGGAAGGTCAAGTTCCGCGGTTCCATGTCGGTGGCGCTGGCCAACCTGCCCGGCCTCGAAGCCGCTATGAAGATGTTCGGCCAGATCGACGACACCGACTGGTCGGTGGACTGACCGACGCCGTGGTCGGCAGCCCGGCCCGCCCGAAGCCGGAGCGGAAGTCCGCTCCGGCTTCGGCACGGCCACCAGGCGGTGCCGGCCTTGCTCCACCTGGCCCAAAGAGCGCGCCACGCGCACCCGGGTTACCGCGTAAACGCACCCTGCGTGCCACTGACACGCTAGAATCTCGGCGTGATCGACAGTACGCCAGCACCGACCTTCCCGCACCGAAGGGCCGGATAGTCCATGCCCATGATCGCGTCAGTCACCAAAACGGACCAGATCTACCAAGCACTCCTCACCCAGCTGCTCGAGGGCCGGCACCAGTTCGGCGAAATCCTCAGCACCTACGACCTCGCGACGGAGTTCGGCGTGAGCCGCAGGCCGGTGATGGACGCGGTGATGCGCCTGGCCGCCGCCGGGTTCATCTCGGTCATTCCGCAGGTCGGATGCCAGGTGGCGATCCCGGACGAACGCAAGGTGCGCGACCACTTCGCGGTGGCGGGCATCCTCGAGGGAGCGGGAGCCCGGCTCGCCGCGCTCACCGCCACCGACGCCCAGCTGGCCGAGATCGACGACATGCTGGTGCGCGGCACCGGCCCGGCCAAGCGGAACGACGCACCCGCGTTCGCCGGAGCCAA
Source organism: Amycolatopsis camponoti (assembly GCF_902497555.1). Lineage (NCBI taxonomy): Bacteria > Bacillati > Actinomycetota > Actinomycetes > Pseudonocardiales > Pseudonocardiaceae > Amycolatopsis > Amycolatopsis camponoti. The sequence goes on along the minus strand of NZ_CABVGP010000002.1, from coordinate 2,955,227 downwards.
CCGCGACTTCCACTCCGCCGTACTGGCCGCGAGCGGCAACCAGCGCCTGGCCGACCTGGCGATGGACACCTGGGACCTCAACGACTTCTACCTCCAGAAGAACCGGCTGAGCACGGACCTGACGCAGGCGCAGAGCGAGCACACCGAGATCGCGGAAGCGATCGAGCAGCGGGACGCGGAACGCGCCGGCAAGCTCATGGAGGAGCACGTTTCGCGATTCTGGAAGTTCGTCGAGGTGTAGCCACCCCTACCCGAACGGGTGTCACGGCTGCGGCCATGACACCCGTTTTTTCTTTTTCACCCTCGCCCGATCGCACCTTCACGCCAACGCGGGTTGCCTCTGAGATTCTAGTATGCCACCATGGCGGAACGTCGCGACAGGAAAGGAACGCTGTGGAGCAGCACGTAAGCATCTGGGGCGATTGGGCGGGCGTCGAGCTGCGCCAGCGGACCGTGGACGCGGCCGGCGTCGCCACCCGGGTGGTGGAAGCGGGTACCGGCCCGGCGCTGGTCATGGTGCACGGCACGGGCGGGCACCTGGAGGCGTATTCCCGCAACCTCCGCGACCTGGCGAAAGAATTCCGGATCGTCCTCTACGACATGGCGGGGCACGGGCACTCGGCCAAGCCCGACCGGCCTTACACGATCGATTACCTCAGCGACCACCTGATCGCGGTCCTGGACGCGCTGGGCATCGAAAAGGCCCACCTCTCCGGTGAATCGCTCGGTGGCTGGGTGGCGGCGTGGACCGCGGCGCACCACCCCGGCCGGGTCGAGCGGCTGGTGCTCAACACCCCGGGCAACATCACGAACAAGCCGGAAGTGATGGCCGGGCTTAAGGAATCGAGCATGAAGGCGGTCCGCGAGGCGAGCCGGCAGAGCGTGCGCACCCGGGTCGAATGGCTCTTCCACGACAAGAGCCTCGTCACCGACGAACTCGTCGACCTGCGGCTGGGGATCTACACGCAGCCGGGGTTCGAAACCGCGATGCGCAACATCCTCGCGGTGCAGGACTGGGAACACCGCCGGCCGTACGTCTGGTCGTCGCAGTGGTGCGGCCGCATCGTCGCGCCGACCCTGCTGCTGTGGACCGACCACGACCCGACGGCTTCGGTCGAAGAAGCCGCGCTGCTGGAGGAACTGATCCCCGGAAGCCGCCTCGAAGTCATCGAGGGCGCGGGCCACTGGCCTCAGTGGGAGAAGCCCGACCAGTTCAACGAGACCCACATCAGGTTCTTGAAAGGAAAGTGATGACCGCACGAAACGGCGCCGCGTACCTCGACCGGCTGCGCACCCACAGCCCCGAGCTGTGGGTCGGGGCCGAGAAGATCACCGACGTGGCCGGGCACAAGGCGACGTCCGGCGCCGCGGCCGAGATCGCCCGCCTCTACGACCTGCAGTCCAAAAGCGACAGCATGCTCTTCTCGCCCGAAGACGGCGCCGGCAAGGCAGGCGTGCAGTTCCTGATGCCCCGCACGGCCGAAGACCTCGAGCTCCGCAGCGTCATGCACAAGCAGTGGGCGGACTCCACCCTCGGCATGATGGGGCGCAGCACGGACTTCGTCAGCGCGATGCTGGTGGCGTGGAACGCCAACGCCGAGTTCTTCGGCGAAGGAGCCGACCGGGTGCGCGCGTACTACAAGTACGTGCGGGACAACGACCTCTTCCTGTCCCACGCCTTGGCGGACCCTCCGGTCGACCGGTCGAAGCCGCCGTCGCAGCAGCCCGATCCCTTCACCTACCTCGGGGTCAAGCGCGAAACCCCGGACGGCATCATCGTGAGCGGCGCGAAGATGCTCGCCACGGCCGCGCCCTACTCCGACGAGATCCTCGTCTGGCCGTTCTCGCTCCGGAAGTACGGGGCCGAGGAGAAGCCGTACGCCATCGCGTTCGCCATCCCGGCCGACGCCCCGGGGGTCCGGCTGATCTGCCGCGAACCGTTCGGCGGCGGGAACGGTTTCGACCACCCGCTCTCCAGCCGGTTCGACGAGATGGACGCCGTGGTCGTGTTCGACGACGTGCTCGTGCCCTGGGAACGGGTCTTCATCAACCAGGACTTCGAGCGGGTCAACAACATCTGGGCGATCAACTCCAACGCCTTCACCGGCGTCCAGACCTCGGTCCGGCTGCTGGCCAAGCTCCAGTTCGTCGCGGGCATCGCCAAGCGGGCGACCGAGACCGTCAAGACCGACCAGTTCCCCCAGGTCCGCGACGCGCTCGGGGAGATCACCACCTACATCGAGCTGACCAGGGCCGCCGTCCTCGCCGCCGAAGCCGGCGCGCGACCCAACGACGACGGCATCCTGTTCCCCGACGTCCGGCCGCTGTACGCGGTGCGCAACTCCGCGAACCGCTGGTACCCGCGCGTCCGCGAGATCCTGCAGCAGATCCTCGCCGGCGGCCTGCTCTACCAGCCGGCCGACGTGAGCGCGTTCGATTCGCCGATCGCCGAGGACATCGCCCGGTTCTACCGCGGTCCCGACACGAACAGCCTGGACCGCATCGCGATCTACAAGGTCGCCGCCGATCTCGCGGTGTCCGCCTTCGGTGGCCGGCACGAGCTCTACGAGCGGTTCTACGCGGGCGATCCCCTGTTCCTCCGGATCAACACCCAGTTCAACCAGTACGACTGGACCGAGCCGCTGGGCCTGATCGACGGGCTGCTGGCCACCTCGATCAAGGACTCCGGTCTCCTGCCCGGCGGTACCGGGGAGGGTGCGGCGGCATGACGGTGCACGGGCGGCGGGCACTGGTGACCGCCGGGTCGAGCGGGCTCGGCACGGCGATCGCGACGTCGCTGCGCGCGGACGGGGCCGAGGTGTTCATCACCGGAACCGGACCACACACCGGTGAGGTCGCCCGCAAGATCGGTGCGGCGGGCTGGGCGGTCGCGGACTTCACCCAGCCCGGTGCCGCGGCCGCGGCGGCCCGCGCCGCGCGCGAAACGCTCGGCGGCATCGACATCCTGGTGTCCAACACCGGCGGCACCCGCGCGGCGAAGGCGACCGAGCTCTCGGCGCGGGACTGGGATTCGGCCTACCGGCTCGTGCTGGACAGCGCGATCTCGCTGACCAACGCGGTATTACCGGAGATGTCGGCGAGCGGGTGGGGGCGGCTGATCTACGTCACCTCGGTCGGCGTGGTCAAGCCGTTGCCCCTGCTGCACCTGTCCAACGTGATGCGGGCCGGCGTGGCGGCACTGGCGCGGTCGCTGGCCGCCGAGGTGGCGCCGCACGGCGTCACCTCGCACGTCATCGCCCCCGCGCACATCGACACGCCGCGGCGGCGTTCGCTCGCCGCGGCGCGCGCGGCCGCCGCGGGCGTGCCGACCGAAGAACTGGAGCGGCGGCAGCTCGCGACCGAGCTGCCCGTCGGCCGGTGGGGACGTCCCGAGGAGATCGCCGACCTGGTGAACCACCTCTGCTCGGAGTTCGCCGGGTTCCAGACCGGGCAGACCCACGTCGTCGACGGCGGGATGACCTCGACCTGACGGGAGAACCGTGACGAATTTCGACCAGTGGATGCACAAGCTCCACGAAATGAAGGACTACGACCCCGAGCGGTCGATGCCCGAGCACCTGGTCACCCGCTCGGCGAGTGCCCGGTGGCTCGAGGAGGACGTGACCGGCAACCCCAGCCGGGTCGGCGTCCTCGCGGACGTGCCGGCGAAGGCGATGGAGTTCTACCTGCAGGAGATCCCGGCCGGGACGGCGACGGACCTCCAGCGCCACCTGCACGAGTCCGTGCACTGCGTGCTCGAGGGCAGTGGCTACTCCGAAATCGGGCCGGAGACGCTGCGGTGGTCGGCCGGGGACTTCGTCTACACCCCGCCGTGGGTGTGGCACCGGCACTACAACGACGGCACCGGACGCGTCCGCATGATCCTCGTCGAGAACTCGCGACAGCTCGACGCCCTCGGCATCAACCGGCGGGAAAGCGCCGGGAACATCCCCTACGACAAGATGGACAGGAGCTGACCCACCGATGGGTATTTCTCAGGTGGCCCACGCCGAACTCGCCGTGGCCGATCTCGACGAGGCGATCGGCTTCCACACCGACGTACTGGGCATGCGGGAGCTCGGCCGCGCCGACGGCGCCGTGCGGCTCTCCGTCGGCATCGACGGCGGCTGCGACCTCGTGCTGACCGCCGGCGGGACCGGCGTCCGGCGGTTCGCCCTGCGGGTCGACGACGTCGCCGACCTCGACCGCTACGCGAAGCGCCTGGCCGAGGCCGGTGTCGCTACCGAGACCCGCACCGACGAACACCCCGGTGTGGTCCAAGCCCTGCGGTTCCAGGCGCCGTCGGGACACGCGATGGAACTCGCGGTGCTCTCGACCGGGCCGCAGTACGTCCACCCGGCCAAGGCCCCGCACCGCGGCGGGATCCGCGCACTGGACTTCGACCACATCACCGTGCAGGCGCAGGACCCCAAGCCGCTGGTCGACTTCCTGGTCGAGCTGCTGGACTTCCAGGTGTCCGACATCTTCGCCCCGGCCCCCGGGGTGATCGGCGCGGCCTGGTGCCGGGCCAGCACGCTGCACCACGACATCGCGATCATCTCCACGCCGGAGGCCGGGAAGTCGCTGCACCACTACGCCCTCGGGATGGAGTCGTTCGACCACCTCAAGCTGGCCGCCGACGAGCTCGGCCGGCACGGCGTGCCGATCGAGGTCGGGCCGGGCCGGCACGGCGTGGGCGGCAACGTCTACACCTACTTCTGGGCCGCGGGCAACCGCTACGAGCTGTCGGCCGAGATGCCGCGGGTGCGTCGCAACGACCCGGTGGTGTGGGACGACTTCCCGAAGGCGTTCAGCCCGTGGGGCCTGCAGCCGCCGGAGTCGTTCGGCCACGCTTCCTGAAGTCCCCCGAAATCCGGTCCGCCCGGCGGGCAGCGCAGCCCCCCACCTGCCCCGCCGGGCGGACCGCCTTTCCCTGTGAACGCGAGGAGACCCGTGGTGCAGAAGTTCGGTGTCGACGACCTGCGCGGCGTCATCGCCGTCACGCCCACCCCGGCGCTGCCCGGCGCGTCCGCGCTCACCGCGCGCGACACCGTGGACCTCGGCGAAACCGACCGCATGATCCGCGCGCTCGTCGCCGACGGCGTGGACGGCCTCATCACCAACGGCACGCTCGGCGAGATGGCGACCCTGACGCTGGCCGAATGGCAGGCCTTCACCGCGTGCGTCGCCGACGCGGTCGCGGACACCGCCCCGGACCTCCCGCTGTTCGTCGGGGCCACCGCCCCCAACACGCGGGACACGGTCGACCGGATCCGGTTCCTGCGCGATCTCGGCGTGCGCGGCGTCATCCTCGGCCGTCCGATGTGGAGCGAACTCGGCGCCGACACGCTGCTCGCGTTCTACCGCGGCGTCGCCGGCCTGTTCCCGGACATGGCGATCGTCCTCTACGACAACCCCGAGGCGTTCAAGGGCCCGATCCCGACGGCCGCCTACGCCGCGCTGGCCGAGGTCCCCCAGATCATCGGCGCGAAGTACATCGCCATCACGCCGAAGTTCGCCGCGGACATGGCGGCGGTCGGCGGCCGGCTCCGGTTGCTGCCGTTGGAAAGCGACTGGCTCGCGGCGCACACGCTGCACCCGGAGACGGCGCTCGGCTGCTGGAGCAGCAGTGCCCTGTGCGGCCCGGAGCCCGTGCTCGCCCTGCGCGACGCGATCCGGCGCGGGGACGTCGGCACGGCGCGGCACCTCACCCGCCGCATCGAGTGGACGTACGAACCGTTCCTCGCCCGGACGAACTTCCCCGAGTTCTCCAAGTACAACATCACCCTCGAGAAGCTCCGCTTCGACGAGGCCGGCTACGTCACCGCCGGCCCCGCCCGCCCGCCGTACCACGTCGTTCCCGGCCCCTACGCCGAAGGCGCGCGCGAGAACGGCCGGCGCTGGCGCACGCTCGTCGGCGAAGTGCGTGGCCAGGACTCCTGAGACCCGCCCGGCACCGTGTCTGTGTGTGGCACGCCCGGGCCCGCGGGAACTGATGGCGCCGCCCCCACCAGCCGGGGCGGCGCCATCAGTCGTCACCGGGATTCAGTGCGCGCCGAGCGAGCCGAGCAGCCCGCCCACCACCTGCCCGGCGGTCGCGACGACGCCGTCCAGCGGGGCGGGCACGCTCACCGGCAACCCGGCGACCGGTGCCGGTGCCGTGGTCGGCGGCGAAGGCTGGTGGACCGGCACGGCGGGAGCCGGCTTGGCCGGTGCGGGCGCGACCGGTGCACCACCCGTGGCCGGGGGACGCGGCAGCACCGCCGGCCGGACCGGAGCGTGCGCCACGCTTTCGTCGTACGTCGGATCTTCGCCGGAATACCCGGGGGCGTCCGGCACGGCGAACGAACCCGCGGAATAGGCTCGCATCCACGCCGTGACCTTGTTCAGGTAATCCTCGGAGTTGTTGTAACTGAGAATGGCACTTCGCAATCCGGCACCGGTGTTCAGATCGCGATCGGCGGCGCAGAGATACCGGCCCGCCGACTCCGCGGAATCGTAGACGTTCTGCACGTCCACCTGACCGTCACCGGATCCGTCCGTGCCCCATTTCTGCCAGGTCGACGGGATGAACTGCATCGGGCCGGCGGCACGCGCCCATTGCCCGCTCTGCGCGTCGACCATCCTGGCGAAGCCCGGCGAACCGTCCAGGGCGGGACCGTAGACCGGCCGGACCATCGTGCCCCGCGCGTCCACGTCGCCGTGGCGGGCGTGGTTCGACTCGATCTTGCCGATGCCCGCGAGCAGCGGCCAGCTCAGGTGACACCCCGGGTCCGCCTCACCGAGCGAGGCCTCGGCCCGGCGGTAGGCGTCGAGCACCGTGGCCGGAATTCCGGTGCCCGCACCGGATCCGGTGGCGGCGCCGTGCCGGTGGTCCACCGGGGCCGCGAGCGGCGGCAGCACCGGCACGCCGGGCAGCGTCGCCGGGAGCCCGGCCTCCGGCAGGGGCGGCCAGACCGGTTTCACCGGCGCCGGCGGCCTGGTCGACGCGGCGGCGGGAAAGGGCCGCCCGTCGGCCACGGGCTCGACCAGCAGCACCCCGCCGCCGACCACGACCGCACTCGTGAGCGCGACCGCGGTGCAGGCGGTCTTGGCGACCCGGTGACGTTTCCTCTTTCGCACTGCTCGATGACTGCCTTCGCTGCGATTCCCGATCGGCGCTCCCATGCCAGGTCCCTTTCCGTCGCGTCATTGAAACCGAGGACTGGTATGCTAAGATTCTAGCATGTTTCTAGCCGGTAGAACTACCACGAAGAAAAGGACGGTGGGTCGATGCCCGTTGCCGTGTGCGCCCTGTCCCATTCGCCCCTGATCGGCTTCAACCATCCGGCGAAAGCCGTCGAGGAGCGGGTCGAGAAGGTTTTCGAACACGCGCGGGGTTTCATCGCCGCATTCGACCCCGACCTCGTGGTGCTCTTCGCACCCGACCACTACAACGGTTTCTTCTACGACATGATGCCGCCGTTCTGCATCGGGACGCGCGCCACCGCGCTCGGGGACTACGACACCCCCGCCGGCGAGCTGTCGGTGGCCAAGTCCGCGCGGACGCTCGCCAAGGACGTGCTGGCGGCCGGGATCGATGTCGCGGTCTCCGAACGGATGTACGTCGACCACGGGTTCGCCCAGCCGCTGCAGCTGCTGTTCGGCGGCCTCGACCGGGTTCCCGTCATCCCGGTCTTCATCAACTCGGTCGCCGCGCCGCTCTGTCCCGTCGGCCGCGTCCGGCAGCTCGGCACGGCGATCGGCCACGCGAGCGCGCACCTCGACGAGCAGCGCGTGCTGTTCCTCGGCTCCGGCGGGCTCTCGCACGACCCGCCGGTACCCCAGCTGGAAAACGCGACCGAGGAGGTCGCCGCGCGGCTGATCGACGGGCGCAACCCGACGCCCGAAGAGCGCGCCCGGCGGCAGGCTCGCGTGATCGCGTCCGGCCTCGACCTGGCCGCGGGCACCTCGTCGATGCAGCCGATCAACCCGGAGTGGGACCAGCAATTCCTCGACGTGGTTTCGGCGGGCGAGCTCCGGCTCGTCGACGGCTGGAGCACCGAGTGGTTCGCCGAGCAGGCCGGGCATTCCTCGCACGAGGTGCGGACCTGGATCGCCGCGTACGCCGCGATGGCGGCCCGCGGGAAGTACGTGATGAACTACCGGTTCTACGAGCCGGTGCCGGAGTGGGTGGCGGGTTTCGCCGTCACCACCGCCGTTTCCGCCGACGCCTGATCCTTCGGGCGCGGCGCCGGACCCGCTTCGGCGAGCGGGTCCGGCGCCCCGCGTTCCCGCCCGGCTTGAGAGGAAACCATGAAGTCAACGCTGACTCCGCCCCGCAACAGCCGTGGGCACCGTGTTCCCAAGGCCGTCCTGCGCGAGGTCCGGGCGGTCACCACCCGGGCGCGGTCCCTGCTCGGCGGTGAGCCGGACCCGGAGGTGCCCGACGAGTTCCCGGCCGCGGAAGCGGCGCTGGCCGAGCTCGTCGGCGAACTCGCCACGGCCGGCCACGCCGGCGCCGTCCTCGATCTGTTCATCGAGGTCTCCGACGTCCGCGAACGGCTGCGCCAGGCCCAGCTCGACCTCCGGGTGCGCGTGCACGCCCAGGTCCAGGAGGCACTGACCCGGCTGCAGGACGCGCGCTCGGTGGCCCGGCTCGCCGAGTGCGTGCCGGAGGCGGTGTGCCGGCTCGGCTTCGACCGCGCGCTGTTCTCGGAGATCCGGGAGTCGGTGTGGGTGCCCCGGTCCTGCGTCGTGCTGGGCGACCCCGGCTGGGCCGCGGAGATCCTGCGGATCGGCCGGGCGGAGTCCCCGGTCCTGGACCGCACCGTCGTCGAGACCGAAGCCGTGCGCCGGCGGCGCGCGTTGCTCGTCACGGACGCACAGCGCGAAGCACGGGGGCTCGCCTGCCTGGTCGAGGCCGCCCGGCTGGAGTCCTATGTGGTCGCGCCCGTGGCCGGCGACGACGGCGTGCTCGGGCTGGTGCACGCGGACCGGCACGTCCAGGAGCGTCAGGTCGACGAGTTCGACCGCGAAGTGCTGGGCACCTTCGCTCAGGGGCTCGGCATCGCGTTCCGGCGGACCCTGCTGGTCGAACGCCTGCACTCGCTGCGCACCGAAGTCGGCCGGTTCACGATGACCATCGCCGACGCGATGGACCGGATCCTGAGCGACAGCCACCCGGCGACCCCGGTCATCGGCGATCCCGTGGTTCCGCCGCCGGGACCGGTGCCGGTCCGGTCCTTTGTGGAGTCGGCACTGACGCCGCGGCAGCTGGAGGTACTGCGCCTCATGGGCGACGGCCGCACCAACGCCGCGATCGCCGCCCGGCTGACGATTTCCGAGGATACGGCCAAGTCCCACGTCAAGCAGATCCTGCGCAAGCTCGGGGCCGCGAACCGCGCCGAGGCGGTCTCACTGTTCCTCCGGACTCAGCAGGGGCGGGGGATCCCGGAGTCCGCCTGACCGTCACCGGTACTCGCTGTCCTTGCGGGACTCAGCAGGGCCGCGGCGTGCCGGAGTCCGCCTGACCGTCACCAGAACTCGCTGTCCTTGCCGGACCCAAGCGAGCCGCGGCATCCCCGAACCCGCCCAGCCCCCACCAGAACTCGCTGCTTCTGCGGACCCGACCGAGCCGCGGCATTCCCGACCTCACCAGAGGCTCCACACCGCGGCCAGCACGAACACCACACCCACGACCTGGAGCGCGTGTCCGCTCCCCCGCAGTTTCCCGATGCGCCGCGAGCGCTCGGGTTCCGGCAGGGCCGGGCTGACCCGCCCGGCCGCCGCGCGGCCGCCCCACCGGCCGATCGCCAGCAGGGCGGCGCCCGCCACCGCGAGCGCCGCCACGTCCGCGATCATCGCGATGGCCGGGGCTGCCCGGGCACCTGGCCCGGCGCCGGCGACCACTCCGGCGCCTGCTGCGGCGGCGCGGCCGGGTCGGCCGGGCGGTAGGCGTCGGCGTACCGGACGTTCGCGCCGGTGAGCTGCGTCCCGAGCCACTCGCGCCAGGTCGCGAGCGCCTTCTCCAGGGTCAGCTGCTGCTTGAGCTGGTCCTTCACCTGGTCGAAGACCGCCGGCTGCGGGGGCAGGACCTGGCGGACCCGGCCCACGTTCCAGCCGTGCGCGGTCTGCACCGGACCGAACAGCCCGCCGACGGGGGCCGCGAAGGCCGCCTTGGCGTAACCGTCCTCGAGCTGGGCCGCGGTCACCTGGCCGAGGTCGCCGCCCTTGTCGCGCGTCGCGCCGTCCAGACTCCGCTGGGCCACCAGGGTTTCGAACGGCGTTCCGGCGTCGAGGTCGGTGCGCACCCGGTCGGCGTCCTCCTTGGTCTTGACCACGATGTTGGTGAGCTGCCGGCGTTCCGGCGTGTCCAGCTGCGCCTTCCGCTGCGCGAACGCGTCCGTCACCTCGCCGTCGCCCACCGAGCTTCCCTTGGTGACCGCGTCGAACAGCTGCGAGACCGCGAGCTGGCGCTTGATCTCGTCCAGCACCGCGTCCTCGGACGTGCCGGTGGTGCCGAGCGCCTGGACGAACTTGCTCCGGGCGTCCGGCCCTTCGCCGATCTGCTGGGAGATGAACCGCGTCAGCACGTCACGGGCCGCCTTGTCGGCGACGACGATGCCGCGGTCGCGCGCCGCGTGGTCGAGCACCATCCCGACGGCGACCGCCTTCGCGGTGTCCCGGCGGAACGCGTCGGACTTGGCGGTGTCCTGCGCATCCGGTGGCTGCACGCCGTACAGCGCCTTCAACGTCTGGATCCGCTCTTGCAGCTGGGTGACGGTCTCGGTCTGGCCGCCGTAGGCGAAGACGGCGTCGCCGGGCAGGTCGTCGGCCCGCGCCGACCACCACGCCAGCCCGGTCCCGCCGAGCAGTGCGACGAGGACGAGCAACGTGACGATCCGCCCACGGCGGCTTCGGGGCAGCCGGACCTTGCCGGCCAGTGCGGTGATCTTCATGAGGTGACTCCTACGAGTGCTTCGGGCGCCGGGCTGGGTTCCGGAGCGGAGGCGGGGCGGCCCGGCGCGAGCCGGACGACGAGCCGGGCGGCGGCCATCGACAGGACGACGGCCGCGGCGAGCAGCAGGCCGAACTGCCGGATGGCGTCGAGCCGCGAAAGGGCCAGCGCGAGGTAGCCGACGGTCGAGACCGCGCCGACCAGGAGCACGGATCTGCGCAAGGCGTGATCGCGACGGCGTTCGGCTTCCGCCAGCAGCACCGCGAACTCGCAGCCGACGGCGGCGATGAGGGACCCGAGTGCCATGGTGATCGGCGTCAGCGAGATCCCGGCCAGCCGGATGGCGAGCAGGCCGGTCCCGGTCGCCACCAGGGCGGTAGCGACCGCGCGCCCAGCGTCCTTCCGCCGGGCGAGCACGACGGCGAGGACGAGCCCGGCCACGGCGATGCCGACGCCGTTGGTCCAGAACCGGTTGCCGGAGACCAGCTCGTACCCGCGGGCCGCGACGATCGGCAGGCCGGTCAGCTCGGCGCGGTAGCCCGGCGGCGCCGGCGGGAGCTGGTTCAGCAGGTCGTCGCGCAGGGCAGCCAGGCTCTGGACGTCGCCGAGCCGCACCCCGAACGAGAGCACGGACTCCTGCCCGTCGGCCCGCAGCACCGACCCGGTCAGGTAGGGCGGCAACAGGCGCACGGCCGCGGTGATCTCGTCCTTCGTCGGCGTGGGCCCGAGGAAGTTCAGCAGCGTCGGCAGCGATACGACGGGACGGAGCCGGTCGCCGTGCCTGGCGATGGTCACGTCCTGGGCTTGACGCAGCCAGGCCAGCCCCTGCGGCGAGGTGACGTCCGGGCCGTGCAGGACGACGTCGACCTCGCCGGAGGAGCCGATGACCTGCTCGACGTGCTGCGCGTCGTCGAACGCGGGCAGGCCGTGCACGAAGCTCTCGATGTCGCTCTGCAGGGGAAGCCCCGGCAGCATCGCCCAGCCGCCGGCCGCCAGCGCGGCCACCGCGAGTCCGACGCCCAGCCGCACCGGCAGGCTCGCCGTGGGTCCACTGTGGACCTTCACGGGTACCGGCTCGACCACGGCCGGCCGGAACAGCAGGCCGACGGCGAAGGCGACCAGCACCCCGATCCCGAGCGCGATCCCGAGGTCGCGCACGAACGGCAACGGCGCGAAGGCCAAGGCACCGAACGCGGCCGCGGTGGCGGCGGCGACCGCGAACACCACCCGCCGGTCCGCCCGGCGCGCCAGGTAGGTCGGGAAGTCGCTGCCGACGCCGAGCAGCACCGGCAGGAAGGCCACCACCCCGAGCGACAGCGGCCGGCCGAGCCAGCCGAACAGGCCGACCGTCACCGCGGTGGCCACCAGCGAACCGGCCAGCGGCAGCAGCCGGTGCCGGCGGCGGTGCCACGGCACCAGCAGGAAGCACAGCGCCACCGCGACCAAGGCCGCGCCGCCGAGCAGGGGAAGCTCCGCGCGAACCTCGTCGGCGAGGGCGCCGGCGATCGCGGGGACGCCGGACACCGTCACTTTCGCCCCGTCGACGGCGGCCGCGCCGACCGCGTCCCGCACGCCCCGGACGAGCCGTTCGGTGGCGGACTGGTCGAGGTTCTGCCGCGGCCGGACCAGGATCGCGACCGCGTTCACCGACGGCACGACGAAGTGCCACTGCGGCCGCGGACTTCCGTCCGCACCGAAGACGACCGAGGTGACGAACGCCTGGTTCTTCAGCGTCGGCAGGCCCGCCGGCAGGGCTTGGACGAGCAGCTTGCCGTACCGCTGGTCGAACGCGGCCACGGCGGCGTCGGCGGCCTGGCCGGCCGCCCGGTCGGACGCACCGCGCTGCTTGGCCTCGGCCTGGGCCTGCGTGCGCAGGCGGTCGCGGCGGCCGGACAGCTCGGCCATCAGGTCCTGGGCCCGGCCGGCGGCCTGGTTCAGGACGGTCCCCGGCCCGTAGACGGCGGCGACGTCGGGCAGCTTCGCCAGCACGCCTTCCAGCTCGACCAGCGACGGCAGGTGCGGCTGGTCGAGCAGCGACCCGGGTCGCGCCGACTCGAGCAGCACGACGACGGGGTCGCCGCCGAACGACCGGCTCAGCTCGTCGAACCGGGTCACCGCGGGATCGTCGCCCGGCAGGAACGAGCTGACGCCGGTCTCGATGCGCGTCTTGGCGATGCCGGTGCCGACGAACCCGGCGAGGACGACGAGGACCGCCGTCATCGCCAGGACCTTCGGGGACGGCCGCTTGAAGCCCCTCACTTCGGCGGGTCCTGGACGACCCGCGGGTAGGACCCGCTGAACGGCCCCGGGTTCGCCGACTGCCCCGGCGCCGGATAGGGGTTGTTCTTCTTGAGCGGACCGACGTCGATGTTGAGGGGCAAGCCCTTCACGCTCTGCTCGTTGAAGACCATGAACAGCCGGATCGCGTTGCCGTTGGCGTCACCGCGCGCCGTCACCTGCCCGATGTTGGTGAAGAACGCGGCGACGTCGCGGCCGTACGGGACCAGATAGGACAGCATCGGGTTCACGTCGCCCAAGGCCACGTTCAGCGTCGGCAGGAACTTCGACGCGTCCGCCGCCACCGCGGGCACCCGCTGCAGCGTGCCGGGCGCCGCGTCGAGCACGCCGTTCAACGACGGCAGCAAGCCACGCAGGTCGGCCGACGTGGCGGGTAGCTCCTGCAACGCGGCATCGAGGTCGGGCGCGGCCGCGTTCAGCCCGCCCGCGACCGGGCCCAGCGCGGGCGAAAGGCGGCTCAGCCCGCCGCTGGCGCTCTTGGCGGTGTCCATCAGGCCGGGCAGCCGCCGCAGGACCTCCCGCAGCTCGGTGTCGCTGCCCGCGGTCGCCTGGGTGAGCTGGTCGGCGTCGGTCACCAGGTCGGCGATCTGCCCCTGCCGGGTGTCGAGCGCCGCGAGCAGTTTCGCGGTGTTGCCGGTCAGCTGCTGCAGATCCCCGGACTGGGCAGACAGCGCCGCCAACGCCCCGTGCCCCTCCCGGCCGAGGTCGCCGAGTCCCTGCAGGGCCTGGGAAACTCCCTGCTTGGTGTCCTTCGTCCCGGCGCCGAGCGAGCGGACCAGCGTGCCCAGCGACTCCTTCGTCGGCCGGTCGAGGCTGGTGAGCACGTCGTCGAGTTCGACGGCCTCCTTGCCCGCGGACGGCGGCAGCACGGTGCCGCTGGGCAGCGCCGGGCCGTGGCCGTCGGTGATCTCGAGGTAGGTCTCCTCGATCAGGGTCTTGTTGCGGACCTGGACGGTCGCTCCCTCGTGCAACGGCGCGTTCCGGTCGAGCCGCATCGTGACGTGCGCGAGGTCGCCTTCGGTGCGCAGCGCCTCGACCTTGCCGACCTTGACCCCGGCGATGGTGATGTCCGAGTCGTAGACCAGGTTCGACGCGGTGCGGAACTGCACGTCGGCGGTGTAGCCCGCCTGGGAGATGCCGGGCAGCCGGCCGCCGGAGTTCAGCCACAGGTAGCCGAACAGGCCGGCGCAGGCGGCGATGAACACGGCCAGCACCAGGGTCCGGATGTGCGGGACCAGCCTACTGGGAATCCTCATTGGACAGTCCCCTATCGCGCGGCGGCGGCTTGCAGGGCGGGCAGCAGCGGAAGCAGGCCCGTGACGCTTTCCGGCGAGAGCTGGGCGATGGCGCGGTACGCGCTACCGGTTCCGTCGCGCAGGCTCGTGATCGACCGCGAGTTCGTGACGAACGCGGCCAGGTCGTTCAGGTACGGCAGCACCGCGGTGGTGATCGGGCCCAGCCGTCCGGTCACGTCGTGCAGGTCGCCGAGCGAGGCGTTGAGGTCGCCGACGAACGGACGCAGGTCGCGCACCACGGGAACGGCCTTGTCGACCACCGGCCGGGCGGTGTCGACGGTCTCCCCGAGCTTGTCGACCGTGCCGGTGAACTTCTCCAGCGAGCCGGGCAGGGTCCCGCTCGCCTCGCGCAGCTTGTCCAGGACCGGGTCCAGCTGGGCGCTCAGCGCGCCGATGCTGCCGGTGGCCTGCTCGAGCTGGTGGGTGAAGTCCGGCAGCTGCGCGAGAGCGGCGTCGAAGTCGCCGTTGCGCTGCCCCACCGTCGCCAAGGTCTTCTGCAAGGAGTCGGCCAGCGCGCTCAGTCGCTGGTCGTCGTCGCCGGTCGCCGACGCGATCTGCCCCAACGCGGTGACGAGCTTCTGCAGTGTCTCCTTGCGGGTCTGCAACGCGGTCGCGACGGGACGCAGGTCCCGCACCACCTGATCGGTCGCCTCGAGCCCCTTGGGCAGATTGCCCGGCGCTCCGGCCAGCGCGACGTCCGATTCGGACAGCAGCGTGGTCAGCGCTTCGCGGGTGTTGGCGTCCAGGTGCCCGAGCGCTTCGTCGACCTGCACCGGCCGCACCGAGTTGGCGACGGGCAGCACCCCGTCCTCGGGCAGCGGCTTTCCCGGTGGGCCACCGGGGTTCAGCTCGACGTACATCTCGTTCAGCGGGCTCTTCGGGCGCAGCAGGACCCGGGCGTTGTCGTAGACCTGGTGCCCCTGGTCGATCGCCAGCTCGAGCCGCGCGTGCCCGCGGTCGTCGACGCTCGCCGCGCGGATGTCGCCGACGGACACGCCCGCGATCCGGACCTCCTGCCGGCTCGACGGGTTGATCGCCGGCGCGGACTCGAAGGTGACCGAGAAGTGCGTCTTGCCGTCCCAGGGCACGCGGACCTGCTGCATCGTCAGGATGTAGCCACCGGCCACCAGTCCCGCGGTCACGAGCGCGGCCACGGCGAGGACGTTGCGCTTGAGCCGCGGTTCGGTGGAGATCCGCTGCCAGGTCCGCCGGACCCGGCCCGGGTGCGCGTTCATCGGCCGCTCCTGTTCTCCGGGGTGGCGCCCTGCAGGTGGGCGAGCGTGTTCATCAGCTGCTCGAAGTTGATCGGGGTGCCGGCGATGCTGCCGCCGCCGAGGCCCGGCTGGAGACCCACGGCCACGCCGTTCGGGTCGGTGAGCGAGGACGCGCGGTCCATGGTCGCGAACATGTAGCCGACCTCTTTGTAGAACGGCTGGTCCGAGCCGCCGCCGGCGTAGATCCCGGTGCCCTTGAAGGGCGAGAGCACCATGTTCATGATCGGGCCGTTGACGCGGTCCAGCACCGGCCCGCGGACGTCGTCGAAGACCTTCGTCGTGCCCTGGGCGGTGGGGACGAGCTGCTCGACCAGCGGCTGCGCGTCGGTGAGGAGGCCACGCACGTCGGTCAGCAGCGGCCGGGTCCTGGCGAGCACCGGATCGGCGTGCGCCAGGAACGCGTCCAGTTCACGCGCCACCGGACGCGCGGGGTCCGCGGTGTCCCGCAGCTTGCCGAGCGTGACGCCGAGGTGGGTCAGCCCGTCGTCCGCGTTGTCCAGGGTCCGGGGCAGGTCCGCGATCGCGGTGGCGATGTCGGTGCGGCGGTGGTCGAGCGTCGAGGTGACCCGTTGCAGGTTCTGCACGATCGAGTCGAGCTGTCCCGGCTGCTCGGTCAGCACGCGCGCCGTCGACTCGAACCCGTGGACCAGGTTCGGCAGGTCGGTGCGCGGGTCCGTACCCTGCAGGCCCTGCAGGACCGGCGTCGTCGCGTCGAGCGTGTCCGGCGCGTCGGCGAGCAGGTCCTCGATCGCGGACTTCCCCCCGGCGCGGAGGGTGTCGTCGAGATTCTGCGTCGAGGAGCGGATGCCCTTCACCGCGTCCGGCTGCAGGGCGTCCGCGAGCTGCTGCAGCTCCACCGGGGTCTTGGTCCGCTCGACCGGGATGGTGCCGGCGAACGGGGTCCGGCCGCCGCCCGGGACGAGCTCCACGTAGTACTTGCCGCCGAGGATGGTGGTCGGGCGCAGGGCGGCGCTCGGTGCGGCACCGAGCTTGCCCGTGACGCCGTCGTCCACCTTCAGCTCGACCAGTGCCGACCCGTCACCGGAGCGGTCCACCGAGGACACCACGCCCACCGGGACCCCGGCGATCTTGACCTGGGAGACGAACGGCTGCAGGTGGTAGTCCTGGGCGAACTGGACGCGGACGATGTCGCCCGGCCGCAACGCCGTCGCGACCCGGTCCTTCTCGAGCAACGCGTAACCGGCCAGCAAGGTCACCACCAGCACGACGATGCCGAGCTTGAACGCCGACACCGGCTGCCGGTGCCGGGTGCGGGAACGAAGCGCCTTCACCGGTTGCCTCCTGGGATCTTCCGGGCGTCGTGGGCCGCCTGACCCGGTGCGGGATAGGGGTTGCGGGCGACCAGCGGGTCCCGCAGACCGCCCTGTCCGAGCACGGACTCCTCGCTGAACAGCAGGTACAGCCGCAGGAAGTGGCCGTTGGCGTCGCCGTGCGAGAGCGCGGCGGCCCAGTTCGTGAACCACCCGCTGACTTCCGGGGCGTACGGCGCCAGCACCCGCAGGAACTGGTCGGCGCTGCCGAAGGTCTGCGTCAGCCGGGGAGCCAGCGGCCGCGCGTCGTCGACGGTCTTGGTCAAGTCGGTCAACGCGGGCTCGGCCTGTTTCCCGACGTCCGGCACCTTCCCCAACGGCGGTACCGCTTCCCGCAGCACACCCCGGAGATCGGGGGTCGCCTGGCCGAGCGCACGCGCCCCGGGCACGAGCTGGGCCATTCCGGCGTGCAGGTCCTTGAGCGGGGCCTGCAGCGACTGGAGACCGGCTCGCGCGGCCTGCAGCGTGCCGGGTGCCCGCTGCACGACGTCGTCGAGCGGCTTCCCGTCGTCCACCGCGACGGCTCGCATCGTCGTGTCCAGCCGGCCGAGCAGTTCCGACAGCTGTTCCTGGCGCCCCGCGAACCGGGTCGACAGGCGGTCGGCCGTGGTCAGCAGCGCGGTCAGGTCGGCGCCATCGTTTGCGGACAGGGCGTTCGACACGGTCGCGAGGTCGGGCAGCATCTGCGGCGCGGCCTTGAGCGCGTCCTGCAGGTCCTGCGCGTGCCCACCGGCGCCGCCGCCCACTTCCCGGACGGTCGAGCCGAGCGCGGTCCGCGTCGGCGCGTCGAGCACGTCCAGCAGGTCACTCAGCTCCTGCGAGCCCGCCGTCCGCTTGGCCGGGATCACCTCCGCCGGACCGAGCTTCCCCGCCTCGGGCTTGCCCGGGGTCAGCGCGATGTACTTCTGTCCCAGCGCCGACCGCGACGCCACCGTGACGGTCTTGGCCTCGGCCGACGCGTCTCGGTAGACCTCCCGCGTGCCGTCGAGCTGCAGCGTCACCCTCGGGGCCCCGGCGACCAGCCGGATGTCCTTGACGCGGCCGACGCGGACGCTGGCGACACGCACGTCGTCACCGGGGCGGAGCGCGCCCACGTCCGAGACGTCGGCGTCGACGAGCGTGTAGGTCGCCCCCGGCAACCCCTTGTCCGCGGTGAGCGCGAGCTGCAGCGCGAGCGCGAACACCACCAGCACCACGACGCCCGTGGACACCGAGCGGAACTTGCGCGACCGGCGCTTGGCCATCAGGAACCTCCGAGCAGGAACTGGAGAACGCCGCTCTCCTGGCGCTCGTTGAGCCCGGTCACGCCGCCGTCCGGCGCGACGAGGGACTTCGTGTCGAGCAGGCCCGAGCCGAGCGCTCCGGGGAGCCCGGGAATCGGCGACGGAGTGGCCTGCTTGCCCGGAATCGTCGGCGGCGGCGGGGTTCCGGTCAGGGACGGCAGCAGCCCGGTGATCTCCTCGGGGTGGATGATCGCCTGGCCGCGGAAGTAGTGCGAAAGGCCGTCCCAGCCGTTGGTCGACATCGCCCAGAACCGGAAGAAGTTCAGGACGTTTTCGATGTTGCCGGTCAGCTGCGCGGTGAGTGGGTTCGCCCCGGCGACCGTGCCACGCAAGCCCGGGCCGGCCTTGCGGAGCTCCTCCACGACCGGGCGCGCCGCGTCCATCAGCTTCTCGGCGCGCTCCAGGACGGGCTTCGCGCTCGTCAGCGCCGGATCCGCCGACTCGCTGAACTTGCGCAGTTCGTCGCTGACGGCGGAGAGGTTGTCGGTCGTCGGCCGCATTCCTTCGAGCACGGGCGTGGTGGCCTTGGCCG
Organism: Amycolatopsis camponoti; assembly: GCF_902497555.1. Classification (NCBI taxonomy): domain Bacteria; kingdom Bacillati; phylum Actinomycetota; class Actinomycetes; order Pseudonocardiales; family Pseudonocardiaceae; genus Amycolatopsis; species Amycolatopsis camponoti. The sequence goes on along the minus strand of NZ_CABVGP010000002.1, from coordinate 2,936,275 downwards.
TGCCGGTCAGCTCGGAGAGGGTGTCGCGCGCGGCGGCCAGCGTGCCCGGCAGTTCGGCGAGCGAGGCGTCGAGGCCCTCCTGGTTCTCGGCCGTGACACCGAGGACCTGACGCGACGACTCGACCAGGTCGCCCAGGGTCTTGCCGTTGTCGGCGGCCAGTGCGCCCGCGACCGGCTCCACGTGGTCGACGAGGTCGGTGAGCAGCTGGTTCTGCTGCCCCAGCAGCTTCACCAGCCCGTCGGTGTCCTGCATCGACGACGCGAGCGCCTTGATCGAAGCCTGCGCGTTGGCGCCGTTGCCCTGCATGCCCTGGCCCAGCATCGTGACCAGCGCGGCGAGCGACTGCCCGGTCGGGTCGTCGATGGTGTTCAGCACCTGGTCGAGGTCGGTCGCCTGCCCGGTCTGCTTGATCGGCAGCACGTCACCGTCGTTCAGCAGCGGCGCCGAAGGGCTGCCGCGATCGAGGTCGACGTAGCGCTCCCCCAGCAGGCTGACCGGGCGCACGGTGGCCCGGGCGTCCTGGTGCAGCGGCAGGGCCATGCCGTCGACTTCGAGGGTGACGATCGCCTTGGCGTCGTGGACGCTCATGCCGGCCACCTCGCCGACGGTGACGCCCTTGACCTTCACGTCGTTGCCGACGACCAGCGGGCTCGCGTCGGCGAACTCCGCGGCGATGGTCAGCTTGTCCGGCTGCTCGCCGGAGCCGGTGTTCGTGACCGCGGCGCCCGCCACGGCCGCCGCCACCGCGGTCGTGGCCAGCACGGCCTGGATCTTCCGCCGTGTCCTCATCGGACTCCGCTCCCGAACGCGTCGGTCCACGGCTGCCCGGCGATCGCGCCGGGGGCCGGGAACGGGTCGCTGGCCATCCCGGGCGGCATGACCCCCGGGTTGTTGTCGAAACTCGAGAGGCCGGCCGGGATGTTGACGCGCATGTAGTGGCCGTTGCTGTCGTAGTTGGCGGCCGAGGAGCCCCAGTTCGACAACCACCCGACCACTTCGGGCGTGTAGGGCCGCAGGAAGCTCAGCGCGGGCGTCAGCGAATTCACCGCCGAGTCCGTGCCGGGCAGGGCACCGTGGGCGCTCTCGAGCAGGCCCGGGGTGAACTGCAGCAGCGTGCCGAGCGAACCCAGCGTGGGCCGCAGCTGCGCCACGGTCGGGCGGAGGTCCGCGAGCACCGGGCGCAGGGTCCGGGCCACGGCGGGCAGGCGGTCGGTCGCCGGGCGGAGATCCTCCAGCAACGGCACCGCTTTGTCGACCGTGCCGGGCACGTCGGCCAGCGTCCGGTCCGCGGTCCCCAGGGTGCCGGGCAGCTTCCGCAGCGCCGCGCGCAGCTGTTCCCGCTGCTGCGCGGCGGCCGCGGTGGCGCCGGACAGCCCGGAAACGATGGCGCGCACCTGCTGATCACGGTTCACCAACGTGGTGACCATGCCGTTGAGCTGGCCGGCCAGCGCCTTGATCGCCGGTCCGTCCGAGCCGACGGCGCGCAGCACCCCGCCGAGCGCTTCCACTGTCGGGCCCGCCTTCTGGACGGTCTGGCGGAGGTCGGTCTCGTTGCCCCCGACGGTGCGGTCGAGGCCCTGGACCAGCGAACTGAGGTGGGCGCGAGTGGCGGGGTCGAGCGCGGCCAGCACCTTGTCCATCTCGACCGGGTCGGACACCTTGCCGTCGAGCGTGCCGCCCGGCGGGATGACCGGGTTCGCCTTCGGGCCGTCCCGGACGTCGAGCTGCCGCTCACCGAGCACGGCCTTCCACACGATGCCCGCCGAGGCACCGGAGTGCAGCGGCGCGAAGTCCTTGGTCAGCCGCATGGTGACCTGCGCCCGTCCGTCCTTGATGGACACGTCGTCGACCTGCCCGGCGTCGAACCCGTTCACGAGGACCTTGCTGCCGGCGATCAGGCCGGTCGCCGACGGCAGCACCACGTTCGCCGGGTAGTCGTCGTCGCCCGGGGCGATCAGCAGCGCGGCGGCCGCCACCGCGGCCACCCCCAGCACGAGGAGAGGAATTCTGCGCATGGGTTCAGTCCATTCCCAGCGGTCCGGCGGAGTCGCCGGAGAGGAACTGGCGGACGAACGGGTCCGGGGAGTTGAAGGCTTCCTCGGTCGGTCCGTAGTGGACGACCTGGCCCTTCCAGATGACCCCGACGTAGTCGCTGACCTTGCGCGCGGTGCGGATGTCGTGCGTCACCAGCAGGTAGGTCCCGCGGTACTCCTGGTGCATGTCGAGGATCAGGTCGTTGAGCAGGCTGGTGCGGACCGGATCGAGCCCCGAGTCGGGCTCGTCGAACAAGACGATGTCGGGGTTCATCACCAGCGCCCGCGCGAAGCCGGCCCGTTTGCGCATGCCGCCGGAGACCTCGTTGGGGTACTTGTAGGAGGACCGTTCGAGACCGACTTCCTTGAGCCGCTGGTTGACTTTCGCCTCGATCTCGTCCTCGCCCATGTCGGTGTGCTTGCGCAGCGGGAAAGCCGTGTTGTCGAAGATGTTCATCGACCCGAACAGCGCGCCGTCCTGGAACAGGACACCGAACCGCTTGCGCAGTTCGTAGCGTTCCCGTTCGCTGATCTTCCAGATGTCGCGGCCGAAGATCCGCACCTCGCCCCGGTCCGGCTCGAGCAGGCCGACGAGGTGCTTGATGAGCACGCTCTTCCCGGTCCCGGACGGGCCGAGAATGGTGGTGATCGCGTTGTCGGCGAACTCCAGGTTGAGCCCCTTCAGCACGTCGAAGCTGCCGAAGGACTTGTGGACGTCGCGCACCTCCATCGTGTGCACGCGCTCCGCCGGCCCGATCGTGTCGACGGCCGTCCCGTTCATCCCGGTGACCATGAGTTCTCCTTGTCAGTTGCCGATCGGCATGTTCGGGTAGGAGCCCCAGAAGAACCACGTGCCGAGCAACCCGACGACGTGGATGAGCACCATGTTGAGCATCATCGATTTCGCCGTGTTTCTCCCGACGCCGACCGGCCCGCCGGAAGCGTTGTAGCCGTAGTAACAACCGACGAAGATGATGATGGTGCCCATCGCGATCATCTTCGAAATGGCGGCCATCAGGTCGTAGGGGTTCTGGAACAGCCAGAAAACGAAGGAATAGCCACCGCTGGAGACCGTGCCCAATTGGTAGACCGTCACCAGGTGCATCGAGATGAACATCAGGCCGAGCCCGACGATGTACAGGAAGGGCATGCACAGCCAGGCGGCGGCGATCCGGGTGCCCACGAGGTAGCTGCGGGACTTGATGCCCAGCACCTCCAGCGCGTCGATCTCTTCGGCGATGCGCATCGACCCGATTTCCGCGACGAGCCCGCAGCCGACCTTCGCCGCGAAGATGTAGGCCCACATGTAGACCGACATCTCGCGCAGGCCGCAGACGTCGTTGAACACCGCGGAGTAGATCGGGGCACCGACCTGCTTGAGGGTGTAGCTGGCCTCGGTCGCGCACATGGTGCCGACGACGAACTGCATCAGCCAGACGATGATGCCGCTCGACAGGATCAGGATTCCCGCCTGGGCGAACACTTCCGTGACGTGGTGCCGCAGGTCCGGCAGGCTGCGCACGGTGCGGCCGGCGAACTTCATGATGTCGCCGCCGGCCGCGACGGCGTCGCGCAGTTTCCCCGCCATGCCGCCGAAGGTGATGACGACGTCGGGTGTCTTCGTACGGCCCGTCGGTGTGGTCATTGCGCATCCCTCACTTGAAGACCTGCATGTCGGGGTTCAGCCCGAGGAGCGCGGACGTGTAGACGTAGTTGAAGATCCAGATCGAGGCGAACGAGATGACCACCGCCTGGTTGACCGCGCGGCCGACGCCGATCGGGCCGCCTTGCGCGTTCAACCCCTTGTAGCAGCAGACGACCGACAGGATCAGGCCGAACGCGAGGGTCTTCACGATGCTGCCCCACATGTCCGTGGTGGTCGCGTTGGACCAGAAGTTCCCGATGAAGGCCGCACCGGTCGCGCCGAAGATCGGCACCGCCGCGATGTAGCCGCCTATCACGCCGCACACCAGCGCGAACACTTCCAGCAGGCCGGTCATCAAGGTGACCGCGATGATCCGCGGCAGCACGAGGGTCCGGACCGGATCGACGCCGAGGACCTCCATGGCGTCGATCTCCTCGCGGATCCGCCGCGCGCCGAGGTCGGCGGCGATGGCCGTGCCCATCACCCCGGCGACGATCATCGCGTCGATCCACGGCGCGAACTCGCGGACGCTGGCCATCAGCAGGAAGGAGCCGAGGCGGTCGGGGATGCCGAGCACGCTGTAGAGGCTGCCGCCCTGCATGCCGGGGCCGGCGAAGCCGAGCGCGGTCGTGGAAATGATGACCGGCAGCCAGCACCGGCGAAGCGTCTCGAACATCAGGTCGCGGACTTCACCCCAGTACCCGAACGGGTGGCGGATCGCGAGCCAGAGCACGCGGCCGAGCAGGTGGACGATCTCCCCGGCCTCGACCAACGGCCGCTGCGCCCCGGCGCTCCACCGGCGCGAGGGTGCGGGTTTCGTTGCGGTCACGCCTTTTCGCCTCGCTCCCCGCGAGCGCGGACGACGTGGCCGGTGAAGCCGGCCAGCCCGCCGACGGCGACGGCGACCGCCGCGGTGGCCGGCACCTGCTGCGGCCCGACCAACGCCGAGGTGAGAAAACTCAAGGGCAGCACCAAAACGTAGCTCCCGAGGGCGGTCACGGCCCCCTGGAGGATCGGGCGGTGCGTGTCACCCGTGCGGAAACCGGCGAAGCCGAAGGCCGCGACGGCGGTGATCAGCAGGAAGATCGCGCCGACCGGAGGGGCGACCGCCGCGGCGACCGGCTGCAACAAGGCGCCGATCACCAAAACCGCGAAACCACGCCAAATACCGCGTCCGCACGCTTTGGTGTCGATTCCCCCGGACATCGTCACGCGGGTGCCGGCCCGGGCGACCGGCCCGGCTCCTGATCGGCTCACCATTCCACCCAACTCCTTCTCCGGGCGTGACCGTGCTTCCGGTCAACCGCATCGCGGAACTGCGATGGTCGGTAATGATGCGGCGCGCGGAACGGCACGCGCATCACCACCCGGCGGCAAAAGGATGACTCGTTGGGGTAGCGACGGCCCGCGGTCCACCACGGGCTGTCAACGTTGTCGGCGCGACGCCGTCCAACCGGGACTCTCTACTGTGGACGGTCCGCCGGGTCGTGGTCGAGCAGGCCGTAGGCACCGGCCAGCCCGGCGGCTTCGACCCGGTTGGCCGCGCCGATCCGGTTCAGCAACGAGGCGACCATGCGCTTGGCCGTGCGTTCGGAGACCAGCATCCGGGTGGCGATGTCCTGGGTCTCCAGGCCGCGGGCGAGCAGCGCCCACAGCCGCAGGTCCTGGGAGTCGAGCGTGTCCAGCAGCGTTTCCGGCGGCTTGCGGGTCGTGGTCAGCAGTGCGTCGAGCAGGTCGCCTTCGAGGACCCGGAACCCGGCGGCCACGGTCAGCAACGGCGCGACGAGGACCTCCGGGTCGGCCGACTTGGTGAGGTAGCCGTCCGCTCCGGCGCGCAGGGCCTGCTCGGCGAGCTCCAGATCGTCCGATCCGGACAGTGCGAGCACGCGGGTGGCCGGCCGGCGCCGCTTGATCTGGCGGATCGCGGCCGCGCCGCCCAGGGGCGGCATGGCCAGGTCGACGAGCGCGAGATCGGCCGCACAGGACTCGACCAGCGCGGGCGCCTCTTCGACGTGCGTGGTGGTGCCGCCCACCTCGAAGCGGTCACCGGCGTTGGTCGTCAGCAGCAGCGCCAGCCCTCTGGCGAACAGCTCGTGGTCGTCCACGACCACGACCACCAGGCGCCGATCCGTCACCGGCCTAGTATGACAGCACGTTCCGCCACCAAGCCGGCCACGGCGATCACGGCGAGTCACAAGGAGGCGGTGGCATGGCGGCCGACGGGCAAACCGTGCCGGGTGGGCTGCCGGTCGCCCGGGTGATGGTGACCGTGCGGCTCGCGGTCGCGCTGTCGGTGGTCCTGCTGCTGGTCACCGGCGGCGACGACGCCCGGCGGCACCTTCCGCTGGTCGTCGTGACCCTCTCCGTCGCTTCCGGCTACGCCGTCGTCGTCGCGGCGAACCCGCGCTGGGAGCTGTCCGCCTCGCCGGGAGCCTGGCTGCTCACCGCGCTCGACTCGGTCTTCACCCTGCTCACGATCGCCATGACCGGCGCGGCGACCAGCCCGGCGGTGGCGATCCTGGTGCTCGTCGTCACCGCCGCGGCCATCCGCCTGCCCCTCGGCCCCACCGTGGTGCTCGCCCTCGGGCTCGGCGGCGCCTACCTGGCCGTGGCGCTGCTGGTCGACCCGGGTTTCACCACGTGGCCGGAGCGCCGGCTCCAGGGTCTCTGGTGGGCGGGCTACCTGCTCCTCACCGGCCTGCTCGGCGCCAGCCTGTCCCGGCTGGTCGAGCGCGAGCGGGAAGCCGGGATCGCCGCCCGGGTGGAGGCGCTGGCCGGGCACGCCGCGGCCGAGGAAGAACGCGATCTGCGGCGGCGGCTCCTCGAGTCGTACCAGTCCCAGCAGGACGGTCTCGCGATCCTCCTGCACGAATTCCGCACGCCCGTGATCTCCCTCCGCGCGCTGGCCCGGGGGCTCGCCACCGACGGCGCGCTCGCCCCGGCCGACCGCGAGACGGGCAGCCGGCTGATCGCCGAGCACGCGAACCACCTCTCCGACATGCTCGACGCCCTGGGCGACGTCGCGGCGAGCCGCCGTCCGGCCTTCGGCACCGGCCGGTCCCGGCCGGTGGAGCTGCGGACCCTGGTGCTGGCCGCCGCGGACGCGGCCGGACTCCGGCCGCCGCGGCTGCGGGTGCACCTCGACGACGCGCTGACCGTCACCACCGACCCCCAGCGGTTGCGCCGCGTGCTCACGAACCTGCTCGAGAACGCCGCGCGGCACGGTGAAGGCAAGCCCGTCGACGTCGAGGCCGAAGTCACCGAGGGCCGGCTCCTGCTGCGGGTGCTCGACCGGGGCTCCGGGGTGGACGCCGGCCACCTCGCCAAGCTGACCGGCAAGTTCACCGCGGCCGGGTCGAACCGCGGTACCGCCGGCCTCGGCCTCTGGATCGTCGAACAGATCGTGCAGGCGCTCGGCGGCCGCGTCGCTTTCCGGAACCGCACGGGCGGCGGGCTGGTCGCCGAGGTGGCGATCCCGGCGGACTGAGCGGGTGCGGAAATTGGCCCGCACGGGCCAGCCGTGGCGCGCGCGGACCATTCCCGCATCGCGCCGGCCGGGTGATCCTGGCGGCCAGAGCACCCGGACACCTGGAGTGGCCATGTCCCTCACCCGCGATATCGAGCCCCGCCGCCACCTCGGGTTCGGCGGCGGCGCCCGCATCGCGCGCCGGCCGGACCCGGTCCCCCGGCAGCTCTTCAACGACGGCAACGCGGCGTTCTGGAACCCCGGCGACATCGACCTCAGCCGCGACGAAGCGGACTTCGCCGCTTTGACTCCCGACGAGCGCCGCCTCACCTGCCTGTTCGTGGCCAACCTCATCTCGATCGGCGAGTCGGCGCTCCAGGACCTGCAGCCGTTCGTGACGGCGATGGCCAGCGAAAGCGGGCGGGACGACGAGACCTACCTGACGCAGCTCGTGTTCGAGGAGGCCAAGCACGCCCAGGCGTTCCGCGCGTGGCTCGACGCGGTCGGCATGGGCGACTGCCTGCCGTGGTTCACCGAGGGCGGGGATGTTCGCCGTCAGAACTTCCTCGAAGAGCTCGCCTGGTCGCTGTACGCGCTCACCGACGACCACTCGCCCGCCGCGCAGATCCGCGCCGCGGTGACGCACCACCACGTCGTCGAAGGCTGCCTGGCCTTGGCCTGCTACACCGCCGCGGCGCGGATCTGCCGCAGCCGCGGCATCTTCCCCGGCCTGCTCCGCATCATCGAGCACATCGCGGCCGACGAACGCCGGCACGTCGCCTGGGGCACGTTCACCTGCCGCCGGCACGTCGCGGCCGACGACGCGAACTGGGCCATCGTCCTGCAGCGCACGCAGGAACTGCTGCCGCTCGCCACCCGGATGATCGGCGAGATGCTGGCGCCGTTCGGCCCGGGCGCGCCGTTCGGGGTCAGCATGCAGGGACTGATGGCCTCCGCGCTGAGCGACGTCGGCCGCCGCCTCGACTCGGTCGCGCTGGCCCGCGGGCGCCGCCCCGACGAGATCGGCCGCGACCACGCGCCGATCCGCCTGGAGCACGAGATCGGGCGGGAAGGCGGCCGCGCACCCGGCGAGGACGACCGCGGGACCGTCGTCGCACTCAGGCGTCAGCTGTGACCGGTCCGCCCGCGCGCGTGGCCGGGTGCCGCCCGTTTCGGCGGGCGTCACCGGCCCTTCGCCGGATGACGGCCGTGCAGGGTCTCCGACGGCAGCCCGCCGAACTTGCGGCGGTAGGCGGTCGAGAACCGGCCGGCGTGCAGGAAGCCCCAGCGAGCGGCGACCCCGGCGATCGTCGTGCCATCGGGGTCGGCCACCGCGAGTTCGTCGTGCACCCGGGTCAGGCGGACGTCCCGCAGGTAAGCCATCGGCGGCAGGCCGAACCAGCGCTGGAACCCTTCCTGCAGAGCCCGGACGCTGATCGAGACCTCGCGGGCCAAGGTGCTCGACGTCCACGGCAGCCCCGGCTCGTCTTCGATCAGCTCGACGGCCCGGCGCAGCGCCCGGGGCGGGGCCGGTGCCGCCGGCGCGTGCAGGTGATCGCTGTAGTTGCTGGGCTGGGCCAGCAGCAGACCGGCGATCACCAGGCTCTGCAGGTGCGCGGCGGCCGCGGGGTGGTGCGTGATCCCGCCCGGCCGGTCCGCCTCGCGCTCCAGCAGAGCCAGTACCTCGAGCCACGACCGCGCCGCCGGGGTGTCCAGGTCCATCGTGGTGGTGAAGCGCGGCCGCTCCCCCAGCGGCCGCCCGAGCTGGCGCTCCAGCTCCAGTTCCAGCTCGTGCCGCTCGATCATGAGGCAGAGCTGGGCGCACCCGGCTCCCCACCGCAGGTCGGCCGGATGGCCGGGCATGAACACGGCGGCCCGGCCGGGTCCGGCGAACACCGGTTCCGACGCGCCGCAGCGCTGCTCGCACCGTCCGGTGACCGGGATGTTGACGTGGTAGCCGCCGGCGTCGACCGTGCCGAGCCGGACCGCGCTCCCGTAGCGCAGGTAGCCCGCGGTCACCGCGCCCATCCGGACCGCGTTGAGCCGCATGTCCAAGTCGGTCCCGCGGTCCAGCACCTCGAGCCGGTGCGGCAGGTACGTCCGCGTCACCGCTTCGTGCGCTTCGTCGACGTCGTTCGCGCGCGCGACGGGGTGCGCGGGCAGCAGCTCCGTCTGCGGCAAGCCCGTCACCTGCCGAAGAGTAATCGCCTCGTCACGCTCACGCCAACGCGGGCAGTGGACAGGGTGCCGCGTGAATCGGCTGTGCCGGAGCCGCGCGGGGCACTTCACTGGAGCGGCTGGGGCGAGCTACCGCGGGGAGAGACGTGCAGTTGATGGACCGGCCTGCACCGGTGACGCAGTCCGTGCTGGTGGAGCCGTTGGACCACCTGCGGCCGGGAGCCCGGCTGGTGCGTGCCCGCGGTGGGTTCCACGCGCGGACCGGGATCGAGCTGATGGCCGTCATCGACGGGCAGCGAGCGCACGCCCTCGACCTGCTGATCCTCGACCTGACGGAACCGGGCACCTTCGGTGCGGTGGCCCTCCAGATCGTCGTGCAGATCGCGACGGAGCTCCGCCGCGTCGGCGTCGGCCTGCGCCTGGTCGGCTCGGAACAGGCCGTCGGCTCGGCCCTGACCGTGGCCGGGGTGCGGTCCCTGGTCACCCTGTACGGCACGGCCGGCGAGGCCCTCCGAGCGCGGTGACCGCTCAGTCGCTTTCGGCTTCCTCCGCGCGTTCGCGGTTGCGCTGCTGCCGTTCCCGCTCGCGCCGGCTGTAGGTCGCCCGGCGGACGCGTTCCTCGTCTTCGAGGCTCGAGCCCACCGCGCCGGCGACGATCCCCACCGAAGTCGCCAGCCACACCAGCTTGAGGTACGAGGCCGGACCGGCCGGATGACCGAGGACCTCCGCGAAGTAGGTGCCTTCGATCAGCACGATCGACGCCAGCAACGACAGCACGAAGAGGATGGCGTACATGCAGGCCACGCCGATCGACAGCGTCAGCGCGGTCGAAGCGTTGTACAGCAGCGCTTTCCGCCGTTCGAGGTGCCCGGACGGCGAGTCCCACAGGTGGTTGTGCACCATCAGCCAGCCCGACATCACCACGATCGCCAGGACCGTGATCCCGGCCAGCCGCAGCGCGGGCAGGGCTTCGGCCAGCTTCCAGAACGAGGTGGTGACGATGCCGTACGCGGCGGTGGCCGCCGCGGCCGCGGTCGCCCCGGCGAGGTTGGGCACCAGCCGCCACGGGCGGTTGTCCCGGATCATCCCGGCGAGCAGCCGCAGGCGGCCGCGGACGCCCACCAAGGCCAGGTGCTGGTCGGCGGCGCCGCGGCCGCGGATGTGCCGCGTCGGCGCGACCAGGTCCCGCAGCCGGTCGACCATCCGCCGCGGCGGATCGGCCGCCTTCTCCGAGCGGTGCTCCACCAGGTGCCGGACCAGGTGCACGATCAGCCGGGACACCCGGCCACGCAGCCGCAACGCACCGAGCGCGGGCAACGACACCATCGCCACGCCGTGGTCGACGTTGTAGTCCGAGGCGATCGGAACCGTGCCGGCCCGCCGCGGCAGGTCCGTGATCAGCACCAGCAGGTCCCATTCGTGCTCCGCCCGGCGCTCCTGCGCCAGGTCCAGCATCGGGATGTTGCCGTGCTCGTCCAGCGGCAGGGCCTGCGTCTCGTGCTCGACCTGCCAGCTCGTCTCCTCGCCGAGGTCGCGGGCCAGGCGGGCGGGCAGGCCGTCCACGATTCTCCCGGCCAGCTGCCGGGGGAATCCGTCGTCGGTCACCAGGCCCACCACGAGGGCCTCGGGCGCGCGCTGAGCGGTCATGCTCCGGCCTTTCCTCGATCTCGAGGGACAAGATCTCCGGGTGCCCGGTTTGACCACGGGCAAACGGCCGGTCATTCCGATCCGCGCAGCACCTGCCACAGCCGGGTGGCGACGTGCAGGTTCAGCCTGCTGTTCACGTCGCCGAGGTCGATCTCGGTGATCTCCCGGATCCGGCCGAGCCGGTACCGCAGCGTGCTCCGGTGGATCGTCAGCGCGGCGGCGGTGTCCCCGTAGCTGCCGCCGCATTCGAGGTACTGCGCGAGCGTCGCGACCAGCTCGGCGTGGTGCGCGCTGTCGTAGTCGAGCAGTTTTCCGAGCCATTCGTGGACGAATTCCAGGACGTCGCCGTGGTTCTGCCCGGTGTCGAGGATGCGGTAGATGCCGAGCTGGTCGAACGTCGTCACGCCGTTCGGGGTGTGTGAGGTGCGCCGGATCTCGAGGGCCCGCACCGCTTCCGCATAGGACTTGGGAAACCGCCCGGGGGTGTCGCACGGGCCGCCGATGCCGATCGCGCCCTCCGCGCCGAGGCGTTCCGACAGGGAATCGTGCAGCGCGGTGCCGTCCGTGGGCCCGCCGACCAGCAGCACGACCGCCCCGGCGTGGCGTGACATGAGCGAAGTGAGCCCCAGCGTCGTCGTGGCGCGCCCCGTGGCCTCGGCGACCACGTCCTCGGCGACGTCGCCCGACCACCGCAGCACGACCACGTGGTGCGTGCGCCGCAGATCGTGCCCGATCGCCTCGGCGCGGGCGTACGCGCTCCCGTCGTCGGTTCCGGCGATGAGGTCGTCCACGAGGTCACGGCGCAGGCGCAGCTCGACCTCGGCCAGGCTGCGCTGGTGCGAGAGCTCCAGCGCCAGGATCGTCGAGCCGTACTCGAGGGCGAACACCTCGTCCGCGCCGGCGGTGTGCGCCGGGTCGATGAGGGCAAGCACGCCGAGCACCTCGTGCCGCGGCCGCACCAGGCAGACCAGGCGGTCCTTCACGCGGATCGGGCGGGGCTGCGTCGCGGCCCGCCGCAGCAGTTCCTCCCGCCGGCGGACGCCGATCTTCGGGTACGGGTCCGGCCGGCCGGGGCCGCCCCACGCGCGCAGGTTGCCGAACCGGTCCTCGACCGCCACCGGCAGCGCGGTCAGCTCATGCAGTGCATCGGCGATGCCCGGCTCGCCGGCGCCGGACACCGAGCTGGCGGTGAGCGTCTCGTGCACCTGCGTCTGCTGCTCGAGCCGCTCGACCGACGCGGACAGCCGGTCGTTCACCGCCTGCAGCGCGACCGACTGCCGCCGCTCCCGTTCGAGCAGCGCGGAGTTGGCCAGCGCCGCGGCGGCCTGCTGGCCGAGCGAGCCGAGCAGGAAGAGCTCGTCACGCGGCGGGGTGTGCTCGGCGCCGACCACGAGGTTGGCCGTCAGCCCGCCTGGGCTGTCCGGCTCGCGCAGCGCGTAGCACCAGCGCCACCGGCCGTCGGCGAGGTCGATCCGCCCGCCTCGCCCGGCCATCCCGCCGACTTCCGCGCCGAGGTCGGGATGCACCTCGCGCGTGTCGTCCTGCAGGGTGCTCGAGCCGTCCTCGTCGACGAGGAACGCGGCCTCGGTCTCGCAGCCGCTCAGCGTCGGCACCGAGGTGGCGGCGAGCCGCAGGATGTCCGCCGCTTCGCGGCCGTCGAACATCATCGTCGAAATGGCGAAAAGGCCGTGAAGATCCGACAGCTGGGCACGCCACCCGCTGTCCGACGTGGCTTGGCGGACTAGCGAGAACCCCTCGTCCTCGGTCGTCATTTCCGGCCTCCTCGCCGCAGACCTGGCGTTTCGCACCCTACGCCGTGCCGATCTGTTCCGCCGGGTCGAAGTGGTTCCCGGAAATTCGTCCCGTGGGGCTGACGCGAGGCGGTGGGCGAATTCGCGACGGTAAGGGGGATCGGAAACGAACGCGAAATCGGTTCGGGTCGGACCGTCCCAGCAGGATGATCCGCACCGGACGGCACAAGATCATGGCATTGACGCGCTTCGACCCCTTCCGTGATCGGGAACGGGCACCGCCCCGCTGTCGGGCGGCTTCGAGCGCGGCGTCCTGCCCCTCCGGATCCCGTCGCCGAGCCGGGCAACCTCGGGCCGAAGAACACGCGAACGCCTAGGAGGCGACCCATGACCGCACAGCCGGGCGCGACCGCGCCCGCCCCACGCCACGCCACCGAACGTGTCCCCATCGCTTCGTACGACGACTACCGCGACGCGGAGCGCGCCGTCGACCACCTTTCCGACCGGGGGTTCCCGGTGCAGCGGACCGCCATCATCGGCCGCGACGTGCAGCTGGTCGAGCAGATCATCGGCCGCCTCGACCACGGCGGCGCCGCCCTGCGCGGAGCCGGCTCCGGCGCGCTGACCGGGCTCCTCATCGGCTGGCTCTTCGGCCTGTTCAACTGGTTCAACCCGGTCCTCGCCACGCTGACGCTCTCGCTCTACGGGCTCGTCTTCGGCGCGATCGTCGGAGCGGTCTTCGGGCTGGTCGTGCACGCACTGCAGCGCGGCCGCCGGGACTTCGCGTCGGTCCGCGCGATGGCGCCCGCCCGCTACGAGGTCGTCGCCGACGCCGAAGTCGCCGACGAGGCCCGCGCGCTGCTGGCGCAGCTGCCCCCCACCTCCGGAGGTGCGTGATGGCCAAGGCGGTCGGGATCGACCTCGGCACCACCAACTCGGTGATCGCCGTCTGGGAAGGGGGTGAGCCGAGGGTCATCGCCAACACCGAGGGCGCCCGGACGACCCCCTCGGTCGTCGGGTTCACCGACAGCGGCGAACGGCTGGTCGGGCAGCTCGCCCGCCGGCAGGCGATCCTCAACCCGAAGGGCACCATCTACTCGGCGAAGCGGTTCATCGGCCGCAAGTTCGACGAGGTGTCCGACGAGGCCAAGGCGGTCGGGTTCGACGTCGTCGAGGGAGAGGGCGGCGTCGTCCGCTTCGACATCCGCGGCAAGCTCTACTCGCCGGAGGAGATCAGCGCGCTGGTGCTGCGCAAGCTGGCCGACGACGCGGGCAAGAACCTCGGCGAGCGGGTGACCGAGGCCGTGGTCACCGTGCCCGCGTACTTCAACGACGCGCAGCGGCAGGCCACCAAGGACGCCGGGAAGATCGCCGGGCTGAACGTCCTGCGGATCATCAACGAGCCGACCGCGGCCGCGCTGGCCTACGGGCTGGACTCCCAGCAGCAGGAGACCGTGCTGGTCTTCGACCTCGGCGGCGGCACGTTCGACGTCAGCCTGCTCGACGTCGGCGACGGCGTGGTCGAGGTGCGGTCCACCGCGGGTGACAGCCACCTCGGCGGCGACGACTTCGACCGCCGGATCGTGGACTTCCTCGCCGACAAGTTCCGCTCGGACAACGGCATCGACCTGCGGCAGGACGCCCAGGCCCTGCAGCGGCTGTTCGAAGCGGCGGAGAAGGCCAAGGTCGAGCTGTCCTCGGTCAGCCAGACGAGCGTCAACCTGCCGTTCATCACCGCCGACGCGGGCGGGCCCAAGCACCTGACCGCCACCATCCGGCGCTCGGAGTTCGAACAGATCACCGCGGACCTGGTCGAGCGCTGCCTCGGCCCGGTGCGCCAGGCGATGTCCGACGCCAAGGTGAGCGCGAACGACATCGACGAGGTCATCCTCGTCGGCGGTTCGACCCGGATCCCCGCCGTGCAGAGCCTGGTCCGCCGGCTCACCAACGGCAAGGACCCGAACATGAGCGTCAACCCGGACGAGGTCGTCGCGCTCGGCGCCGCCGTGCAGGCCGGGGTGCTCACGGGCGAGGTCAAGGACGTCCTGCTGCTCGACGTCACGCCGCTGTCGCTGGGCGTGGAGACCCGCGGCGGGGTGATGACGAAGATCATCGAGCGGAACACGACCATCCCGGCGCGGCGCACGGAGGTGTTCTCCACCGCGGAGGACAACCAGCCCGCCGTCGACGTCGTGGTGCTGCAGGGCGAACGCGAGCGCGCGGCCGACAACCGGGTGCTCGGGCGGTTCCAGCTCAAGGACATCCGGCCGGCGCCGCGCGGCGAGCCGCAGGTCGAGGTGACGTTCGACGTCGACGCGAACGGCATCGTCAACGTCACCGCCCGCGACAAGGACACCGGTGCCGAGCAGGGCATCACGATCACCGAAAGCTCGAACCTCGACCAGTCCGACATCGAACGGATGATCAGCGAGGCCGAGCGCAACCGCGCCGAAGACGAGCGCCTCCGCGAGGAGGTCGAGGCGCGCAACCTGCTGGACACGGCCGCCTACCAGGTCGAGAAGGCGATCACGGACCAGACGCCGGCGCACGAGAAGGCCCGCGCGGAGATGCTGGTGACCGACGCGCGCGAAGCCGTCCAGTCGGAAGCACCGCTGGACCGGGTGCGCGAGCTGACCTCGGAACTGCAGCAGGTGCTGGCCGGGCTCAGCGCGGCCCGGCCGGGCGGGAACGGCGGTCCGCCGCCGGAGCAGGCACGGGCCGAGGACGACGACGTGATCGACGCCGACTTCGACCGGGCGTGAGGGAACCATGGCCACCACAGGGAAATCCGCGGAGCAGGGGACAGCCTCCGCGGACGCCGCCGGGACGGGCGCCGAGTCCGGCCCCCAGGACGCGCCCGTTCCGGCGGTGGGGCAAGAGCGGATCCGGGAGCTGGAGGCGAAGGTCGCCGACTTCGAGGACCGCTGGCGCCGGGCGATGGCCGACGCGGACAACCAGCGCAAGCGGCACGCGGCGGAGCTGCGCGCCGAGCGCGGGGCCGAACGGGCCCGGGTCGCCGCGGCGTTCCTCCCGATCATCGACAACCTCGAACTGGCGCTCGCGCACGCCGGAGCGGATCCCACCGCCGTCGTGCAGGGGGTGCTGGCGATCCGCGACCAGGCCGTCCAGCTGCTCGCCGGGCTCGGGTACGGGCGCGACGACGAGAGCGCCGTCCCGTTCGACCCGGCCCGCCACGAGGTGGTCGCCGTCGTCGACGACCCGGACGCCGAGCCGAACACGGTGACCCGCGTCGTCCGGCCCGGGTACGGGACCGGCGGCGGGCAGCTGCGGCCGACCGCGGTCACCGTGGCGAAGCCGCGGGGGTGAGCGTTCGTGGCACGGGACTTCTACGCCGCGCTCGGGGTCGGCCGGGATGCCGGCACCGAGGAAATCCAGCGGGCGTACCGGAAACTCGCCCGCGAGAACCACCCGGACGTCAACAAGGACCCGAAGGCCGAAGAGCGGTTCAAGGAGGTGAGCGAGGCCTACCAGGTGCTGTCCGACCCGGAGCAACGGCGCAAGTACGACCGGTTCGGCGACGACTTCCGGCAGGTGCCCGACGACTGGGAGCAGCGCGTCGGCGCCGGTGCCGGACCGCGCGGCCGCCGCGTGCGCAGCAGCACCACCAGCGGTGGCGGGGGCTTCGAGGGGTTCGAAGGCATCGACATCGAGGACCTCCTCGGCGGCTTCTTCACCGGCAGCCGGGGGCGCGGTGGCCCGGTCCCGGGCGCGGACCAGGAGGCCGAGCTCGAGCTGACCGTCGAGGAGGCCTATCGCGGCGGGCGGCGGCACCTGAACATCGGCGGTGACCGCGAATACGACGTCACGATCCCGCCGGGCGTGCTCGACGGCCAGCGCATCCGGCTGGCCGGCCAGGGCGGCCAGGGCTCGGGCAACGCGGCCCCCGGCGACCTGTTCCTCGTCGTCCGCATCCGGCCGGACCGCCGGTACCGGCTCGAAGGGCGCGACATCCACGTCGAGCTCCCGGTGACGGCGTCGGAGGCCGCGCTCGGGGCCACCGTCCCGGTCACCACTCCCGGCGGCGAGGTGAAGGCGCGCGTCGTCGCCGGGTCGTCCAGCGGGCGGCGCCTGCGGCTGCGCGGCGAGGGCATGCCGAACCGGAAGGGCAAGCCCGGCGACCTCTACGCCGAGGTCAAGATCATGGTGCCGAAGCGCCCGAACAAGCGTGAACGCGAGCTGTTCGAAGAGCTCGCCGCGGTGTCCGACTTCGACCCCAGGAGGACCTGATGGCGCAGTATGTGCTCGTCCGCCCGGCGCGGCTCGACCTCGAGACCGTGGCGGCGCGCACCGGACTGCACCCCGAGCTGCTCCGCCGGTTCGCGGCCCTCGGCCTGGTGGAGACGACCCCGGACGCGAACGGGCGGCCGTGCTTTCCCCTGTCCACAGTGGCCAGGCTGGCCCGGATCCAGCGGTTGCGCGCCGCCCTGCCCCTCAACTACGCGGCGCTCGGGCTGGTGCTCGACCTGCTCGACCGCATCGACGTCCTCGAAGGACAAGTCAGGAGCCGTCGGCGATGGACATGAACAAGCTGACCCAGAAGTCGCAGGAAGCCCTGCAAGAAGCCCAAAGCATCGCCGGACGCTCCGGCCACACCGAAACCGACGGCGAGCACCTGCTGCTCGCGCTGATCGACCAGCCCGAGGGCCTCGTGCCGCGGCTGCTCGCGCAGACCGGCGCGGACGTCGACGCGCTGCGCGCCGCGGTCGAGGCGGAGGTCGTGCGCCGGCCGAAGGTGACCGGGCCCGGCGCGTCGCCCGGGCAGGTGTACCTCACCCGGCGGCTGGCCGGGGTGCTCGACACGGCGGAGCGGGAAGCCCGGCGGCTCAAGGACGAGTACGTCTCCGTCGAGCACCTGGTCCTGGCGCTGGCCGAGGAGGGGACGAAGTCGGCGGCCGGGCGGATCCTGCACGACCACGGCGTCACCCGCGACGCGTTCCTGACCGCGCTGACGAAGGTCCGCGGCAACCAGCGCGTCACGTCGGCGACGCCCGAGGGTGCCTACGAGGCACTGGAGAAGTACGGCCGTGACCTGGTCGCCGACGGACGTGCCGGCAAGCTCGACCCGGTGATCGGGCGCGACACCGAGATCCGCCGCGTCGTCCAGATCCTCTCGCGCAAGACGAAGAACAACCCCGTGCTCGTCGGTGATCCCGGTGTCGGCAAGACCGCGATCGTGGAAGGGCTCGCGCAGCGGATCGTGCGCGGCGACGTGCCGGAGGGCCTGCGGGACCGCACGATCTTCTCGCTCGACATGAGCGCGCTGGTGGCCGGGGCCAAGTACCGCGGGGAGTTCGAGGAACGGCTCAAGGCCGTGCTCGGCGAGGTCAAGGCGGCCGAGGGCCGGATCATCCTGTTCGTCGACGAGCTCCACACGATCGTCGGCGCGGGCGCCACCGAAGGCGCGATGGACGCCGGCAACATGCTCAAGCCGATGCTCGCCCGCGGCGAACTGCACATGATCGGCGCGACCACGCTGGACGAGTACCGCAAGCACATCGAGAAGGACGCCGCGCTGGAGCGGCGGTTCCAGCCGGTCGTCGTGCCCGAACCGGCCCTCGAGGACACCATCTCCATCCTGCGCGGACTGCGGGAACGGCTCGAGGTGTTCCACGGTGTCAAGATCCAGGACGCCGCGCTCGTGGCCGCGGCCGTGCTGTCGCAGCGTTACATCAGCGACCGGTTCCTGCCGGACAAGGCGATCGACCTCGTCGACGAAGCGTGCGCGCGGCTGCGCACGGAAATCGACTCGATGCCGGCCGAGCTCGACGAGCTCACCCGGCGGCTGACGCGGCTGGAGATCGAGGAAGCCGCACTGGCCAAGGAAACCGACAAGGCGAGCCAGGCGCGGCTGGCGGAGCTCCGCAAGGAGCTGGCCGACCTGCGGGCCGAAACCGACGCCAAGAAGGCGCAGTGGGACGCCGAACGCCAGGCGATCCGGCGCGTGCAGGAGCTGCGGTCCGAACTCGAGCGGGTACGTCATGAAGCCGAAGAGGCGGAACGGAACTACGACCTCAACCGCGCCGCCGAGCTGCGCTACGGCGAGATCCGCGAACTCGAGCGCCAGCTCGAAGCGGAGGAGGAACGGCTGACCCGGAAGCAGGGCGAGAAGCGGCTCCTGCGCGAGGTCGTCACCGAGGACGAGATCGCCGAGATCGTGTCGCAGTGGACCGGCATCCCGGTGTCGCGGCTGCAGGAAGGCGAACGCGAAAAGCTGCTGCGGCTCGACGAGATCCTGCACGAACGGGTCGTCGGGCAGGACGAGGCCGTCCGGCTGGTCGCCGACGCGATCATCCGCGCCCGCTCCGGCATCCGCGACCCGCGCAAGCCGATCGGGTCGTTCCTCTTCCTCGGCCCGACCGGGGTCGGCAAGACGGAGCTGGCGAAGACCCTGGCCGCGGCGCTGTTCGACAGCGAGGACAACATGGTCCGGCTCGACATGAGCGAGTACCAGGAGCGGCACACGGTCTCCCGGCTGCTCGGCGCGCCCCCGGGGTACGTCGGCTACGACGAGGGCGGCCAGCTCACCGAAGCGGTGCGGCGCAAGCCGTACGCGGTCGTGCTGTTCGACGAGATCGAGAAGGCGCACCCGGACGTGTTCAACACGCTGCTGCAGGTGCTCGACGACGGGCGGATCACCGACGCGCAGGGCAGGCTGGTCGACTTCCGCAACACGGTGATCATCATGACGTCCAACATCGGCTCGCAGCACCTGCTCGACGGCGTCACGTCGTCCGGCGAGATCAAGGCGGAAGCGCGGGACGCGGTGCTGGCCGAACTGCGCCACCACTTCCGGCCCGAGTTCCTCAACCGCCTCGACGACACCGTGCTGTTCACCCCGCTGGGGCTGCCGGAGATCGAGCGGATCGTGGAGCTGCAGTTCGACCAGCTGCGCCGCCGGCTGGCCGAGCAGGGCATCACGGTCGAGCTCACCCCCGCGGCGCGGCAGTTCATCGCCGGGCGCGGGTTCGACCCGGTGTACGGCGCCCGGCCGTTGCGCCGCTACATCTCCCACGAGGTCGAGACCCGGATCGGGCGCGCGCTGCTGCGCGGCGAGCTGACCGAGGGGCTGGTGATCGTGGTCGACGCGGCCGACGGCGACCTGACCGTCGACTTCCGGGCGTCCGACAAGGAGGCAGCAGCATGAGGACTGCTTGCAGGTCCGATTCATCAGACACCATGCCGGCCGACGCGAAGACACTGTCGCGGCTTGCCGCGTCCGACAAGGAGGCAGCATGAGGACCGTCGTCGTCGCCTGCGAGCACTGCGGGAAGAGCAACCGGATTCCCGTCGCCGCCGACGGATCGCCGAAGTGCGGGAACTGCCACCAGCCGCTGCCGTGGGTGGTCGACGCGGGTGACGGCGACTTCGCGCAGATCGCCGAGCAGGCCGGGCTCCCGGTGCTCGTCGACCTGTGGGCCACCTGGTGCGGACCCTGCCGGTCGGTGAGCCCGGCGCTGGACCGGCTCGCCCGGGCGCGGGCCGGGAAGGTGAAGCTGGTGAAGGTCGACGTCGACCGAGCGCCGGAGATTTCGCGCCGGTTCGACGTCATGGCCGTGCCGACGCTCCTGGTGCTGCACGGCGGCGAAGTCGTCCGGCGGCAGGCGGGCGCGGCCCCGGAGAACGTGCTGCGCGACTGGCTCGACCAGGCGCTGAACTCCGTACAGGAGGCGAAGACATGACGACCGTCACCGACCCCCACCTGGCCCTCGTCCGCGAGGTCGTGCCCCGGACGCCCCAGGGCTGCCAGGAGTGTCTCGCCGCCGGGACCCCGTGGGTGCACCTGCGGCTGTGCCTGACCTGCGGGCACGTCGGCTGCTGCGACTCTTCGCCGATGAAGCACGCGCGACAGCATGCCCACGCCATCGGCCACCCCATCGTCCGCTCGTTCGAGCCCGGCGAGAACTGGCGCTGGTGCTACGTGCACGAGGTGTTCGTATGACGCTCTCGGCGGAAGACCTCGTCGAGACCCCGGATCCGCACGGCGCGTTCCCCCGGCTGACCCGCGAGCAGCTCGACACGCTCTCCGCCGCGGGCGAGCGCCGGGCGGTGCGGCCGGGTGAAGTGCTTTACGCGCAAGGGGAACAGTCGACGAGCTGGTACGTCGTCCTGAGCGGCAAGGTCGCCATCCAGCACCGCGAAGGGGACGAGACCAGGACCGTGCGCGTCCACGGTCCCGGGCGGTTCCTCGGCGAACTGGGCCTGCTCGAAGGGCAGCCGTCGTTCTTCGGCGCCGTCGCCGCCGAACCCGGCGAGGTGCTCGTCCTCCCGGTCGGCGAGCTGCAGCGGCTGGTGACCGGCGACCCGGTCCTCGGCGACCTGATCCTGCGGGCCTACCTCATCCGCCGGGCGCTCATCATCGGCTCCGGCGACGGACTGCGGATCGTCGGCTCGTGCTACTCGCCGGACACCCGGCGGCTGCTGGAGTTCGTGGCCCGCAACCGCCTGCCGTACCGGCTGGACGACCTCGATGAGGACCGCGGGGCCGAGGCGCTGCTGCGCCGGCTCGGCGTCACCGTCGACCAGACCCCGGTGGTGGTGCTGCCCGGCGACGGCGTGCTGCGCAACCCCGGCAACGCCGAACTGGCCCGCGCGGTCGGGCTGCGGCACCAGGAACCCTCGGCCGGCGTGCGCGACATGCTCGTGGTCGGCGCCGGGCCCGGCGGGCTCGCGGCGGTCGTCTACGCCGCCTCGGAAGGGCTCGTGACGTCGGCGTTCGACGCCGTCGCGGCGGGCGGGCAGGCCGGCACCACCTCGCGGATCGAAAACTACCTCGGCTTCCCGTCCGGGATCTCGGGGGCGGAGCTGGCCGAACGCTCGGTGCTCCAGGCGGCCAAGTTCGGGGTCCGGGTCGCCGTCCCGGGCGAGGCCCGCACGCTCGCCCCGCGCGGCGGGCTGTACGCGGTGGGCTTCGACGACGGCACCGAAATCGTCACGCGCACGGTGATCATCGCGACCGGAGCCCGGTACCGGCGCCTGCCGCTCCCGAAACTCGAGTACCTCGAAGGCACGTGCCTCTACTACGCCGCGACCCCGCAGGAAGCCCGGCAGTGCCTGGCCGACCCGGTCGCCGTGGTCGGCGGCGGCAACTCCGCGGGACAGGCCGCGGTGTTCCTGGCGGACACCTCGCCCGTGGTGCACCTGCTGGTGCGCGGCGGCGATCTCGGCGCGGACATGTCGCGCTACCTGGTCGACCAGGTCCGGCGGCACCCGCGGATCCGGGTCCACCTGCACACCGAGGTCCGCGAGGTCGTCGAGGACGGCAAGACGATGTCGGGCGTCGAGGTCGAGGACAACCGCACCCACGAGCGAAGCCGGCTCGACGCCCGCGCGTTGTTCGTCTTCATCGGGGCCGCTCCCCACACACGCTGGCTGTCCGGCCACGTCGCGCTCGACGAAGACGGGTTCGTGCTCACGGGCGCGGACGTGGGCGCCGGGTCATCGCGGGCGCCGCTGCCGCTGGAGACGAGCAGCCCCGGCGTGTTCGCCGTCGGCGACGTCCGGCACGGCTCG
Source organism: Amycolatopsis camponoti (assembly GCF_902497555.1). NCBI lineage: Bacteria > Bacillati > Actinomycetota > Actinomycetes > Pseudonocardiales > Pseudonocardiaceae > Amycolatopsis > Amycolatopsis camponoti. Next base: position 2,914,023 of record NZ_CABVGP010000002.1, on the reverse strand, counting down.
GTGAAGCGGGTGGCCTCGGCGGTGGGCGAGGGCGCCATGGCCGTCCGGCTGGTGCACGAGCACCTCGCGCAAGAACGCTGACAACCGGAGGATCCCCATGACCACCAGGCTTTCCCATCCGCCCATCGCGCTCACCGAACTGGATCACCTGCTCAGCCGCGCGGCACCCCCGCGCGAACTCACCATCAGCTCGACCCTGCATCCGGGGCGCTACACGGTCGTCGCGATCGCCGGCTGGATGGACGCGGCGGCGTTGCGGACGGTCGCGGGATACCTGGCCGGGCTGGTCCACGCGGGCGCCCGCCAGTTCGTCGTCGACCTGTCCCGGGTCGAGCGGCCCGGAGACGACCTCCTCGTTCTGCTGCACCGCTTCGGCGACCGGCTGACGGCGGACGGCGGCACGCTGGAGCTGATCGGGCTGACCCCGCCCGTGCTGTACGAGCTGGACGACGAGGCCCTCGCCGAAGTCTTCGCGCAGTACCGGGCCGCCTTCGAAGGCGGCCTGCGGCAGTGGGCGACACTGCACTGCCCGCAGGGCTTCGACGGGGTCGCCGAACCCGGCTCCCCCGCCCGTTTCCGCGCGTTCGTCGACACCGGCGCCACCGGCCGCGGCGAGCGGTTCGGGAGGCGCCGATGACCACCGTCGGCCGCCCCCAGCGACGGACGTGGGCCCGGATCTTCGTGATCGGCCTGCTGCTGTGGGTGCTCTCGGTCATCGTGACGTACGCGACCGGCAACCCCAACCTGCTGCCGACGCTCGTGCTGCTCGGCAGCTTCCTGGTGCCGGTGACGTTCGTGGCGTGGGCGTTCGAGCGCCGCGACTCCGGGGAGATCACCGCCGAGCTGGTGTTCCGGAACTTCCTCGTCGGCGGGGTGCTGGGCGTCCTCGGTGCTTCGGTGCTGGAGGCCTACCTGCTGTACCCGTCGGTGTGGCTGTACGTGTGGGTCGGGCTCATCGAGGAGGCGGTCAAGCTGGTCGCGCTCGCCCTGCTGACGCGCGGGCTGGCCGTGAAGTCCATGCGGGACGGGCTCATCCTCGGCGCGACCGTCGGCTTCGGCTTCGCCGCCTTCGAATCCGCGGGCTACGCGCTCACGTCGTTGTTCACCGCGCAGGGCCTGTCGCTGACCGACCTGGTCACGACCGAGCTGCTGCGCGGGCTGCTCGCGCCGGTCGGGCACGGGCTGTGGACCGCCATCCTGGGCGGGCTGCTGTTCGCGTGGAGCACGCGCGAGCACTTCGTGCTGAGCCTGCGCCTGGGGCTGGCCTTCCTCGGCGTCGCGCTGCTGCACGCGCTGTGGGACTCCATGTCGACCATCGCGCTGGTGGTCACCCTGCTGCTGACCGGGGAGGTGGCGGTGTACGACCCGCGCGTCCTCGTGGCGCCGCCCGAGGACGTGACGACGGTGTACACCGTGACGACCTGGGTGGGCCAGGGCGTGATCGCGCTGCTCGGAGTGCTGTGGCTGCTGGTCCTGATCCGGCGCTCACGGCGGGAACGCCGGGCACCGCAGTGGGCCTACCGAGTCCCGGCCATGCGCACGCCGGCCACCCGAAGGTACTGACCCGGGGCCCCGGCAAAGTCGCGATCGTGCGGCCGACCGGCTTCCCCATGTCATGAACGACTCGTTCACCTCGTCAGACGACATGAACGAGTCGTTCATGACATGCGGGCCTCGGCACTTATTCACCGCCGGTCGGTGCCGTGACGGCCCGGCCGATGCCGGTGTGGATGTCGAACCGGCCGACCAGGCCGAGCACGGTGAGCGGGCGCAGCACGGCCCGTGACGGGCGGGCCAGACGCATCGGGATTCCGGCGTCCCGAAGCGTGAGCCGCGTGTGCTCCAGGACGCCGACACCGCCCGCACTGAAGAAGCCGACCCGGCCCAGGTCCACGACCACGAGCCGGTTGCCCGTGGCCAGCACGCCCCCGAACGCGGTACGCAGGTCGGCGAGGCCGGCCACGTCCACCTCACCGCCCACCGCCAGCACGGTGACGTCCCGGCGGACCTGGCAGGTGCACACCCACAGTCCCCGGCGCACGCACACCGGGAGACAGGCATCCCGACGCGTCGGGTCGGAGTGCTCTCTCGGCTCGGCCATCGCGCGGTTCCCCTCCAGCTCGGCGAACGTCCTTTCGGAGTAGGACGAATTCGCATTCTGCCGAGCCGGGCGGAATCGCTCCTGGTCCTGACGGCGTGAAGATCGGGGTGCCGGTCAGTCCCGCGGGGTCAGTCGGCCGAGCGCCCTCACGCGGGGGTGGTTTCGTCGGTGACGGTCCGGGCGTGGCGCTCGCGATCGAGCGCGCCCCGGGTTTCCGGGGCGGCCCAGATCGCGACGACGAACACCAGGGTCGCGCCCACCAGGAAGAGCGCGAGCCGCGAGGGCACGTCCGACAGCTCCGGGCTGAGCAGGCTCACCAGGGTCGGCATCAGCCCGCCCAGCATGAAGCCGAGGTTCCAGCTCACCGCGGTGCCCCTGGCCCGCAGCCCGGTCGGGTACCGCTCGTTGAGGAAGATCATCAGCGGCGCGTACGCGGCGTTGGACAGCATCACCATGACCGCGCACAGCAGGGCCACCACCACGCCGTGCCCGCCGCCCACGGAGGCGATCCCCCAGGTCAGCGACGGCAGCGCGACCAGGTTGACCAGGCCGAACCCGAGCATGGTCCGGCGGCGGCCGAGCCGTTCGCTCAGCTCGCCCGCGCCGATCGCGGCCCCGATCACCACGACGCTGCTCACCAGCAGGATGATGCCGCGCGCGCCGGCCGGGACCCCGACCACCTCGCCGAGCAGGGTGGGCAGGTAGCCGGACGTCAGGTAGTACTGCGCGCCACCACCGGCGGCCACCGCGATGTTCAGCGCGAGGATCTTCTTGCCGCGGCCCCGGACCAGCTCCCGGAACGGCACCGGAGCCTGCCGTTTCCCCTCGAACTCCGGGGATTCCTCGACCTTGCGCAGCACGAACAGGCTCAGCAGCGCACTGAGCAGCCCGCAGAAGAACAGCACCCGCCAGCCCCACTGGTCGAACGCGGGGCCGGTGAAGATCGCCGAGACCACGATGTAGGCCAGGCTGGCCAGCGCGGCACCGAGGCCCGCTCCCCCGGCCCCGATCAGCCCGCTCATCAAGCCACGCCGGCGCGCGCCGATGCTCTCCGTGCCGAGAGTGTGCGTGGTCGCGGTGACGCCGCCGACGAACAGTCCCTTGCGCGATCCGCAGCGCGAGGAACAGGATCGGGGCGAGCACGCCCACCGCGGCGTGGGACGGGACCAGGCCCATCGCGGCCGTGGTGACGCCGACGCCGCCCATCACCAGCACCATCGTCGACTTGCGGCCCTTGCGATCCGCCAGCTCACCGAAGATCGCGGCACCCGCCGGGCGCATCACGACGGTGACCGCGAACGAGCCGAACACCGCGGCGATGCCCAGGGTCGGGCTGCTGCTCGGGAAGATGGTCTTGCTGATCGGCCCGGCCACGTAGAGCAGCAGGAACAGGTCGAACAGGTCGAAGGACCAGCCGGCGACGGAAGCGAATACCGCGGCACGAGGCGACTTTGACCGTGGTGCGATATCGGGTGCCAAGATTTTCCCCTTACGGGATAGGGATCAGCGGGACTTCCGGCGCAGGACGGCCCGGATCCGGTCGATCAGAGGGACGAACAGGAGTTTCAGCGCGCTCGGCGCCTTGACCGGGCCGCTGGGCGCCTGCCCGGACGTCGCGGCTTCGCGCAGGGCGTCCGCGAACTGCTCGAACATGCGGCGGCTCACGTCTCCGGCCAGCGCCCGGCCGAACTGGGCGATGCGGCCGGTGAGGTACACCTTCGCCTCGGCCCGCATCGCGGTGCCGGTGGCCGTGGCCTCGGTGCGCAGCACGATGTCGGCCTGGGTCTGCGCGCCGCCGGTGTCCTGCCCCTGCGCGAGCACGCGCAGGCGCTGACCGGCGCGGTCGTGCTCGACGACGTGCGCGACGCCCTTGAACGCGAGCTTGATCGGGCCCACCGAGACGCGCGCGCGGCCGGCGTAGTGGTCCTCGCCCAGGTCTTCGGTGAGCTCCGCGCCGGGCAGGCAGCGGGCCAGCAGCGCGACGTCGTCGAACACGCGCCACACCGCGTCCACTGACACGCCGATCTCGGTCCTGATGTCGACGGCGATCGTCGGGTCCCCGTCCGGCAGCACGATGTCGATCCGGCGGGTGTCTTCGGTGACCTCGGCGGCCTCGCGGCCGTCGGTGCTGCCGCCCGCCTGTCCGGTGGCCCGGCCGACGAGCGCGCGGTGCGCGCAGTTGCCCGGGGCGGGGATGCCGTCGGGGTGCGCCTCCTGGGTTTCCTTGACCGCGGTGAGGATGTTGCGGTAGCCCGTGCAGCGGCAGATGACCCCGGACAGCTGCTCGGGCAGTTCCTCCTCGGTCACCTCGGGCTGGTTGCTGAGCAGGTCGTAGGAGCTCATCAGGAAGCCCGGCGTGCAGAAACCGCACTGCAGCGCGTGGTTGCGGCCGAAGGCCTCCTGCAGCGGGTGCAGGTCGTCCGGCCGGCCGAGGCCCTCCACGGTGACGATCTCCGCCCCGTCGAGCTGGACCGCGAACAGCAGGCAGGCCCGGGCCGCCTCGCCGTCCACGAGCACCGTGCACATCCCGCACACGCCGTGCTCGCAGCCCACGTGCGTGCCGGTGAGCCCGAGGTGGTCGCGCAGCGCGTCGGCGAGCGTCACCCGCGCGGGCAGGCTGAGCACGGCGGGGGTGCCGTTCACCGTCATCCTGACCTCGACGAGATCGTCCGCCGCGGCCTTGACGGCCCGGGGTTTTCCGTTCTGCGCCACCACTTCGGTCGTCATGAGTCCACCTCACCGGCGCTCCGGCGAGCGCGCTCGTATGCCTTGGTCAGTTCCCGGACCGCCAGCGTGCGGAACAGCCGGCGGCGGTAGTCGCGGGACGCGTGGGCGTCGCCGTCGGTGTCGACCAGTTCCTCCGCCACCGCGGTGAGCGGGCCGGCCAGGGCTCGGCTCACGTCGCCGCCGCTCAGCGCGGCGCCCAGCTCACCACTGACCGAGCGGGTGACCGGCCGGTCGGACACGCCGAACCCGGTCAGCTCCGCGTCGGTCTCCGCACCGCGCACCCGGACCCGGGCGACGACCCCGGCGAGCGCGAAGTCGCCGTGCCGGCGCGCGATCTCGGCGAACCCGAAACCCTCGCCCTTCCCGGCGACCGGGAATCGCACCGCGGTCAGGATGTCGTCGGCCCCGAGCGCGGTGGTCATCGCGCCGGAGAAGAACGCCCGCGCCGGCACCCGGCGGGCGCCGCCGGGGCCGGTCACGGTCAGCTCGGCGTTCAGGCAGCACGCCACGGCCGGCAGCTCGGCGGCCGGGTCGGCGTGCGCGAGGCTCCCGCACACGGTGCCCCGGCTGCGCAGCTCCCGGTGCCCGACCCACGGCAGGGCCATGCCCAACAGGGGAACCGCGGCACTGACCGGGTCCCGCTCGACCCGGCGCTGGCGCACCGTGGCGCCGATCTCCAGGTACCCGCCCGCGGTGCCGATCCGGTCGAGCTCCGGCACGGAAGTGATGTCCACCAAGGTTTCCGGGCGGGCGAGCCGCATGGCCAAGACCGGGACCAGTGACTGCCCACCCGCGATGACCTTGCCGCCGCCGCCCGTGCTCGCGAGTTCGGCGATCGCGTCGGGCAGACTCGACGGCCGGACGTAGGCGAAGGGTGCGGCCTTCATGGTTTCAGCTCACCGCCCCTGGAACTTCGGCGCGCGCTTCTCGTGGAACGCGGCGACGCCCTCGGCGAAGTCGTTGCTGGAGCGCAGCATCGAGTACGCCTTGCGCTCCAGCTCGATGCCGGAGTACAACGGCGCGTCGATGCCCTTGTCGAGCACCTCCTTGGCGGTGCGGGCGGCCAGCGGGGAGAACCCGAGCAGCACGCCCACGATCCGCTCCACCTCGGCGTCCAGGGCGGCGCGGTCCTCGACCACGTTCGCCACCAGGCCCCAGTCGCCCGCCTGCTGCGCGTTGATCCGCGACGCGGTCATCACGTGGTACTTCGCCCGGGAAAGACCGATCAGCCGGGCGAGGCGCTGCGTGCCACCGGAGCCGGGGATCATGCCCAGCCGCATCTCCGGCAGCGCGAACTCGGCGCGCTTCGTCGCCACCCGGATGTCGGTGGACAGCGCGAGTTCGAGCCCGACGCCGAAGCAGTAGCCGTCGACGGCGGTGATCACCGGCTTGGGGCTGCGCGCCGGGGCGGTGACGTTCTGGCCCAGGTCGGTGAAGTCGATCGGGTCGACCTCCATGAACCCGGCGATGTCGCCGCCGGAGGAGAAGTGCTCCCCCTCGGCCTGGACGACGACGACCTTGATCTCGTTGTCGGCGTCGATCTCGGCGAACCGGTCGGCCATCACCTGACGGGTCTCCCAGGTGATGATGTTGTACTTGCCGTGATCGAGGGTCAGGTAGGCGACCCGGCCGTCGTGGCCGCGGTCGAGCCTGATCTCGCCTCCGGTGAGTGCCATCGTCAGTGGTTCCTTTCGGTTTCCGAAGCGCTGCCGGTCAGCAGCTCGTGGAGCACGTTTCCGTGCAGGGGCAGGCTGGTGATGTCGACACCGGCCGGGGCGAGCGCGTCCGCGACCGCGTTGGCGATCGCGACCGGCAGGCTCATGCAGCTGCCTTCGCCGCAGCCCTTCGCGCCGAGCCGGGTCAGCGGCGACGGCGTTTCCAGGTGGTCGCTGTTCAGCTCGAAGGTGGTTTCGGCGCTGGTCGGGCACAGGTAGTCCATGAAGGTGGCGGTGGGCTGCCCGGCGTCGGTGTAGCGCATCTCCTCGAAGAGCGCGCCGCCCAGTGCGTGCGCGAGCGCGCCGTGCACCTGGCCTTCGAGCAGGGTCGGGTTGAGGATCGTGCCGGCGTCGTGCACGGTGACCACCCGCTCGAGCTTGAGCTCGCGGGTCTCCGCGTCGATCCGGACGACGGCCAGTTCGGCGACGAAGCCGTAGCACAGGCTCGAGTTGATCTGGTCCGAGCGGCTCGCCGCCTTCGACTGCGGCGGGGTGAACGCGGCCTCCTCGTACAGCCGCGCGGAGGTCCCTTCCGGCAGCGAGCCGGGGTCCCAGTGCACCAGCCCGGCCGCGTGCTTGAACGAGACCGCCCGGCTCGGCTCGGCTCGCAGCCGGATCCGGCCCTCGTGGAGTTCCACTTCCTCGGCCGCGACGCCGAGCAGGGTGGCACCGGCGATCTTGATCGTCTCCGCGAGCTTTTCCGCGGCCTCGACCAGCGCGCTGGTCAGCAGCGGCGCGAAGCGCGAGGAGTAGCTGCCCGAGCTGATCGTCCACGGCGTGGTGGCGGTGTCCATCTCGACGATCGGGCGCACCTGGTCGAGCGGCAGCCCGAGCTGGTCGGCGACCACCTGCTGCGCGACGGTGGCGTGGCCCTGGCCCTGCGGCACGGTGCCCAGCAGCACCGAGACCAGCCCGCTGGGGTCCACGCTGATCCGGACGTGCTCGGTGGACCCGGACTTGCCGCGCCCGGACGCCCGCTGCTCGGCCGGGGTGGCCAGGCCGACGTAGCCGATGTTGGTCGCGGACGGGTCGACGATGGTGGCCACGCCGAGGCCGAAGTACTCGCCCCGCGCCCGCGCTTCCCGCTGCTCTTCCCGCAGGGCCTGGTAGTCCGCGTTCTTCACGACCATGTCCAGCGCGCGGTGGTAGTCGCCGGAGTCGTAGATGCCGCCGCTCGGGGTGGCGTACGGGAAGTCCTCGTGCCGCACGAAGTTCCGCCGGCGCAGTTCGACCGGGTCCAGGCCGCAGGTCTCGGCGACCTTGTCCATCAGCCGTTCCAGGCCGAAGTACAGCTGCTGGCCGCCGAAGCCGCGGTTGAGCCCGGTGGGCGTCTTGTTCGTGACCACGGCCCGCGAGCGGATCTGGACGGCGTCGATCTTGTACGCGCCGGTGATGTTGCCGAAGCAGCGGTAGAGCGTGCTGGGTTCCGGCGGCCGCAGGTAGGCACCCACGTTGTCCACCAGGTCGGTCCGCAGCCCCTGCACCGTGCCGTCGGCCGAGACGGCGGCCTCGAACCACATGGCCCGGTCGGATCCGGCGGAGCTGGCCAGCAGGTGCTCGATGCGGTCTTCGGTCCACCGCACCGGCCGGCCCGCGTGCTTGCTGGCCAGCGCCATCAGCGCGACGTAGGGGTAGATGCCCGCCTTGATGCCGAAGCTGCCGCCGTTGTCGGCCGGGATCATCAGCCGGATCCGCGACGTGGGCAGGCCGAAGGCCCCGGCCAGCACCGCCACCATCGAGAACGGGCCGTGGAAGTTCGCCCAGGCCTGGATGGCCGGGCCGTCCCCTTCGTCCTGCCACTCGGCGACGACCGAGTAGCACTCCATCGGGGTCGAGGAGTAGCGCGGGAAGTGGTATTTGCCCTTCACGACGTGATCCGCCTTGGCGAACACCTCGTCCACGTCGCCGAAGGTGAAGGTCCGGTCGGTCGCGACGTTGCCGTCCGCGTCCTCGTGCAGCCGCGGCGCGTCGGGCAGGAGCGCCTTCTCGACGTCGACCACCGGCGGCAGCGGCTCGTAGTCGATCTCGACGAGTTCCGCGGCGTCCTCGGCCAGGTACCGGTCGTTCGCGACCACGACCGCGACCGGTTCGCCGACGAAGCGCACCTTGTCCGTCGCCGTCGGGTAGTACGGCATGGGGACCTTGAGCGCCAGCGGGAACGGGCGCAGGGCCGCCGTGACCTCGTCGGGGCCGATCACCGCGGCGACCCCGGGGTGCCGCCGGGCCCGTTCGAGGTCGACGCCGCGGATCCGGGCGTGCGGGTGCGGGCTGCGCACCACGGCCGCGGTCAGCGTGCCCGGCAGCGGGTCCAGGTCGTCGAGGAACCGGCCGCGGCCGGTGAGCAGCGCGGGGTCCTCGATCCGCGCCGTCCTCCTGGCCGGCTTGTCGGAGACTGCGGTCATGCGGCTCACCTGCCTGCTTCTGCGGCGCTGTCGGACAGCGCGCGGTAGTTACCGGAGCTCAGTTCGCGGCGGAGGATCTTGCCCACCCCGGACTTGGGGATGGCCTCGACGGCGACGAACCGCTTGGGGCGCTTCAAGGACGGCAGCCCGGACTGCTCGCGGACGAAGGCCTCCAGCACCTCCGTCGCGTGCTCCGGGGTCATGCCTTCACCCGGGACGAAGAACGCGGTGGCGGCCTGGCCCCACCGGTCGTCGGCCATGCCGACGACGACCAGCTCGCGCACCGCCGCGCAGCGGATCAGCGCGTCTTCGATCTCTTCCGGGTAGATGTTCTCGCCGCCGGAGTTGATCATGTCGTCGACCCGGCCGGCGACCCAGAGGTCCCCGTCCTCGTCGGCGATCGCCAGGTCGCCGGGGAAGTACCAGCCGTCGCGGATGGACTTGGCGTCGGCGTCGGGCCGGTGCCAGTACCCGGCGAACGCCTCGGGGCCTGCCATCGAAACGGCGATCTGCCCCTGCTCCCCCGGCCCCACCTCGGCGTCCGGCGGAGCGGCGGGATCCGGGTCGACCAGCCGGACCCGGGAGAAGATGCCGGCGCGGCCCGCCGACCCCGGCTTCGCGACCACGTCCGGGCCGATGGTGAAGGTGTAGATCTCGGTGCTGCCGAAGTGGTTGACGAAGGATTCCGGTGCCAGCGCGCCGGCGAGCTGCTCGGCCAGTGCCGGGGTCATCGACGAGCCCGCGTAGGCCAGCTTGCGCACGGTCCGCGCCTCGGCGAGCCGGCCGGTGCGCACCAGCGACCAGTAGATCGTCGGCACCAGGTAGAGCGAACCGATCCCCTCCGCGGTGATCAGGTCCAGGGCCTCGTCCGCGTCGAACTTCACCTGCGGCACCCAGGTTCCCGCGCCGACCAGGGTGGCCAGCAGGGTGCGCAGCCCCATGGTGTGGAACAGCGGCATCACGCCGAGGGTGGCGTCGAAGCGGGACTGTCCACTTTGGATCAGGTGCGCGATCGCCGCGTGGTGCTCGGCGGAGTGCGTGCGCGGCACGCCCTTCGGTTTCCCGGTGGTACCCGAGGTGTAGAGCATCACGCTGATGTCCTGATCGGACACCCGGACGTCCGGCGAGCCGCTCGGCTGCCGCAGCGCCAGGCGTTCGATGGTGTCCTCGTGCGGGGTGCCGGAGGCGATCCGGGACACCGGGGGCAGCTCGGCCAGCGCCTCGTCCGCGAGGGCCGCGGTCGAGGCGTCGGTGATCACCAGGGCGGGCTCGGCGTCGGCGACGCAGTAGGCGAGTTCGGGCGGCGCGAACCGGAAGGACAGCGGCACCGAGACGGCGCCGAGCTTCTGCGCGGCCAGGTGCAGGCTGGCCAGCGGTTCGCCACCGGCCAACGAGAGCACCACGCGCTCGCCGGGCCGGACGCCGAGGGCGGCCAGCGCCCGGGCCAGGCGGTCGGTGTGGGCGTCCCATTCGGCGTAGGTCATGGGGCTTTTGCCGCCCACCGCGCGGCGCCGGGGATGACGCTCCGCCGTCCAGCGCAGAACCGTACCCAGATCCATGACCGTCCCTCCATCGCGACAGCGATCGTGCCGAGCGGAACTACCGTCCGTAACCGACGGTCTGATATCGACCATCTGTTTCGGATGGTTGCGAACCTACGATATGGTTCGGAGCATGTCAACGGTTCGGTTGTCGACGACGTCGTACGTGGTGCTCGGCATGATCGCGCTGCGCGGTCCGTCCACGTCCTACGACCTGAAGCGCGCGATCGGCCGGTCAGTGGGGTACTTCTGGAACTTCCCGCACGCGCAGCTGTACTCGGAGCCCAAGCGGCTCGAGGAGGCCGGCCTGCTGGAGCTCGACGAGGAGGACTCGGGGCGCCGGCGCAAGACGTTCTCGATCACCGAAGCCGGCCGGAAGGCACTGCGCGGCTGGATGGCCGAGCCGGTCAACGAGCACTTCGAGCTGCGCGACGTGGCGGAGATCAAGCTCTTCTTCAGCGAGCTGGCCGGCCCGGAGGACGTGGCGCAGCTCGCGAAGGGGCAGGTCCAGCAGCACGAACGCCGGATCGCCGAGTACGAGGAGATGCAGCGCCGCTTCGGTCACATCGAAGAGGTGGCCGGCCGGATGATCACCCTGGAACTCGGGCTGGGCATGGAGTACGCCGCCCTCGAGTTCTGGCGCGGCGTGGTCGAGCGCGCCGACCGCGGAGAGTTCGAGGCCGGCTGGCACCAGCCCTGACCGCGCGGGCCGTGCCTCGCCTAGCGGTTCGGCTCGGACTGCTGGGGCGTGGTCGTGAGTGAGAAACAGTGTTCTAACCCTGTTTCTCACTCACGACCGTCTGGGACTCGGGAGCCGGGCCGCGGTTGCCGAACGGCCCTGACCGTGCGGGCAGTGCCTCGTCTAGCGGTTCGGCTCGGTGGCCTGGCGCAGGGTCCGTGACAACCCCAGCGCGGCCGTCCGGACCGCCGGGGCCAGATGGGCGGGCCGGAACTGTTCGCGCGGGACCGCCACCGACAGCGCCGCGACGGCGACGGCTCCGCTGAACACCGGCGCCGCGATGCAGCTCACGCCGGTCGCGGCTTCCTGCTCCTCGTAAGCCAGGCCGGACACCTGGGTTTGCTCCAGTGCCGTGCGCAGCCGGACCGGGTCGGTGATCGAGAACGACGTCAGCTGCGGCAGCGGATCCGCGAGGATGACGTCCGCCAGCTCGGGCTCGGAGAACGCGAGCAGCGCCTTGCCGATCGCCGTGCAGGTGAGCGGGAGCCTGCCGCCGATCCGGGACGGCAGCGGGACCGCGTCGTGGCCGTGGATGCGTTCGAGGTACACCACTTCGCGATCGTCACGGATTCCGAAGTGGACGGTCTGGCGGGTGCTCTCGAAGAGGTCCTGCAGGAACGGCAGGGCCGCCTCGCGGAGGTCCTGACGGCGGGGCACGAGCGAACCCAGCTCGAACAGCGTGCCGCCCAGCCGGTACCGCTCCCCCGCGCGCTCCAGGAAGCCGAGGCGGACGAGGTCGCCGACCAGGCGGAACGCCGTGGTCTTGGTCAGCCCCGCCCGGGCGGCGAGTTCCGTCAGGCGGAACGAGCCGCCGTTCGGACGGTAGACAGCCAGGACGGCAGCAGCCTTGTCGAGCATGTTGCCGGTCTCGCTGTTCCGCGTCACGGAACGAACTTTGGCACATCGCCGAGCCGGGGCCTATACCTGGCGGGTCACAATCGCCTGCTCCGGAGGTCCCTGATGAACGAGGCCGTCCCCAAGGCCGCGGAGGTGCTGGCGGTCGCGGCCGCCACGGCCACGCCGTGTCCGCCGATCCGCGATCTCTTCGCCGACGGCGACCTCGACGCCGCCTACGAAGTCCAGCGGCTGCACACACAGCGCCGGCTCGCGGCCGGGCACCGCCTGGTCGGCCGCAAGATCGGCCTGACCTCCCCGGCCGTCCAGCGCCAGCTGGGCGTCGACCAGCCCGACTTCGGCGCACTGTTCTCCGACACGGCCCTCGACCACGACGGCACCGTCCCCGCCGGCCGGCTGCTCCAGCCCAAGGTGGAAGCGGAGATCGCCCTGATCCTCGGCGCCGACCTGCCCGGCCCGGACTGCTCGGTCGCCGACGTCCGCGCGGCGACGGCGTTCCTCGCCCCCGCGTTGGAGATCGTGGACAGCCGGATCGCCGGCTGGGACATCACCATCGTCGACACGGTCGCCGACAACGCTTCCTCGGGCATGTTCGTCCTCGGCGACATCCGCGAGACCCTCGACGACGTCGAACCCGTCGACGTCGAAATGCAGCTGTACCGCGGCACCGAGCTCGTGTCGGAGGGCACCGGCCGCGACTGCCTGGGCGACCCGCTCACCGCCGCCGCCTGGCTCGCCACGACACTCGCCCGCCGCGGCGAACCGCTGCGCGCCGGCGACGTCGTCCTCACCGGCGCACTCGGGCCGATGGTGCCCGCCTCCCCCGGCGACGTCTTCACCGCCCGGATCTCCGGGCTCGGCGACGTCACGATCCGCTTCGAAGGGGAATCCGCATGAGCGTGAAGGTCGCCATCATCGGCTCGGGCAACATCGGCACCGACCTGATGATCAAGGTGCTGCGCCTGTCCGAGCGGCTCGACATCGCGGCCGTGGCCGGGATCGACCCGGACTCCGACGGCCTCGCCCGGGCCCGCCGCCTCAAGGTCGCCACCACGCACGAAGGCGTCGAAGGCCTCGTCCGGCTCGACGAGTTCGCCGACGTCCGGTACGTCTTCGACGCCACTTCCGCCGGCGCGCACCGCCGCCACGACGAGGTGCTGCGCGGCCTCGGCCGCACCGTCATCGACCTCACCCCGGCCGCGATCGGGCCCTACGTCGTCCCGCCGGTCAACCTCGGCGAGCACCTCGACGCCCCCAACGTCAACATGGTCACCTGCGGCGGCCAGGCCACCATCCCCATCGTGGCCGCGGTCGGCGCGGTGACGCCGGTGCACTACGGCGAAATCATCGCCTCCATCTCCTCCCGCTCGGCGGGGCCGGGGACCCGGGCCAACATCGACGAGTTCACCGAAACCACCGCGTCCGCGATCGAAAAGGTCGGCGGCGCCGCGCGCGGCAAGGCGATCATCGTCCTCAACCCGGCCGAACCGCCGCTGATCATGCGCGACACCGTGCACTGCTTGGTGTCCGATGTGGACGCTGTAGGCACCGAGGCCGTCACCGCGTCGATCGAAGAGATGGTCGGGCGGGTGCAGGCCTACGTTCCGGGCTACCGGCTCAAGCAGAAGGTCCAGTTCGAGACCGTCACGGCCGACGACCCCCTGCACCGGCTGGTCCCGGCCGGCGACGCGGTCAAGGTCTCGGTGTTCCTCGAAGTCGAGGGCGCCGCGCACTACCTGCCCGCCTACGCCGGGAACCTCGACATCATGACCTCGGCCGCGCTGCGGACCGCCGAACGCATGGCCACGCACCAGGAGGCCCTCCGATGACCGACCTGTACATCCAGGACGTCACCCTGCGGGACGGCATGCACGCCATCCGGCACCGCTACACCGTCGAGCAGGCCCGCACGATCGCCGGCGCCCTCGACGCCGCGGGCGTGGCCGCGATCGAGATCGCCCACGGCGACGGGCTTTCCGGCTCCAGCATCAACTACGGCGTCGGCGCGCACACCGACTGGGAGTGGATCGAAGCGGTCTGCGACGTCACCCGCCGCGCCATCCCCACCACGTTGCTGCTGCCCGGCATCGGCACCCTGCACGACCTTCGGGAGGCTCATCGTCTCGGCGTCCGCTCGGTCCGGGTCGCCACCCACTGCACCGAGGCCGACATCTCCGCCCAGCACATCGGCGCGGCCCGCGATCTGGGCATGGACGTGGCCGGGTTCCTGATGATGTCGCACATGGCCGGACCGGAGGAGCTGGCGAAGCAGGCCAAGCTGATGGAGTCCTACGGCGCTGCCTGCGTCTACGTCACCGACTCCGGCGGCCGTCTCACCATGGACGGAGTCCGGGACCGGGTCCGCGCCTACCGGGACGTCCTCGAACCGGAGACGCAGATCGGTATCCACGCCCACCACAACCTCGCTCTGGGCGTCGCCAACAGCGTCGTCGCGGTCGAGAACGGCGTGGTCCGGGTCGACGCCTCCCTGGCCGGGCAGGGCGCCGGAGCGGGCAACTGCCCCCTCGAAGCGTTCATCGCGGTGGCCGACCTGATGGGCTGGGACCACGGCTGCGAGCTGTTCCCCCTGATGGACGCGGCCGACGACCTGGTGCGCCCGTTGCAGGACCGCGAAGTCCGGGTCGACCGCGAGACGCTGAGCCTGGGCTACGCGGGCGTGTACTCGAGCTTCCTGCGCCACGCCGAGGCGGCCGCGGTGCGGTACGGCCTGGACACCCGCGCGATCCTCGTCGAGGTCGGCCGGCGCGGCATGGTCGGCGGCCAGGAGGACATGATCACCGACATCGCCCTCGACCTCGCGGGTTAGGCCCCGTAGAACGCACGCGGCCGCCGAGGCAAGTCTTCCGAACCGCCGTGCTGCTCGGCCGCGTCACCGTCCACAAGAGACTCGCGGGGCCTCGGCGCGCGGCAGATCCGGACGGAGGTCCGGCACGCGCCGCCCGGCCGGTCATCCCGCTCCGGCGGGATGACCGGCCGGCGTCAGCCGCGCTTCGCCGTGATCGCCGCGAAGCGCGGTTGCCCCTCTTGACCGATGTCCGGAACGCGGAGCACGCACACCGCCCCGGCCGCGCCGAGCACGGCCAGGCAGGCGAACATGGCGAAGAACCCACCCGCCGCGAGGAGGGCCGGCGCCACGAACGGCACGACCGCGACCGGCAGCGTGCTCGCGATGTTGAGCACCGCGAAGTCCTTGCCCGCCGATTCGGGGTCGGGCAGCATGCGCAGGCAGAGCGCGAAGTCGGTGGCCAGGAAAGTGCCGTAGCCCAGCGACATGACCGCGGTGCCCAGGTACACCACCGGGATGCTCGGCGCGAGCGCCACCAGGACCAGTCCGGCGGCGAGCACCAGGCCGCCGGCGAGCACGAACGGCTTCTGCCGCCGGATCCGGTCGGAGAGCCAGCCGGTCAGCCAGGCCGTGACCGCGACACAGGCGATCCCGATCAAGGTCAGCAGGAAGATCATCCCCGGTACCGCCGCGGCCGGGACGGCGAACCGCTGCGTGAACACGAAGGCCAGATAGCTGTTGGCGGCCCACGCCGCGGTGATGAGGAAGCGCACCGCCCACGCCCAGCCGAACGCGGGGTGCTCGCGCGGGCTGACCCAGTAGGAACGCAGGATGACCGCCACGCTCAGCCGCGGTTCGCCCGCCGGTGCCCGGTGCCGGGGATCACGCACGAGCAGGACGGCCATCAGCACGCCCGCCGCGCTCAGCCCGCCGACCACACCCCACTGCAGCCGGGAGACGGCGGGCAGCGCGCTCACCACGGCGAAACCCACGGCCGGACCGGCCAGGGCCACGAACGCCACCACTCCCGACACCGCCCCTCGCCGCTCCGGGGCCACCTGGTCGGCGGCCAGCGCGGCACTCGCGGCGAGCTGGAACATGACCAGCGTCGTGATGAGCGCCCAGCCCACCGCGACCTGCCAGACCTCGGTCGTCCAGCCCATGGTCGTCAGCAGGACCGCCGCGCCGAGGCCGCCGGTGAGGATCCACGTGCGGCGCCGGCCGAACCGGGCGGCCGTGCGGTCGCTGATGCGTCCGCCGAGCGGGTTCGCCAGCAGGCCCACGAGGCCGCCGATGCCGGTCACCAGGCTGAACGCGGACGTCGCCCCGGCGCCGGCGATCGCGGTGAGGTGGGTGACCAGCAACAGGTTCATCGGCACCGCGATGCTGATGTACCCGGCGGCGTTCGTGCCGACCAAGGCCCCGATGAGGCGACCGTGCCCTCTGGACGTCCGGCCGGCCGCCGCCTCGGTCCGCGGCACCACCGCTTCGGGGATCACCGCCGGCCTGCCACGGCGTCGACGATCTCCAGGATCGCCTCGCGCACGACCGCGGGGTTCTCCTGCGGGATGAGGTGCCCGGTGTCTTCGACGACGACCACGCGCCCGTCCGGCACGGCGGCCATCAGCTCGGCCGCGACCCGGTTGAACCGGGGGCGGGTCCGGGACATCCCGCGGTCGAGCCGCCCGGCCTGCAGGCAGATCGTGGGCACAGCCGGGGTTCCGGCGGCCTGGAGACGGCGCATCGTCGCCAGCGCCGGGACCACCTGGGCCGCCTCGCGGCGTCCGGCGCGCATCGCCCGGGCACATGCGTAGTCGCGAAGGATGACGTCCACATCGGACTCGGCGATGGCGCCGGAGAACCGCGGCAGGGTCAGCTTCGCGACCAGGTTCCGTCCGCCCAGGCGCGCGAGCACCGCCAGCGCGCCGAACGACCAGGACAGGATCCGGGCGCCGCGGCCGCTCACGAGCTCGGCGACGGTCGCGTCGACGAAGACGAGGCCGGCGACCCGGTGCGGACGGCGTTCGGCGAACAGCCGGATGACGGGTCCGCCCCAGCTGTGCCCGACCAGGACCACCGGCCGGCTCTCCCCGAGGCCGTCGAGGAGGCCGGCGAGGTCGTCGGCGAGCCGCTCGACCGTCCGGTCCCGCGGGTCCGGATCGCTTCCGCCGTACCCGGCCCGGTCGTAGGCCACCGTGCGGGTGCGGGCGCCGATCTCGCGCTGGGTGTGCACCCACGACGCGGCCGGCGCGCTCATGCCGGCTTCGAACACGACCAGCGGTCCGTCGCCCTCGCCGGCGGTGACGGACCGCAGCCGTCGCCCGTCGGGCAGCGCGACGAACGCCTCGGTCAGCCCCGCGCCGGGATCGAGGTGGCCCGGGCTCCCTGGACGGTGCGTGTGCGTTTTCATCAGGCGTGGCCTCTCAATCATCCCAGCAGGACGGATGGACGTCGTTCCACGGAGCCGAGCGTTCGAGCTGGGCGGCGAGGGCGAGCAGCGAAGCGTCGTCACGCCGGCGTCCGACGAGCTGCACGCCGTACGGCAGGCCGTCGCCGTCGAGGTGCGACGGCAGGGACACCGCGGGCCGGCCGGTCCAGTTGGCCCACGGCGTCGGGGCCGACCAGGCCAGCATCGTGTCGGCGATCCCCGTCACCCCGCCGGCCTCGAAGTACCCGAGGGGAACCGGCGGCCCGTTCGTCACCGGCGTCAGTGCGACGTCGAAGCTCGCCAGCGCCGTCTCGAAAGCGCTTGCGTACTGCGCCAGTACCCGGTGCGCCGCGAAGAGAGCAGCGCCGGAAAGCGCTTCCCCTTCGGCCCACAAGTACCGGGTGTACGGCCGGAGGAGGCCCCGGCGGCCGGGCGGAACCAGCGACCGCACGGCCGCGTGCACGGAAGCGGCGAAGTGCGTGCGCAGCGCCAGGCGTACCGGATCGTCGCAGGCGGCCGGGATCTTCACCTCCCGCACCTCGTGCCCCAGCTCCTGAAGCAGGCCAGCCGTGCGCTCCACGGCACGGACCACCTCCGGATGCCGGCGGACGTCACCGAAGCCCGGGTCCGTCCACACGGCGATGCGCCGGCGCGCCGGTGGCCGCCCGACGGCGTCGGCGAAGCTGCCGTCGGCCCGCCAGCCGTCCGGGTCTCCGCTCCAAGGGTGCGCCAGCACGTCCAGCAGCAGCGCGGCGTCCTCGACCGTCCGGGCGATCGGGCCTTCGATCGTCGTGCTGGTCGGCGAAGTCGGCGGCACCGACGAGCTGACCAGCCCGCGGCTGGGCTTGACGCCGACGAGGTGGCAGGTCGCCGCGGGCGTGCGGGTCGACCCGGCCCCGTCGCCCGCGTGGGCCAGCGGCAGCAGCCCGGCGGCGACCGCGGCGGCCGCGCCTCCGCTGGAACCGCTCGCGTAGCGCGTCAGGTCGTACGGGGTGACGGCCGGCCGCCCGGTCACGTCGTTGTCGGTGTAGCAGGTGGCGCCGAACTCCGCGGTGGTGGTCTTCCCGACGAGCACGGCACCGGCTTGCCGCAGCAGCCCGGCCGTCCAGCTGTCGGCGGGCGGGCGGAACTCCGCCAAGGCGGCCGACCCGAAGGTCGTCCGCACGCCCGCCGCCGGGTACAGGTCCTTGATGCCCGAGGGAAGTCCCAGCAGGGGCGACCACTCCCCCCGGGCGATGCGCCGATCCGCGCCGGCGGCCTCTTCCAGGGCGAGGTCCGGCGTGACGGTGGCGAAGGCGCCGAGTTCGCCGTCGAGCTTCTCGATGCGTCCCAGGTAGTGTTCCGTCAGCTCGCGCGAGCTGACGTCGCCCGTGCGCAGGGCGGCCAGTTGTGCCACGGCGGAAAGCTCGTGGAGTCCGCCGCTCACCGAGCCACCGCGGGCCCGGTCAGCACTCCGTGGGCCAAGGCGGCGACGGCGTCGAGGTAGTCCGGCGTCAGCGGTTGCCGGCCCAGCATCCGGCGGTGCATCAGCGGGCCCTCGATCAGATCTCCGGCGAGGGACAGGTCGGGAAGATCGCCGAGCTCACCTCGTCCCACCGCCCGGGTGAGGGCGGTGCGCAGCGGCTCGCCTCGGCCCTCGGCCATCTTCCGGAAGGCGAGTTCGGCGTCGGGTTCGCGGTGCAGGTCGGCGACGAGCCCCATGAGCCCGTCGATCCAGGACGAGGACCAGGAAGCCGCGAAGTCCTCGACGATGGCCCGCAGGTCGGAACGAAGCGATCCGGTGTCGTGACCGGAGACCGGCGGCAGGTGTTCGGCCAGCACGTCGACGACGAGCTGCGCCTTGCTCGACCACCGCCGGTAGACATCGGTGCGGTGGGCCTGGGCCTGCGCGGCGACCTCGGTCAGCTTCAGCGCGTCGTAACCCCGGCTCTGCAGCAGGGCCCACGCCGCGGCCGTGAGCCGCTTCTCCAGCTCGGGGTCTCGGTGACGACCAGGCATCCCGCCTCCATTGCGCTACAAGTTGTAGTTTAATGAGGCTAAGTCTCCGCAGTCGTCCGCGCAAGGGCCGGTCATCGGACGGATCGCCACCGTCGGCCCGCAGCCACCCCGCGCCGCCCTCGGCCGAGGCCGATCGGGGTCACCGGGCGCGCAGGCTCCGGTAGAAGTCCCGGTGGGCCTCGGCGGCCGCGGTCCACCGGTAGCCCCGGGCCAGTGCCCGCCCGGGCGCCGGGTCGGCGCCCTCGAGCGCGGCCCGCAGTTCCCGGGCGAAGCCGGGTGGGTCGGTGGCGAACCGCGCGGCGCCGCCGAAGACCTCCCGCAGCACCGGCAGATCGCGCGTCACCACCGGCACCCCGGCCGCCAGAGCCTCCATCGCGGCCAGCCCGAAACCCTCCTTGGTGGAGGGAAAGGCGAACACCGCCGCCGAAGCCGTCAGCGACGGCAGCTCGTCGTGCGCCACCGCGCCCAGCACGACCGGCGAGACGCCCAGCTCGGCGGCGCGCTTCTCCCAGCGCGTCCGGTAGTCGCGGTAGTCGAACAGCGTCTCGCCGCCGGCGATGAGCAGCCGGAGGTCCGGCTCGGCCAGCAACGCATACGCCTCCAGCAGGTCCAGCGAGCCCTTCCGCGGCTCGATCCCACCCACCGCCAGGACGTATCGCCCCCGCGAAGAGGTACGCGGCGCGGTCGCGAAGCGGTCGTAGTCGACGCCGTTGGGAATCACCGCGGCCTCGATGCCCCAGCCGTCGCGCACCTCGGCGGCGACGGACGCCGACACGCAGATGTGCGCGTACGGCCGGACGATCGCGCGTTCGTGGCAGGCCGCCAGCTCCGGCGTCGTGAAGGTGTCGAGGTGGTGGATCGTGCGGACGCACCGGTCGACGGCGTTCGCGCTGATGCAGTCCTGCGCGTGCACGATGTCGTGCGCGTCCGGGGTGAACGCGGCCCGCAGCACCGCGATCGAGCGCAGGATCCGCTCGCCGACGCTCTCGCCGGGGACGTCCGGGAAGGGGACGATCGCCTGCCGCACCGCGGGGTCCACCGGCCGGAAGAACCCCGCGTCGCCGCCTCGCCCGAGCGTCCACACGGTGACGTCCTCACCGAGCGCCGCCAGTGCCTCGGCCAGGGCGAGCGTGTGCACGACGCCGCCGCGCGGCTTGGTCGAGTAGCTCAGCAGGGCGATGCGCATCAGGCCTCCCGGTACACCGACGGTTTCCGTTCCCCCAGGTGGTGCAGGACCCGGCGGGCGTTCGCGAGCTCCTGCCCGACGTCCAGCTCGGCGACCGCGATGCCGGCCTTCGACCAGGTCCGGGCGAGGATCTCCCCGCCCGGCCCGACGACCTTGGCCTGGCCGAGGAACCGCATCCCGCCCATCGCGCCCGTCTGGTTGGACGAGACGAGCACGACCTGGTTCTCCGCCGCCCGCGCCTGGTCGTAGAGGTCGAACAGCCGTGACTGGCGGTCCTGCGCCATCCGCGGCGCCCGGTTGGTGATGCTGGTCGGCCACGCGCTCAGGCAGGCGACGATGTCGGCGCCGTCGACGGCGAGGGACCGGGCCGACTCGGGGAACGTCTTGTCGTAGTCGATCAGCATGCCCAGCCGCCCGACCGGCGTGTCGAACGCGGCGAACCGGTCACCCGCCTCGTAGGCGATGCTCTCCCCCGGCGGCTGGTGCACCTTGCGGTGCCGGCCGAGCACGCCGTCGCCGGTGACGCACACCGCGGAGTTGTAGCGGCGTGGCCCGTCCGCTTCGCAGTAGCCGACGCAGACCACCATCTCCGCGGCCAGCGACCGGACGGCCTTCAGCTCCGGCCCGTCGGGGTCGAGGGCCGGCGGGAGCGCTTCCGGGTCCGGGTGGCGCAGGTCGGCGAGGTACCCGCCGAGCGCCGCGTCCGGCAGCACCAGCAACGCCGCGCCCGACGAGCGCGCGTGGTCGATCAGCGTCGCGATGCGCTGCAGGTCGAAGTCGAGGTCGCGGCCGAAGTGCGCGGCGACGGCGGCGATCCGGATCTGCCCCATTCACGGGACACTAACCGGGTAGGCGTCGGGCCGTCTGTCCGCCAGGTGTCCCATCGACCGCCGCGCCGTGGCCAGCGCGGCCTGGACGTCGAACTCGGCGATCGCCATGCCTTCGGCGACCCCGGTGTCGGCGACGACCTCACCGCCGGGGTCGACGATCTTCGCGCCCGCGACGAACCGGAGGTCGCCGAAGGTGCCGGACTGGTTGGCCGAGACCCAGACGATCTGGTTCTCCAGCGCGCGGGCCCGGTCGAACAGGTCGAACCGCCGCTTCCAGCGGTCCTGGGCCAGGTCGGGAGCCGCGTTGGTCCGGCTGCCGGGCCAGGCGCTCATGCAGACGACGACCTCGGCGCCGTCGAGGGCGAGCGCCCGCGCCGACTCGGGGAAAGCCTTGTCGTAGCAGATCATCATGCCCAGCCGCCCGACCGGCGTGTCGAACGCGGCGAACCCGCGGCCGGCGCCGTAGCTGGCGTTTTCGGCCAGGGGCTGGTGCACCTTGCGGTGGTGGCCCAGGACGCCGTCGCCGGTCACGCAGACCGCGGAGTTGTAGCGGCGGCCGTCGGCGAGTTCGCAGTACCCCGCCGTGACGACGAGGTCACCGGCCAGGGCGGCCAGCCGCCCGATCTCCGGGCCGTCGGCGGCCAGCGCGGGTGGCCCCTCGGCACCGCCGTCGAGGTTGGCGAGGTAGCCCCCGAGCGCCGCTTCGGGCAGGGCCAGCAGCCGGACCCCCTCGGCCTTCGCCTCGCCGATCAGCTTCTCGATGCGGGCGAAGTCGCCCTCGAGGTCACGGTCGAACGGCGCGGCGACCGCGGCCATCCTCAGCGTCGTCATGAGTTCCCCAATCCGGTGACGCCGCCGTCGATGGCGGGCGTCGATTCGCCGTCGGGCCAGCGCAGTGTGACGCCGGTGCCCGCGACCAGTTCGCCGCAGTCCGCGGTGACCGCCGAGCCCGCGGGCGCGGGTGCGCCCGTGGTCAGCATCGCGAAGCCCGGGAAGCAGGTCAGCCAGTCCCCTGTGGATGCTCCGCGCGGCCGCGGCACGCGCTCGACGTCCAGCACGGCGCCGCAGCCGGACGCCTCGGCGAGCATGCCGAGGGTGCCCGCGATCCCGGCCATCGAGACGTCCTTGGCCGCCGGCGGCCGGGCCTTCGCGACCGAGCCGAGCAGTTCCCGCAGCTCGGGCGTGCGGCGGGAACTGGTCGAGTCCCACTGGCGTCCGGTGTAGCCCGGCCGCCAGCCGCCGCCGAGGTCGGCGGTGAGCCAGACGCGCTGCCCCGGCTTGCCGCCACCACCGGGCACCGGGTCGGCGGTCCGGCCCAGCGCCGTCACCGAAAGCGAGGCCGGGACGCCGAATTGCGTGTGCCCGCCGAGCACCGGCACGCCGTACGCCTCGCTCGCCTTCCGCAGTCCACTCAGGACTCTGGCGGCGAACGACGCGTCACGCGCACCGAGCGCGTCGAGCAGCCCGGTCGGGGTGGCGCCCATCGCGGCCAGGTCGTTGAGGTTCACCAGGACCGAGCACCAGCCCGCCCATTCCGGGTCGCGCTCGACCATCGACGGGATGATCGCGTCGCAGGCCGCGACGACGTCGGTGCCGGGTAGCGGCACACCGTCGTCGCCGATGAAGCCGGGTGCGCCGGTCAGTCCTTGCAGCAGCGGGCCGAGCGCGGCCTTGGTCGAGCGGGCCAGCGCGGCGATCCGGCCGATCGGCCACCGCATCAGCACGTGGTCGTGGCCGGCCACGACCACCGGCCGCACCCGCTGCCAGCCGAGCCGGGTGAACATCCGCTCGGTGCGCGTCTGGACGGTCGCCTCGAACCGCAGCGCGCCTTCGGCTTCGGCCCGGGCGCAGGCCGCGCGCACCAGCGCGGAGCCGATCCCGGCCGGCGAGCCGGGCGCGACGACCAGGCGGCCACCCTGCCACCACCCGATGTCGGATCCGTCGGTCGCCGGGCCGAGGCGAACGCCACCCAGCACCGTGTTGTGGTTGTCCCGGGCGACCAGGACCAGGGTGCGCGGGTCGGTGTCGTGGTCGTCGAGGTCGTGTCCGGCGAAGAGTCCCTGCCGCGCCACGAAAGCGTCGTGGCGCAACGCGCGGTACGCGGTCAGTCCACTGTGGCCGGCTTCGCCGATGGAGAACGCCGGGCGGGCCGCGACACTGCGGACGTCACCCAGCAACGCGAGGATGTCGTGGTCCACGTCAGCCACCCGCCGCGCTGAGCAGGCCGCAGGCACCGCACGCGGCGCAGCCCGCGCCCTGGTCGGCGCCGGTCATCCCGGCCGCCCGCAGCAGCGCGGCGATCCGGCCGGTGACGTCGGCGACCAGCGCGGGCGAAGGCGCGGTCGCGCCGTCCCGCCGGGCCAGCGTGCCGACCATCGGCCGCATCGGCACGGCGAACGGGTAGACGCCCAGGTCGATCAGCCGTCCGGCACCATCCACAAGGGAGTCCGGATCCTCGCCGAGTCCGATCAGCAAGTACGTCGAGACGCGGTTGCGGCCGAAGACGCGGACCGCTTCCGCCCACGCGGCTTCGTACTCCGCCAGCGGCACGGTCGACTTGCCCGGCATCCAGCGCCGCCGGACGTCGTCGTCCAGCGACTCGACGTGGATGCCGATCGACGTCGCCCCGGCGTCGCGCAGGTCCTGCAGTACACCGAGATCGCCCGGCGGCTCGATCTGCACCTGGATCGGCAGCCCCGGCACGGCGTCGAGCACCGCCCGGACGCACCGCACGAGGTGCCGCGCGCCGCGGTCGGGCCCGGACGTCGTGCCGGTCGTCATCACCATCTGCCGGACGCCGTCGAGCCGCACCGCCGCCTCGGCGACTTCCGCGAGCTGCTGCGGGGTCTTCGCGGCCACTGTGGACCCCGCCCGCAGCGACTCCTCGATGGTGCAGAACCGGCAGCGCTGGTCCTCGGTGTACCGGATGCACGTCTGCACGACGGTCGTCGCGAGAACGTCCTTCCCGTGCAGCAGAGCGATCTTCCGGTACGGCACACCGTCCGCTGTGGACAGATCGTAGAACCGCGGCCGGCCGACCGGCGCGACGCTCAGGCCGAGATCGACCGTCTCGCGGAAGATCCGGCCGTCGCGGACGGCGTACGGGCTGTCGGGGTTCAGCGGCAGCGTGGCGTTGGCACCGTCGACCACCAGGTGGCCGTCGTCGCTCGGCCCGGCGCCTTTGCTGCGCTGCACAGGTGCGTCCACACGCACTCCGCGGACGGCGATGTCGGCGCGGGTTTCCAGGTCTTCTTCGATGCCGACGCGCACAGACCGCTCCCTAGAACATGTAGGTGGAGTTGATGATCGCGCCCTTGCGCGCGTAGTGGATCAGCGCGTCCTGGACGTCGAGGGGGTGCGTCGGGATGACGCCCTCGATGAGGTCCTCCTCGCGGGCGCCGTGCAGCGACAACCCGAAGCGGCAGCAGTACGCCTTGCCGCCCTCGCTGATGAACGTCTTGAGCTGGTCGTTGATGTTCAGCTCACCCGGGAACGCGGCGTTGCCGGTGGTCGGGAAGCCGCGGGTGGCCAGGCAGTTCAGCGAACCCGGGCCGTAGAAGTAGATCGCGGCTTCGAAGCCCTTCCGCAGCGCGCGGGTCGCCTGCAGGATCGCGACGAAGCTCACCGACGACTCGTGCGCGATGCCGTGCACGAGAGTGAAGTAGCTCTGGCCGGGTTCGGCCTGGTAGTCCGGGAAGACCTTGGTCCCGCCGTACAGGTTGGAGCCCTGCGGCAGCGACGGGTGCGGGATCTCGTCGAGGCTGGTCTTCTCGGTCTCGGTCAGCTCTGCCATCGGTCTATTTCCCTTTCTTCGGTCCGTACAGCACATCGAACGTGCCGCGGAAAACCAGGTCGGCGAGCTCGCCGTCGCCGGCCGCGGCGGCCAGCTTGGCGAGTTCGCCCTCGTGATCGCCCCACGGCTCGTCGGAGGCGAACAGCACGCGGTCGTGGCCGAGGCCCCGGCGTGAGATCTCTTCGACGAGCCAGCGGGGGGTGAAGCCGATCGCCCAGGACAGGTCCGTGTAGACCTGCTTCCCGGCGGCGATCCAGTCGAAGAAGCGGCCGCCGACGAGCTTGATGTGCCCGCTCATCCCGCCGCCGAAGTGGACGAGGTGCAGCTTGACGTCGCCGGCGTAGGCGTCGACGAGCTTGCCGACCTCGTCGATGTCCGACGCCGCACCCGGCGAGGTGTGGACGTGCACGACGAGGTCGTGCTCCCGCGCGGTGGCGAAGATCTTGTCCAGCTGCGGCTTGCACGCGGGGTCGGAGGCCTTGCCACCCAGCAGGAAGCTGAGCTTGAGCGCTCGCACACCGTCCTCGGCCGCCAGCTTCAACGCCTCGTCGGTCCGGTCGGCGTCTTCGGCTCTCGGAGACACCCACAGTGCGGCGCTGATCCGGTCGTCCTTGCCCGCCGCTTCGACGCAGAGTTCGTTGAAGGAGAACGCGATCGCCGGGTCCGGGACGCCGTAGTTGGGGATCACCAGCGCGCGTTCGGTGCCTTCGCGGTCCAAGTCGGACAGGAGTTCGCCGATCGTCGCGCGGGCACCGATCGCCGGGGCGACCGGCGGGCCACCGTAGAACGGATACGCCGGCAGCACGCCCAGGTGCCGGTGGGCGTCGTTCGTCCACCGCATCACGCCACCGTCCTCGGCGCGACCCAGTCGTCGTCGGCCGGGTAGGTGCTCACCGGCGTGCCGGAGAGCCACCGGACGTCCCCGCGCCCGCCGCCGGTGATCCGCCGGGTCAGGTACTCCGCGTCCGCGGCGACGCCGCAGAACCGCCCCGAGCCCCAGGTGTGCTGCCACGGCAGGCCGAGGAAGTACAGGCCGGGGCAGCTGGTGACGCCGCGGTGGTGGGTCGGGTAGCCCCGGCCGTCGAACACCGGGACGTCGATCCAGCGGTGGTCGCGGCCGAACCCGGTGCTCCAGACGACGGCCGAAAGCGCTTCCACGTCGAGGGTGCGAGGCCCGTCCGGCGGTTCCCACACCGGCTGGTAGCGCTTCTCCCCCGGCGCCGAGATCCCGCGTTGCGCGATGAAGGCGTCGATCGAGTCCTTGATGCCCTCGGAGACCGCGTCGGCGGCGTCCAGGTTGCGGCGCAGGTCGTCGGCGAAGCTCAACTGTCCACTTCGGACGTCATTGAGCCGGCCGTAGAGCTGCATGCCCTGCGTGGCGAACGCGCGCAGGTCGATGTCGTGGCCGCCGTCGCGGCCGGTGACGTAGTGGTTGGCGCGGAACCGGACGGCGTCCGCGTCGGCGAACTCGTCGATGCCCCGGGCGTAGTACCCCATCTCGTCGAGCCACGCGACGACGTCGCGGCCGCGGTAGCGCCGGGCCACCCGCGGCGCCGACCCGACGGCGAGGTGCACCTGGCGCCCGGCCAGGTGCAGGTCCTCGGCGATCTGACAGCCGGACTGCCCGGTGCCGACGACCAGCACCTCGCCGTCCGGCAACTGCGCCGGGTTGCGGTACTCGGCCGAGTGCAGCTGGACGACGTGCTCGGGCAGCCGCTCGGCCAGCCTCGGCTTCAGCGGCACCTGGTAGGGCCCGGTGGCCAGCACGACGTGGTCGGCGGTCAGCTCGCCGGCCGTGGTGGCGAGCCGGAACCCGCCACCGGGCAGCTGCCGCAGCCGCGTCGCTTCGACGCCCTCGTGCAGCGGGACGTCGGACTCCTTCACATACGCCTCGAGGTAGCCGACGATCTCGTCTCGGACCATGAACCCGTCCGGATCATCACCCGCATAGGGGAACCCGGGCAGGCGGCACTGCCAGTTCGGCGTGACCAGGCAGAAACTGTCCCAGCGGCGGCTCCGCCATTCGTGCCCCGCGCGCTCACGTTCGAGCACCAGGTGCGCGACCCCGGCGGAGGCCAGGCAGTGGGACATCGACAGTCCCGCCTGGCCGCCGCCGACCACGATCACCGGCTCGTGCCGGCCGTCGAGCTCGAAGTTCATGCCGCTCAGTGCACCGGCCGGCCATTTCCGGGCCGTTTCACCCGGAACACCGACGTGTTACCAGACGGCGTCGGAGTAACGCTTCTCCCGACGTGCGTTTAACACCGCCCGGGCGCCCGTGACCGGTCCGGTCAGCTCTCGGCGGGTTCGAGCAGGATCAACGGCACCTCGCGGTCGCCGGCCTCGACGGCCTGGGCGCGAAGGCCCGCGAAAAACGGGTAGAGCTCGTCGGTGTAGGCCAGCCAGCTCTCCCGCTCCGCGCCTTCGGCCACCCGGGCGGTCATCAGCCGGCGTCGGGGACCGTCCTGCAGCTGCACCGTCGGGTGCGCCACGAGGTTGTGGAACCAGCTCGGATGGCGAGCCTGGCCGCCGGCCGCCGCGCCGATGGCGTAGACGCCGTCACGCTCGATGCGCATCAGGGCGACCTTGCGCAGTTTGCCCGACCGGGCGCCGCGCATGGTCACCACGACCACGGGGCCACCCCCCATCGTCGCGCCTTCGCGGCCGTCGGTGCGCTCGTAGAGCTCGACCTGGTCGCGGGTGGTGGCGTCGGCACCGGGGACGTACTCACCGTCGAGCAGATCCGTTGTCATCTCGGGAAATTCCTTTCGTTGGGGGGATTCAGGCGGTTACCCGGACCACGGTCTTCCCGATGGTCCGGCCGCTCTCGACGAGGGTGTGCGCCGTCTTCATGGTCTCGGCGGTCAGCCCGTCGAGCGTGGTGGTGACGATCGGGCGCAGCAGGCCCGCCGCGACGTCGTCCGCCGCCCGGGAGAGGATGCGGCCCTGGCTGGCGACGTCACCGCCGGCCACGATCTTGCTGAACACCATCTCGCTGTGCAGCGACAGCGACTTGCCGGTGAAGGCCGCCGTGTCGAAGGGGCCCGCGAGGTCGACGGCGGCCAGGTGACCGAAGGGGCGCAGCACCTCGACGATCGCCCCCAGGTGGCCGCTGGTGCCCGCCGTCGAGAACACCAGGTCGACGTGGTCGATCCCCGCCGTGCGGAGCTGGCCGGCCAGGTCGCCGCGGTGGTCGACGACCAGGTCGGCGCCCATCTCCGCCGCCCACTTCCGCGACTCGGGCCGCGAGGCCGTGCTGATCACGAAGGCCGGCGTCGTGGCCTTGAGCAGCTGCGTGGCCATCGACCCGACGCCGCCGGCTCCGCCGATGACGAGCACGCGCCCGACACCGGGCAGCAGCGTGTCCTCGTCGCGGAACAGCGATTCCCAGGCCGTGAGAACCCCGACGGGCAGCGATGCGGCGTCGGTGAACGCGAGCCGGTCCGGGATCTTGGCGACCACCCGGTGGTCGACCGCCACGCGCTCGGCCCAGCTGCCGTCGCGGGTGATGTCGCCGGTGCCCAGCACCCGGTCCCCGATCGCGAAGCCGGTGGCCACGGACCCGGCCTCGACGACCACTCCGGCGAACTCCCAGCCGAGGACGACCCGCCCGCCGGGCTCGGCGCCGCGGGTCCGCCGGATCGCGGCTTCACCGGGGTTGATGCCGATCGCGTGGACCTCGACCAGCAGGTCACGGTCGCGTAGCCGAGGTTCGTCGACCTCGACCAGGTCGATGGCGAACGCGTCGAGCGCGTGCGCTTTCTCGTAGGCGAGTGCCTTCACTGTGCCTGCTTCAGGGCGTGCAGCGCCGAGAGCGGGCCGCCGATCTGCATGAGGCGGCCACCTTCGCGCAGCGTCCCGGCGTCGACCGGCGCGAATCCGATGGCGTCGGCGACTGCGTGGAAGTCCGCTTTGGCGGCCGCGTCGTCACCGGCGTAGAACAGCAGCTGCCGTCCTTCCGCGTGCCGGGGATCGGCGGCGATGTACTGGGCGTAGAGGGTGTTGAAGGCCTTGACCACGCGCGCGCCCGGCGCGCGTTGCGCGACGAACTCGCCCGCCGTCCCGACCTCGAGCTCGGCGAAGGTGTTGGTGGTGTCGACCAGGATGCGGCCGTCCCACGCGGGCAGCCCGGCCAGCGCGTCACCGACCTGCGGCCACATCACGGCGAGGAAGACCATGTCGGCGGCGGCCGCTTCGGCGGCCGTGCCCGCGCTCGCGAGCGGCCCCAGCCGGGTCACGACGTCGAGCAGTGTGTCCGGGCCGCGGCTGTTGCTGAGCGTCACCTTGTGGCCGGCCGCCACGAGGTGGCCGGCGATGGCCTGCGCGACCGTCCCGGCGCCGATGGTTCCGAAGTTCACGACCGTTCCCTCCGATCTTTGATGTCGATCGACATCAATAGTTATGATTGCCTCCGTCATCATTGACTGTCAACCGTGGACACTCGCTTTGATGTTGACTATCATCGAAGGGTGCCTCGCATCACGCAGGAGCAGAAGCAGCTCAACCGCGGGAAGATCGTCGACGCGGCCGGTGCCGGGTTCCGGCTGCGCGGCTTCGACGGCATCGGCATCGAAGAGCTGATGAAGTCGGCCGGCATGACGCACGGCGGGTTCTACAACCACTTCGCTTCGAAGGACGACCTCGCCCTCGAAGTCCTCCACCAGGGCTTCACCGACTCACTCGGCGCGCTCGACGCCATCCGCGAAGCGCATCCCCGCTCGGCGCGCGCGGCCCTGGACGACATGGTCGACGAGTACGTCAACGCCGAGCACCGCGACCACCCCGAGATCGGCTGCGCCTCGGCCGCGCTCGTCGCCGACGCCGGCCGCCACGGCGCCGCCGCCCAGGCCGAATACCGGCGCGGACTCGACGGTTACTTCGCCACCATCACCGACATGCTGCTCGACCGCGCCCGCCAGTCCGGCACCGCCCTCACTCCCGCCGAAGCCCGCGAGCGCGCGATAGCGCTGTTCAGCCAGATGGTCGGCGCACTGATCCTCTCCCGCGCGATCGCCGACGCCGCCCCGGACCTGTCGGACGAGGTGCTGACAGTCAACCGGCGCCGGCTCAAGAAGCTGTGACCACTGTCGTGTCGCGGCTTCGTCCCCGGTTGCGGTGCCCCCCGAGCCGACCAGGACTTCGTGAGATCCGCGTCGGCCCGGGCGCGCCCGGGGCGACGCCTACGATGGTCATCAGGGAGGTCCTGGTTGACCATGACGGGTAACACTCAGGTCGGTTCGGGTGAGCCGCCGTCGACTCTGCTGTACCTGATGAAGCAGGTCGAGCTGTCCGTGCGCGCCGAGCTCGACACCCTCGTCCGGCCGGCGGACATCACGACGTTGCAGTACACCGCCCTGACCGTCCTCGAACGCCATCCGGACCTCACCGCCGCGCGCCTGGCCCGGCACTCCTTCGTCACCGACCAGAGCATGGCCGACATGGTGACGACGCTGCTGAACGGCGGGCTGATCGAGCGCCACCGCGACCCCGCCGACCGCCGCCGCCTCGTCATCGCCCTGACGCCCGCCGGCCAGCGGCTGCTCGATCGCCTGCGGCCCCAGGTGGCCGCGTTGCAGGACCGCATGGTCTCGTTGCTATCCGACGATCAGGCGAGCGAACTGCACCACTCGCTGGAGCTGTGCCGGCGCGCGCTGCGCGAGGAGCGGGTGGAGCCGGGGCCGGCCTCCACGCAATAGTCAGGAAACCTGTACATCTGGTTTTCGGTGTGGTTTGCTTCACAATCGTGAGTGAGACTGTCGCGTCATCCGGCCCGTCAGCGCCCGCGGAGCTGCGGCGCGGCACCTTGGTGGCCGCGGCGGCCGCCGTCGCGGTCGCGCAGATCGGCCTGTCCATCCCCGCCGTCATCAACGGGTTCATCAACCAGGACCTGCACACTTCGTCGACGACGCTGACCTGGATCTCCGACGCCTTCCTGGTGCCGGTGACCCTGCTGGAACTGTCCTTCGGCGTGGTCGGTGACCTCTTCGGACGCAAGCGCCTGCTGGCCATCGGCGCCGCGCTGATGGCCGTGGGCGGGCTGCTCGGCTTCTTCACGCCCAGCGGCGGCACCGGCGTGCTCATCACCGGTCAGGTGGTTTCCGGCATCGGCGCCGCGGCGATCTTCCCGACGTCGATCGCGATGCTCGCCGCGGGTACGCAGAACGTCCGGCAACGCGCGCAGTCCATCTCCATCTGGGCCGCCGCCCTCACCGGCGCCGGGTTCGTCTCACCGGTGCTGGCCGGCCTGCTGGCCAGGATCGAGCATTCGGGCGGCGAGTACGCGAGCTGGCGCTACGCGTTCCTCGCCATGGCGGTCCTGGCCGTGGTCAGCTGCGTGATCACCTTGGTGGGCGCGCAGAATTCGTCCGCACCGCTGGGCCGGTCGCTGGACTGGCCGGGCCAGATCACCATCGCGGTGTCCCTGTTCGCGCTGCTGTACGCGGTGATCCAGGGAGCCGAAGACGGCTGGGGCAGTCTTCCGGTGATCGGCGGGTTCGTCGTGGCCGTCGTGTTCATGGCGCTGTTCGTCGTCATCGAGCGCCGGGTGGACCGGCCGCTGATCCGCCTGGAACTGTTCGGCAACCGGATGTTCACGGTCTCCGCGGTGGTGACCGTCGTCGGCATGTTCGCCTACTTGGGCACCGCGTACGCGACGAGCATCCGGCTGTCGGCCATCCAGGAGTACACCCCGCTCGTGACGTCCATCGGCTTCTTCTGCCTGAACGTGATGGGCGTGGTGCTGTTCCCGGTCAGCACCCGGGTGGTCGAGCGCTTCAGCCCCGGCGTCGTACTCGGCACCGGGATGGCGCTGATCGGGATCGGCGACTTCGTGCTCGCCGCCATTCCGGCCACGAACCTCTCCATCGCGGCGGTCGCGGTTCCGCTGCTGGTCGTCGGCGCCGGCTTCAAGCTGGCCGTCACCTCGATCACCGTCGTCGCCGTGAACAGCGTCCCGACGTCCAAAGCCGGCATGGCCAGCGGCGCGACGAGCATGTTGCGCGACGGCGGCCTGACGCTCGGGCCCGCCATCGTGGGCGCGATCGCGCTGACGAACGCCGCGAACGCGATCAACGCGCAGATCGCCTCGTCCCCTTCGCTCCAGTCCGCGCTGGACGCGTTCTACGCCTCGCCGCAGCACGTGCCCCCAGCCCAGCGCCCCCAGGTCGAAGCGGCCGTCCACGCGGTGAAGTCCGGCCCGCTCGGGCAGAACGGCGTCCCGGCGCAGGTACCCGGGCCCGACGGCACGCCGATCCCGTTCAACCCCCTCAAGGACGTCGCTTTCCACGCGCTCTCCCACGCCTATTCCCTCGGCTACCTGGTGTGCGGCATCGCCGCCGCGGTGGCCGCGCTCATCGCGTTCACGATGCTGGGCGGACGGCGGACCCAGGACGTGTTCATCGAACCCGAGGCGGGCGAACGGCGCTGAGCGGAGCGGGCGCTGCCGGGCCGGCCTTCGCGCGGCGGACGAAAGCGATGGTGATCGCGACGATGACCGCGAAAACGGGGCCGGTCGCGATGTGCACGATGCCGAGGACCAGCGGCTGGTCGTCGCGGTAGTAGACCACCTGGAGCGCGCCGTTGACGACGTTGACCGCCGCGCACGTGAGGGTCGAGACGGTGTGGATCCGCCGCAGCCGGGGAACGCACCTCCAGTCCGCGGGCCCGCCGGCGACGCGGTTGAGGACGAGCCCGGTCAGCGGGCGTCCGATGAGGACAGTCGTCACGCACACCGCGATGACGGCGAACGGGATCAGCGCGGGGATGAGGAAGAAGCCGCGCGCCTCGCCGGTGACGGTGGCCACCGCCGCGCACGCCGCGACCAGCAGTAGCCCCAGCACGGCCTGCCGCACCGGCTGCCGCCGGTACAGCCGCCAGCCGAATGCCGCGATCGCCGTGACGCCGGCGGTCACCAGGGCGGCGGTGAGGTCGCCGAGCGCGTTGGCGGCCACGAAGGCGACCGTCGGCGCGGCGGTCACCACGATGCCCTCCCCACGTCGTTTGCGCGGCGGGACGCGGGATTCGGACGGGACGCGTACTTCCTGAGTCGTGTTCACACCCGAGACCGTTTCACATGAAACCTTCTTGTGCAACTCCGTTTCAGATGATACGTTCTCGGTCGTGACAAGAGTGGCTTCCCGGCTCGCGAGAGCGACCGACCGGCCGGGCGACGGGTCACCGTTCGCACTGGGACTGCTGCTGCGCCGCGCCCACGACCGCGCCGCCGCGCAGCTCTTGGGCGTGCTTCGCCCACTCGGCCTGGAGTTCCGGCACTTCATCGTGCTCGTCTCCCTCCACACCGGAGGGCCGATGAGCCAGCAGGCGCTCGTCGGCGCCGTCGGCAGCGACAAGGCCACGATGGTCCGCGTCGTCGACGACCTCGAGCACGCCGGGCTGGTCACCCGGACCCCCCGCCCCGGCGACCGCCGGGTGCACACGATCACCCCGACCGCGGCCGGAACGGCCGTGTTCGACACCGCCCACCAGCACGCCGAGCCCGTCGCCGAGCACCTGCTCGGCCACCTCGGCTCCGGCGAGGCCGCGCTGCTGCTGGACCTGCTGACCCGGCTCGCCTTTCCCGGCGAAGCCACGATCCCTTGAGGAGAAGCTCCATGCGAGTCGTCATCGCCGGCGCCGGGCTCGGCGGCCTGTGCCTGGCCCACGGGCTGCGCCGCGCCGGCGTGGACGTCGTGGTGCTCGAACGCCACGCGTCCCCGGACGCCAAGCCGGCGAGCTACGGCATCCACCTCGGCGCCGACGGCCTGCGCGCCCTGCACGCCTGCCTCCCGGAGCGGAGCCGGACGCAGCTGACGGAGACGTCGTCCACCGCGCCGGACATCGTGCGCTTTCACGACCAGGATCTGCGGGTGCTCGCCGAACGCGACCACACGCACACCTCGGCCAACACCGATCCCGTCACCCGCCGGCGCGCCGTGAACCGCGACGCCCTGCGTGACGCGCTGCTCGCCGGGCTCAACACCGCCAATACCGGCCGCGACGACGTCATCCGCTGGGGCAGCGCGTTCGACCGCTTCGAGTACACAAAGGACGGCGTCCTCGTCCACGCCGCCGACGGCCACACCGTCGCGGCGGACCTGCTCGTCGGTGCCGACGGGGCCAACTCGCGCGTCCGTGCGCAGCGGCTGCCCGGGCTCCGGCGCCGCGACCTCGGCATCGTCAACATCGCCGGCCGGGTCCGGCTCACCCGGGACCTCGCCGGCACCCTCCCGGCCGCCCTCGTCGACGGCGCGGTCACCAACATCGTGCCCGCCCGGCCGGGCTGGATGTTCCTGTCCACCTGGGACGCCGGCGCGGCGGAGCGCGTCATCGTGTGGGCGTGGGCCGCGCACCGCTCGACCTACCCGGACGACCTCGGGACGGCCGGACCCGCCCGGTTGCTCGACCTGGTCCGGGACCGGACCGGGACCTGGGCGGCTCCCGTGCGGAGGATCATCGCGGAAACCGACCTCGCGACGGTCGCGGCGATCCCGCTGAAGACGATGCCCGAGCTGCCGGACTGGCAGCCGACCGCCGTCACGCTGCTGGGCGACGCGATCCACGCCATGACCCCGATGGCCGGGATCGGCGCGAACACCGCGCTACGGGACGCCGACACCCTCCGGCGTCACCTCTCCGCGGACACGGCACCCGTCGCCCGGATCGCCGGATACGAGCGGGAGATGCGCGGCTACGCGAACGCGGCGCTGGCGCTGTCCACGCGCAACGCCCGTGGTGCCGCGACGACGTCCCGGCTGCCGCGGTCGGTGTTCCGCACCGTGCTGCGCCTCGCCGAAGCCGTGCCACCGGTCAAGCAGCGCATGTTTCCCGTCCGTTGACGGCGAGCCGTCCCGGCGCCTACGCCTGGTCCGCGGGCGGATAGGTGAACCGGGTGAGCAGGTCCACCAGCTTCGCCGCCTCCCCGGGCCGCAGGTGCGAGACCAGTCCCTCGGCCGGCTCCAGGGCATCTCGGTGAACGGTGTCGAAGGCCTTCAGCCCGGCCGGGGTGATCTCGACGGAACGCACCCGCCGATCCCCCGGCACGGGCTTGCGGACCGCGAACCCCTTCTCCTCCAGGTCGTCGACGACCCGCATGATCCCCGCCTTGTCCGAGCCGGTCGCCTCCACCAGGTCCCGCTGGGTCGTCGGCCCGCGGTCCACCAGCAGGATCAACACGGCGAAGTGCCGCAGCTCCAGCCCGTGGGGCCGCATCGCCGCGGCCATCGCACCCGCCACCCGCGTGTGGGCCCGGCGCAGCAGCAGCCCCAGTGCGAACGGGGACACATCACCCGGACGGTCCGTCGCACGGGCGGTCGCGGTTCTGGACTTGCCACTCATCCCGCCACCCTACTGCAGGCCAGATCGGACGATACGGTTTCACTCGACACGAAATGGCGGAAGCAGCGGCTGCTTCAGGTACACACTTCCGAGTGCCGGGTCGCCGCGGATCGCTTCGGTGGCACGCTGCCATGCGGGGTCGCCGTTGTAGAGGGCCGATCGCAGGTAGGCCCAGGTCATGCGCTGGGTGACCGCGAGCCGTTCGGGGTCTTCGTCGTCGGTTTCGGCGAGGCTGTAGCCCATGATGCCGCCGAGGTAGTGCTTGGCGCCGGGAAGGACCAGCAGGGCGTCGGC
The DNA here is from genome assembly GCF_902497555.1 of Amycolatopsis camponoti. Lineage (NCBI taxonomy): Bacteria > Bacillati > Actinomycetota > Actinomycetes > Pseudonocardiales > Pseudonocardiaceae > Amycolatopsis > Amycolatopsis camponoti. Next base: position 2,878,276 of record NZ_CABVGP010000002.1, on the reverse strand, counting down.
ACCGGGACTGAGGTGGTAGGGCTCGGCGTGCCAGTCGGCGCCGCGGGTGGTGGCGACGGGGTTCACGTCCTCATCGCCGTGGACGACCAGGGTCCTCGTGGTCAACCGCGAGAAGTCGGTTTCCAGCTCGGGGTACCGCTCGCGCATGGTGTCGGTCATGCCCTCGGCGCTGCCGGTCGAGGCGAGCAGCACACCGGCACCGACGCGGGACTCACGAAAGTCGAGGAAGGCTCCGCTGACCGGATCGAGAGCCCGCGCGCCGAGCAGCGCGCTGACCGTGTTGCCGCCCGCGGAGTAACCGACGGCGGCGACGCGCGCCGGGTCGAGCCGTCCGTGGACGACCGGTGCTTGGGCCTCGATCGCGTCCAGGTTGTCGAGGATGAGCTCGAAGTCGTCGATCCGCGATCGCCAGAAGAGCGGGTGGCCGACGGCATCCCGGTCGAGGCCGAGGCCGCCGCCGGGAGAACTGAGGTGGGTGGGCTGGATGACGGCGAACCCGTGACTCGCGTAGAAGTCGACCAGCGGCGAGAAGCCGTCCTTGGACTGCAGGTAGTGCGAGCTGCCGCCCCCGTGGGACAGCAGCACGATCGCCACGGCATCGCCCCTCAGGGGCGCGGTGACCCGCAGCTCCAGCGGGATGCCGCGGCCGGGCGCCGGCAGGGTGACGGGGTTGACGGAGACGACCGGAACCGCGTCGGGAACCGGGATGCGCCGAGCGAGTCGGATGTAGTGGTCGGTCATGGCCCCACTGTGCGGCCGATCGTCCTGGCCGGGGCAGGACTGGCCTGTCCAGGACCAACCTCGTCCTGGATGCGGCCGCACCCGTGCGCGCATACTGACGACGTGATCGACCGTCCCGGACTCGCCGAATTCCTGCGCCGACGACGGGCGGCGCTCACCCCGTCGGACATCGGCCTGCCGGAAACCTCGCGTCGCCGCACACCCGGCTTGCGCCGCGAAGAAGTCGCCGTGCTCGCGGGCATCTCGAGCGACTTCTACGCGCGGCTGGAGCAGGCCCGCGGCTCCGACCCGTCGGAGTCGGTCGTGACCGCCCTCGCTCGCGCGCTGCGGTGCACCCCCGACGAGAAGGACCACCTCTTCCGCCTCGCCGGCGTGCCCACCCCGCCGCGCCAGGTCGGTGACCACATCGACCCGGGACTGCGCCAGCTCGCCGCACACCTCGACGCCCTGCCGACGTGCGTCTACAACGACCTCGGCGATGTGCTCTACACCAACCCGCTCAACGACGCGCTGGCCGGCGACGGCGAGTTCCGCCCCGGTCGTGACCGCAACATCTACCGACGCTGGTTCACCCCCGGGGCAGCACGTGACCACGTTCCGGAGGCGGACCGGGCCCGCCTGTCGGCGGCTCACGTCAGCGACCTCCGCGCCACCTGCTCCCGCCGAGCCGGGGACCCTCGGATCACCCAGCTGATCTCCGACCTCTCGACCCACAGCGAGGAGTTCCGGACGCTGTGGAACCGGCATGAGGTCGCCGTCCGGCACGCCGACCTGAAAGCGGTCCAGCACCCCACGGTCGGGCTGATCCGGCTGCGTTGCCAGTTGCTCGTGACACCCGAGACCGGCCTCCGGATGCGGATCCTCCTGCCCCTGCAGGGCACCGACGCCGCCGAAAAGCTCGAGCTGCTACGCGTGATCGGCACCCAGCAGTTCGCTGCCGGTTAACGCCGGAGAACGGGCCGGACCCGGCCGGCGAAGTCGGCGACCAGCTGCCGCGGCAGGTCGTACGAACCGCCGTGCTGCAGCAGCACCGCCGAAACGCCGGACCGGGTCAGCTCGGTCAGCCGCGCCGCCAGTTCGTCCGCCGTGCCGTACAGGCAGAACCGCCGGGCGAACAGCTCGGCGGTCTCGTCGTCCACAAAGGACTCGCAGGCCCGGACCGCGGACGCCCAGGACTCGGCGTGCAGCAGGTCCGGGCGCAGCCGCGGCGGGCGCTCGGGCACGCGCACCCGTACCCCCGCCGCCGCCAGAAACGGTGACAAGCACGGATCCGCCGTCCGCCACCTGCGCTGCTCCGAAGCCACACCGGACAGCAGGATCGCGCCGTCCGCGACCTCGCCGGCCAGCCGCGGGTTCCGCGGCCCGCTCGCCGCCGGGTGCAGCGGCACGGCCACCTGGTCGCGCAGCCGTGACCGCACGTCGTCGAAGTCGACCTCTTCACCGGCCAGCAAAGACCGGATCACCTGAAGCCCGGCACGCAGGCCGGCCCGGGTCGACGGAGCGAGCCCGGCCGGGACGACCGAGCTGTTGCCCACGCCGACCTACGGCGAGCCCGGCGGCAGGAACCAGACCACGCATTCCGCGGTCGTCACGATCGGCATGTACATCGACGAACTCCGGAAGGTCGACGGTCAGTGGCTGATCTCCCAGCGCACCTTCCGCTACGACGGCTACCCGGACCTGAGGGCGCGCGTGGGCAAGCCCGTGGACGTCTCGAAGCCATTCGCGGTATGAGGCCGGCTCACGACCCGTCCGGCGTCACCTCGGGTGGGGCTTGCAGGTCGTGGGCGCGGAACAGGACGGCGTGCTCGACCCCCATGGCCTTGCCGCCCATCGCGGCGAACCGCGGGATGAAGTCCGAGGGGGCGGGGTGGTCCGGCAGCGCGGCCAGGTACGCGGCGTGCGCCTCGAGCGAGGCGACGCCGCGGCGCAGCGGCTCGCCGGTGACGTCGACGCCGTGGGTCGCGTCCGTCATGCCGGGAGTGAGGTACCAGCGCGCGGAGTGCGGTTCCAGGTTCTCGTCCTCGACCTGCTCCGGGAAGACCCACCGGTTGCCCGCGTCGCGGATCGCGTCGAGCGTCGCGAGCCCGGCCGCGCGGTGGTCGGCCTGGTCGAAGCCGTACGGCGTTTCGACGTCGAACCCGGTGCCGAACACGACGTCGGGCTGGAACCGGCGGATCTCCCGGCAGATGTCCCGGCGCAGGTCCAGCCCGTAGACGAGCACCCCGTCCGGGTGTTCCAGGACCGTCAGGTGCTCGACGCCGACGACGTCACAGGCGGCCCGCTGCTCGGCGACGCGCAGGCGGGCCGTCTCCTCGGGCGGGTTGGGCATGCCGGCCTCGCCGCGGGTGAGCAGCAGGTAGCCGACGTCGATGCCGCGCGCCGTCCAGCGGGCGACGGCCGCGGAGGTGCCGTACTCCATGTCGTCCGGGTGCGCGACGACGCAGAGCACGCGGCGGAAGGACTCCTCGGGGAGCGCAGGCAAGGTCATGCCGGCCATCCTGCCGCTTCCGGCACCGGACGTCTTCCGGGAGACCTTCGGCTACTCCGAGCGTGCGGGAAGGACGCCGATGAACTTCGCGGGTACCGCACGCGGACGGGAGGGGCCCCAGCGACTGCTGGCGAACAGGACGACGATCAAGCGACCCGAACCACCGACCCACGCGGGTTGCGCGCCATCGAAGGCCACCAGCGGGGGGTGATGCCACAAGCTGGCACCACCCCGCAGCCGAGCACCACGGCCGTCGAGGTAGTGGACGACGTAGTCGAGCCTTCTGGCATTGGTCCGCCCCGCAGAAGCGAGAGCCCCGAGGCAACCCGGCAGGTCCACGAACACTGCCGTGACCGTCGCAGCTCGCCAGCCGGTGCGCCGGACCGACTCATAGCGCAGCCACCACAATATCGCCCCCGGCGTGAAGAACAACGACACAGCAATCACGCAGAACGCCAAGATATCCGTCGCATCGTTCCGAGGACCGTCACCGATGCTGTGGGAAAAAAGCAAGAACGCAAGAGCGGGAATCCAGGCCAGACAGCACGCCGTCGTCCGCAGTGCCACCGCCCCGACGCGCTCCAGCTCGCGAGCCAGCTCCGCCCGCCCCAACCCCCGGGAATCCCCCTCCATCACCCCAGCTTACGGACACGAACACGCTGATCGCGCGTAGTCCTCCAGCGAACGCGGGGCATGGCCGGTGAGCCGCCGGACATCGCCGGTGACGCCGTCGAAGACGTCGGCGCGCACGAAGGCGAACAGCTCCATCATGTGCTCGACCCACGCGTCCGGGCGACCGGAACGGGCGAAATGCGCCCGGTGCGTCTCGAGATCGGCGTCGACGTGGCGGATCGCTCGCCCCGACGCGGCCGACAGGGTTTCGGCCACCTCCGCGAACGTCAGCGACCGGGGCCCGGTGAGGTCGTAGCCGCGGCGGTGATGGCCGTCGGTGGTCAGCACCGCGACGGCCGCGTCGGCGACGTCGCGAGTGTCGACGAAAGCCGCACGGTGGGTGCCGCTTCCCGCGTACAGCTCGTCGTCGTCGCGGATCGCCCTGGCGTACACCGCGTCGTCCTCGTCGAAGTTCTGCATCAGCCAGTTGGGACGCAGGATCGTCCAGTTCCGGCCGGACTCCCGCACCGCCTGTTCGACCCGGGCGCGCGGAGCGGCCGCCGGCGCCTTGTCGACCCCGAAGGCGGACATCAGGACCACGTGCTCCGCCCGCGGGGCCGTGGCGATGAGCCGCGCGATCACCGAGGCCGCGTCGTCCAGGACGTCGAGTCCCTTCAGGAACAGCGCGTCCGCGCCGGCGACCGAACCGGCCCAGGTGGACTCGTCGGCCCAGTCGAACGGCACCGGGGTGACGTTCGCGGTGGGCACTCCCGGATGCCGGCTCGCCGCCCGCACCGCAAGACCCGCCGCGGCGAGCGCGGCGGTCACGCGCTTGCCCGCCTTTCCGGTGGCCCCTTCGACCCATACCGTCTTCATCATCGTCTCCCGTTCACGATCAGTGGATGATGGCACCACGCTATGGCGAGCTGAAGAGACGGGAAATGGTCGAAAGTCGCACTTCTTTGTCTCAGCGTCTCGACACCGTAGACTGCCGGCGTGGACGTGCTGGCCGACATCCTGACGGCGATGCGGGTCGGGCGGCCGGTCGCCGCCCTCACCGAAGTGCACGCGCCGTGGGGGCTGCGCTTCGACCAGGTCCTGGGCGCCGCCTTCCACGTCGTCCTCCAGGGCAGCTGCCGGCTGGTTCCCTTGGACGGGACGGCTTTCGCGGAGGTTCAGCTGGGCCCCGGGGACGTCGTCCTGCTCGGCCGCGGTGCTCCACACGCGATCGTCTCCGCGCCGGACGCGCCCCTGACCGCGTTCGCCCCGGTTCGGGACCGGCCGGGCGGCTCGTTCGGGCGGTTCACGCTGCCCGGATCCGGGGCTCGGTCGACGATCGTGTGCGGCGCGTACAAGCTGATGCGCCGCCGCCCGCATCCACTGTTGCGAGACCTGCCGGAGGTCGTCCACCTGCCGGCCGCGCCCGGCCGGAATCCGGGGCTGCGGGCGATGGTGGACCTGCTCGGCGCCGAGCTGCACGAGGCGCCACCCGGGGCCGCCGCCGTGGCACCGTCCCTTGTGGACGCTCTGCTGGTCTACCTGATCCGCGCCTGGATGGCCGGCGCAGAGAACAGCACGACGAGCTGGTCGGCCGCGTTGAGCGACCCCGAAATCTCCCCGGTGCTGGCGGCCATGCACGCCGACCCCCGCCGAGCCTGGACGGTGCAGCAGCTCGCCGCCGTCGCCGGGCTGTCACGGGCGGCGTTCGCCCGCAGGTTCACCTCCGTGGTGGGCGAACCTCCGCTGACGTACTTCACGCGCTGGCGGATGACCACCGCGGCCCAGCTGCTGCGCACCACCGACCACACGCTGGCCCGCGTCGCGGACGCCGTCGGCTACGGCTCCCCGTTCGCCTTCGCCAAGGCATTCGCACGGGAATACGCGACCACCCCCGGCAGCTACCGGGCCGAGCCCGGCGGATGATCTTCCCGGGCGCGCGCCGCCTCGCGGTCACGGCATCCGGCCGGGATCGTCCGGGAAGCCCGCCGCGGCGACCAGTTCCGGGTCGAGGAAGGTCGTGATCGAGACCAGGTGCGTGGTGTCGCTGGTCAACACAGCCAGCCCGAACGGCCGGAACGGCGCGTCGGGCCGCGCGCGGTAGTAGGCCACGGCGGCCGGCTGGTCGTTCGCGACCGTGGGAAACATCCGGTAGAGCCCGGGTGCGGTGAGCACGTACTCGGCCAGAAACGGTACGCAGGAACGCTTTCCGGACAGCGACAACCCCGACGGGATCACCTCGAGGGTCGCGTCGTCGCGCAGCAACCGGGTCAGGGCCACCATGTCGGCGGTCTCGAAAGCGGAGATGTAGGAGTTCAGGATGTCGCGCGCCGCGGGCGAGTCCGGCTCGGTGATCTCCTCCGGCGACGGCGCCAGCTCGTCGAGCCGGGACCGGGCACGCTGGAGGGCGCTCTTGACCGCGGGCACGCTCGTGCCGAGCACCTCGGCGATCTCGGTGGCCGGCATGGCCAGCACCTCGCGCAGCAGGAACGCCGCGCGCTGCCGCGGCGGCAGGTGCTGCGCGCTGGCGACGAGGGCGAGCCGCAGCATCCCGCGCTGCTCGGCCACGTGCGCCGGGTCGCCGAACCAGGGGGTGAGCCACAGGGCCTGGGCCGCGGGCAACGGGACGTCCGGGTCCTCGCCCGGGGTACCGAGCCCGGCCGGCAGGACCCGGCGGCCCCGCCCGTTCAGCGCCGTGAGGCACACGTTCATGGCGATCCGGTACAACCACGTGCGCACCGCCGAGCGTGCCTCGAACGACGCGCGGGCGCGCCACGCCCGCAGGTAGGTCTCCTGCACCAGGTCTTCGGCCTCGTGCGCCGAGCCCGTCATGCGGTAGCACAAGGCCACCAGTTCCGGCCGGTAGCTCTCGAGGTCGTCCCACGACTCCGCCATGTCCGTCATCCTCGTCGCGGCCGGTAGCGCAGCGACACCAGACCCGGATCGGCGCCCGGCCCCGCGTCGAGCAGTTCCCACGTGCTCGGTGCGTCGCCGGGACGGGAAAACGCCTCGCCGTCCGGGACGATCACGGGCACGACGGTCAAGGTCAGCTCGTCGACCAGTCCGGCCGCGGTGAGCGTCCGCCCGAACCGGCCGTGCCCGTAGACGACCAGATCCCCGCCGGGCTCGCGCTTCATCCGCGCGACGGTGTCGGCGACGTCGCCGCCGAGCACGGTGGTGTTGGTCCAGCTCGGATCCCGCAGCGTCCGGGAGAACACGTACTTCGGCATGGCGTTGAGGTGGGCGGCGTAGTCGCCGGGGGTGTCCGGCCACTGCCGGGAGAAGAGGTCGTAGGTCCGACGGCCCATCAGCATCGCCGAGCTTCGCCGCAGCGCCGTCAGCGACGCTGTCGCGCTGCCCGGGCCGAAGTGAGGTCCGGCCCAGGCCATCGGTTCGCCGATCACGCCGTTGAGCGACGACAGGGTGCTGAGCACCAGGCGCCGCGAAGAGTCCGTCGTCATGGCAGGTTGGACTTCGCCGGGTCCGGAAAGGAATCGGTCCGGTGTCGATTCCTTCGGGGATCGCCGGTGGTCTGACCTGCCATGAAACTCAGCTACTACCTGCCCACCGGCACGACCCACGAGTTCGCCGGCTACACCGACCCGGTCGCCGCGTTCGCCAAGCTCCTGGAGCTGGCCAAGGTCGCCGACGAGTCCGGCTTCGCCACCATCTGGGCACCGGACCACTTCATCCCCTTCGGCCCGTCCGGGTCCTACGTGTTCGAGGCCTGGACCACGCTGGCCGCGCTGGCCCGCGAAGTCGGCACGGCCCGGCTCGGCCAGCTGGTCACCGGTAACGGTTACCGCAACCCCGCCCTGCTGGCCAAGATGGCCTCCACCCTCGACGTCGTCTCCGGCGGGCGGCTGACCTTCGGGATCGGCGCCGGCTGGTACGAAGAGGAGTACAAGGCGTTCGGCTACGACTTCCCCGGCGCCGGTGAGCGCCTCCGGCGCCTGGAGGAGGCGCTGAAGATCATCCACGCCCTGTGGACGGGAAATCCGGCCACCTTCGACGGCGACTACTTCAGCACCGCCGGCGCGGTCAGCTCGCCGACCGGGGTCCAGCTGCCGCACCCGCCGGTGATGATCGCCGGCGGCGGGGAGAAGGTGACGCTGCGGCTGGTCGCGCTGTACGGCGACCTGTGCAACGTGCAGGAATCCCCCGACGAGGTCCACCGCAAGTTCCAGGTCCTCGCCCGGCACTGCGAGACCGTCGGCCGTGACTTCTCGCGGATCACCAAGACCTCGACGAGCTACTGCATCATCGCCGACACCGACGAAGAAGCCCGTGCCGCGGTCCCGCCGTGGGCGCCGCAGGTGTTCCCGGGCGAGCTGGCCGACTACGGCCTGATCGGCACCGTCGACACGATCCGCAAGCGGCTGGAGGTCTACCGCGACGCGGGCGTGGACGAGCTGATCGTCGGGTTCCGAGATGCGCTGGACGCCGACACCCTGCGCACTTTCGCCACCGAGTTCATCGCCACCTGACCCGAGCTGTTCCGGCGCCGTGCGGCGGGTGATGCCATCCGCCGCACGACACCAGGGCCGTCGACGCTCGCCGGCGGCTCAGAGGGACTTGAGCACGCGGACGCGGTCGGCGATGGCGCGCCGGGCGACGTCGGAGCCGAACGCGATCGAGTCGAACTCGTGGGGCGCACCGGGGTGGAGGTGGAACTCCACCGGCACGCCGGCGCGGGCGAGTTTCGTCGCGTAGGCGGTGTCTTCGTCGCGGAACAGGTCGAGCTGGCCGACCTCGATGTAGGCCGGGGGCAGGCCGGTCGCGTCTTCGAGCCGGGCGGGGGCCGCGGTGGGCGGCACGCCGGGTCCGCCGGCGGCGTCACCGAGCAGGGCCGGCCACGCGGTGCGGCTGTCGTCGTAGGACCACAGCAGGTAGGGCGCGATGTGCTCGTCCGGGGCGGGGGTGCGGTCGTCGAGCATCGGCATGATCAGGATCTGCCGGGCGATTTCCGGACCGCCGCGTTCCCGGGCGAGGATCGACACGGCCGCGGCCAGGCCGCCGCCGGCGCTGTCGCCCATCACGCCGATCCGCCGGGGGTCGACACCCAGTTCGGCGGCGTGCTCGTGCAGCCAGTTCAGCGCCGTGTAGGCGTCCTCGACCGGCGTCGGGAACGGGTGTTCGGGGGCGCGGCGGTAGTCGACCGAGAGCATCGGCACGCCGCCGGCGGAAACGTAGCGGGCGACGGGGCCGTCGAACAGGTCGATGTGGCCGAAGACGTAGCCGCCGCCGTGGAAGAACACCACGGCCGGCCCGGGTGCCGCCCCTTCCTTGACGTACCAGCGCAGGGCGATCTGCGCGCCGTCGCCCGTGGTCGCGAAGTGGTCCGTGGTCTTGACGTCGACGGGGATCGGCTGAGCGGTGCTCGCGGCGCCGATGATCGGCTCCCACCGGGCGCGCTGCGCCGCGACGTCACCCACCGCCGGTGGCGTCAGGTCGGCCATCGCGCCGGCCATCGGGGCCAGTGCCGCGGCGATTTCGGGGTCCAAGCTGAGTGCCATGGTCTTGCCTTCCGGGGTCAGGCGGTGGGCGCGAGGACGATGACCTTGCCGTGCACGGCGCCGTCGGCGGCGCGGGCGTGCAAAGCGGCCAGGTCGGCCAGCGGGACGCGGTCGGCGACGTCGACGCGCAGTTCGCCGCGGTCGACCTGGGCGACCAGCTTCGCGAGCTGGCCGGCGTCGCTGCGGACGAACAGGTCGATGCCGCGGACACCGCGGTCCTCATCGGACGGTGCGGGCATCCACACAGTCGTGTTCACCACGACCCCGCCCGGGCGGACGAGCGTGACCAGCGCGGCCAGCTGCTCGGGAGCCACCGGCGCGAGGTTGAGCACGACGTCGACCGGGTCGGTCACCGCGTCGGCCACGTTCGTGGTGGTGTGGTCGACGACCTCGTCGACCCCGGTCGCCTTCACCGCGTCGGCGCTGCGTGGGCTCGCCGTGGCGATCACGTACGCCCCGGCCTGCTTGGCCAGCTGCACCGCGTAACCACCGACCGCTCCACCGGCGCCGTTGACCAGCACCCGCTGCCCGGCCCGCAGGTTGCCGTGGTCGAACAGCGCTTGATAGGCGGTCAGGGCCACCACCGGCAACGCGGCGGCCTCGGCCAGCGGGACACTCGAAGGGGCCGCCGCGAGGATTTCGGCCGGCGCGAGGACGTACTCCGCGGCGGCGCCGGGCTTGTCCATCGGCAGGAACCCCACGACCCGGTCACCCACCGCGAAACCCGCTACGCCCTCCCCCAGCGCGTCGACCGTGCCCGCGACGTCGAGACCCGGCGTGTGCGGCAGCCGCACCGGGATCGGGCCCTGCATGAACCCACCGCGGATGTTTCCGTCGACGGAGTTGAACGACGTCGCGGCCACCCGGACCCGCACCTGCCCGGCCGCGGGGACCGGCTGGTCGACGTCCTCGTAGCGCAGCACAGCGGGGTCTCCGTACTCGTGGAAGCGCACTGCCTTCATCGGAACTCTCCTTCGTCCACCTGCTTCGAATTCGAAGCAACTGACACGGACAGTACGCTTGCTTTGAATTCGAATCAAGTGAGCCGGCTCTCACCGGGACCAGTGGGCGGCGACACCGCCCTCCTGCCCGCGACCCTGCTGCACACCCCGGCCCGGGCTCCACCTTCCGCGGTGCTCACCGCTGCTCACGACTGCCCGCCACGTCGCCGGGCACACTCATTCGAATTCGAAGCAGTAGACTCCGGGCATGCCCGACTCACCGCCTTCCCTCGACCCCGTGCAGCTCGGTGCCTACTTCGACCTCATCGAGGTGACCAGCCTGCTGCGGCACGCGGTCGAGCAGCAGCTGCGCGAGGCGGGCGACCTCAGCTACGTGCAGTTCCAACTGCTCGCCCGCCTCGGCGACTCACCGACGGGCAGCCACCGCATGACCGACCTGGCCGACGGCGTCGTCTACAGCCGCAGCGGCCTGACCTACCAGGCCGGCCTGCTCGAGAAAGCGGGCCTGGTCGTACGCGCCCCGTCCCCCGAGGACGAGCGGAGCGTCACCGTCACCATCACCGACGCCGGGCGAGCGCTGCTGGCGAAGGTGCTGCCGGGCCACGTCGAGGTGGTCAGCGGCCTCCTGTTCGAGCCGCTCTCGCGCGCCGACGTCCAGGCCCTCGCCGGTCTGCTGGCCCCGGTGCGCGACCACATGCGCTCGACGCCGCCCCGGTCGGCCGCGCCGCGCCGCCGCAAAGGCGGCGCGTGAGCGCGTCCCTCACTCCCCCGGTGAGGAGCCCAGCAGCTGCTCCGTGAGCCGGTCCTTGGCCAGGGCGAGGTGACGCCGGTAGGTGCCGTACGGCAGCCCGAGCCGCCGCGCGGCCGCCTTGTGGGTGCGGAAAGCGGAAATGTAGGTGGCGACGAGGATTTCGCGCGCCTTGACCCCCGCGGGGTCGACCGGCAGCGCGTCGAGGGCGGCCGTGATGGCGCCGCGCAGGTCCGCCACCGGGTCGCCCGATCCGGCCGGCACCAGGTGCGAGCGCACCAGGACACTGGTCGCGAATGCGGCCGGGATGTGCCAGGTGCGCAGCGCCTCGCCGACGCCGTGCTCGAACTCGGCGCGGGCCATCCGGGCCCCCGCGGACGGAGCCGGCCACGTGGCCACGGGCGCGGCCAAAGTGCGAGCCCGGTGCTCGACCCACTCCTCGACGGTCTGCCGCCGCCAGTCCCGGCCGAAGAGGTGCTGCCGCCGCCCGCCGACGTCCACGGCCGCGACCTCTCGCAGCCCGGCTTCGGCCAGGTAGTCCCGCCAGCGCCCGGCGTCCTCGAAGACGGTGAAGGTCACCGCCCGGCCGCGAGTCCGCATCTCTTCCGCGATGGTGCGCCTGCTGATCAGGTCCAGCAGGGGTGAGGGCCGCTGGTGGTGGCCGGGCTGCACCGCGAAGCGGCGGACGCCCGCGTGCTCGCCCCGCCGCAGCGGAGCGGCCGCCGCCACGTGTTCCCACAGCGCCGCGATCACCGGGTCCGCGGCGAGGTCCCGGGGCAGCGGGGTGTCGAGCCGCAGGATGGCCATGAACCCCACGGGCTCGGCCGTGCCCGTGTACCGGTAGACGCGAAAGCCTTCCGGCTGGCGACGCACCCAGTGCGCGGCCGCGGCCGCGGAAGCCGCGCCCTCGGCCTCCTCCGCCATCCGCACCACGTCGGGCACGTCCTCGGGGCGCAGCGGACGGTCTTCGACGTGCCGGTGCGCTCCCCAGTCGTACGGGTCCTCCGGGCCGCTCCGGTCGCGGAAGAGGAACATCCACTCCGCCACCCGCAGCAGCACGTCGTCTTCGGCGGCGCCGCGGACCGCCTGCAGGCAGGCCACCGAGACGCGGACGCGGACGTCGTCGTGGCGTTCGGGGTCCCGCCAGCGCAGGTCGGCCTCGAGCGTGGCCCGCACGGCGTCGTGCGGGTACAGCCCTTCGGGCGTCGCCTCGATGTAGGGCTGCTGCCGCAGCCAGGCGAACATCGGCGCGGCTTCCGCCTCACCCAGTACCGCTCGCAGCACCGGCTCCCGGGTGACGTACGCCTGCGCGACGACTTCGAGGGCGCGTTGGTGCGCCGTGGTCGGGACGTCGCCGACCAGCCGGTCGACCAGGGTCGTCAGCACGTCCCCGGCGGGTTCCCACGGCGTGCCCGGCCCCTCGGCGGGCACGGAGGCGGCGAGGGACAGCGCGAGCGGGCTGCCTCCGGCGAAGGTGACGAAGGCGCCGCGCTGCTCGGCCGGGACACCGCGGGCGGCGAGCAACGCGGCGGACTGGACGGCATCGAGCGGCCGCACGGCCAGTGCGGCGAAGAGCGGCGCCCAGCCGGGATCCAGCGACCACTCGGCATCGGGCGCGACCCGGCTCGCCAGGACGACCAGCGCGCCCTCGGCCAGCCGTGGCAGGAAAGTCTCGCGCAGCCACCCCTCGAGCGGTTGGCACTGCTCGAAGGTGTCGAGGAGCAGGACGGTGCCGGGATCGGCGCACGCCGGGGCGGCGGCCTCCGCGAGGCGACGCGGATCGGCGTCGAGGTAACGGGCGTCCACCGGCACCACCCGCCGCCCGGCGAGCGCCGCCTGCCGGGCGGCGTAGCGCAGCAGCGACGACTTGCCGATCCCGCCGGGACCGTGCACGTAGGCCACCACGGGAGCGTCCGGCGCTCCCGACAGCATCCGGTCGAGCACCGCCCGTTCCGGCTCCCGGCCCACCAGCGCACCGGTCCGCGCCTCGGCCAGGCGAGCCGCCAGACCCGTCGTACCCACTCACTGTTCCTCTCGCCGGCTCCGACGCCGGTCAGCATGGCAGACGCAGCCGGATACGCCGGTTTTCTCCCGCAACCGCCCGGGGGCGCGGTTCCCTCGCGGCAGGTGGGGCGGAGTCCGCTCGTCGCTCCTGAGAACGCTGCCTCCAGGGCCGCCTCGACCGCCCGCGTCAGCGTTTCCAGGTACCGGTCATCGATCGGTACCTCGAGCACGAGCATCCGGAAGGCCGGCGGTGCGATCAGCAGGTCGGTGCCCAGCTCGACTTCCCGGCCGGGCGGGAGCTCGCCGCGGTCGATCGCGGCCTGCGGGATCGCCCGGGCCGCCGCCCGGCGCGGCTCGGCCACTCCGGTCCGCAGCACCTCGGCGAGCGTCGCGTCGTGCTCGGCTTCGGCCAACAGCCCGGCTCCGATCCGGGTGATGCGCGGATCGGCCGGCTGAGCGCGGAAGGTGGCGAACAGCTCGCGCAGGTCGGTCCGCAGCGCACCGGTGTCCGGGGTGGGCGGCAGCGAGCCGGCGACCTTGTCCCGGATCAGGCCCGCGAGCATCGCTTGCTTCGACCGCCACCGCCGGTACAGCGCGGCTTTGCCGACCCCGGCGCGCCGGGGCCGGCGTCCAGGGCGGTGTCACTGTCTTGCTCTCGACCGGCTCCACAGAACACCTGGAAGCCGGCCGGACCTCTTGCGGTGACCGGCGGCGGCGAAGCGTGCCGCCACAGGGTGTTGCCGGTGTCCACTATGGACGGTGCGGGACCACTTCGTCGCGGAAGGCCGCCACCGCGCATTCGGCTGCGTTACCCGCATCCGCGGCGACGATGACGCCACCGGCGATCGTGATCGCCGGTTCGAGCGGGATCGCCCGGACACGAGTCGAGTGGATCTCGGCGACCTGGTCGGCGGACAGCACCGTCCAGCTCCGCGGATCCGAGCCGACTTCGACGATCGTGTCCTGGAGCGTGCCGACCGGCCGGCCGGTCGGCGGGCACAGGCCGGTGTCGCGCAGCGCCAGGACCACGGCGTCGTACAACGACGGGTCGTGCTCCCGGGCGGGTAAGCGCAGCGTGTCGCCGGCCAGCTCGGCCAAGCCGACGGGAGCGCCGTCCGCGGCCGGGTGCCGTCCGGACACCACCGCCAGCAGGTTCTCCTCCCAGGCCGGCAGTACCGTCAGCCCGGGTACGGAGCCCACGCCGCGGGTCAGCGCCAGGTCGAGGTCACCCTGCCGGAGAGCGTTGATCCGGGCTTCGACCGGCAGGTCGACCAGCACCACGTCGAACTCCGGCGCCCGCTCGCGCAGGGCGTCGATACCGCGTTCCAGACGGGCGGTCATGCCCGCGGCGGTGCCGATGCGCACCGTCGTCGGGACCTGCTTCGCCGCGATCTTCACCTGGCCGGCCGCGGCGAGCGTGGTGCGTGCCGCGTCGAGCACCCGCTGCCCGGCCTCGGTGAGCCGGACCCGGCGCGGCGACCGGTCGAACAGCCGGACCCCGAGTTCCCGCTCCAGCCGGGCGATCTGCTGGCTGACCGCGGGCTGCGCGATGTGCAGCCGCTCGGCGGCCCGGCCGAAGTGCAGCTCGTCGGCGACGGCGACGAAACAGCGCAGCGCCCGCAACTCCATGATTCCCCGCCTCGGACCGGACCTACGATAAGTTCAGCTTATCGCAGCACGTAGCGGTTGCTGCTGGTGGACGTGGCCGGCCGGTGCTGTAGTCGTGATCATGACCATCGAACTCGGGCCCCTCGGCGCCTACCTGACCGCTGCCGAGGCGACCGCGACGGACGCCGTCGCGCTGGAGGAAGCCGGCTACGGCGCGATCTGGCTGGCGGCGTCGCCGACCGCTGATCTCCTTTCGGCGGAGCGGCTGCTGGACGCCACGAACCGGATCGTGGTGGGCACCAGCGTGCTCAACGTGTGGCAGGCCGACGCGGAAACCGTCGCGGACTCCTACCACCGCATCGCGGCCGGGCACCCGGACCGGCTGCTCATCGGCATCGGCGC
The DNA here is from genome assembly GCF_902497555.1 of Amycolatopsis camponoti. Lineage (NCBI taxonomy): Bacteria > Bacillati > Actinomycetota > Actinomycetes > Pseudonocardiales > Pseudonocardiaceae > Amycolatopsis > Amycolatopsis camponoti. Next base: position 2,863,195 of record NZ_CABVGP010000002.1, on the reverse strand, counting down.
CGGCCACCGCGAAATCAACGCCGGCTACACGTCACCGGTGGCGAAGGTCGCCGGCTACCTGGACACCCTGACCGCGGCCGGTGTCCCCGCCGACCGCGTGCTGCTGGCCGCCCTCGGCCCCAAGATGCTCCGGCTGGCCGCCGAGCGCGCCGCGGGCACCCTCACGCTCCAGGTGACGCCCGAACACACCCGCCGCGCCCGGGAAGCCCTCGGCCCCACCAAGCTGGTGGTGCCCGGCCACGGCGTGGTGCTGGACGCCGACGCCGACCGGGCCCGGGAGACCGGCCGGGCCGGGCTGCGCCAGATCCTCGGCATCGCCAACTACGCCAACAACCTCCGGCGCATCGGCTACACCGACGACGATCTCACCGACCCGTTCAGCGACCGGTTGATCGACGTACTCGTGTTCCACGGCGAAGCGCCGGCCATCGCGGCCGGCATCCACACGGAAATCACGGCCGGGGCGAACCACGTGGGCCTGCACGCGGCGGGCGAAGACCCCATCGGTGTCCTGCGCGCAATCGCCGCAGCAGCGCGCGAACTCGAGGTGCTTCGGGCCTAGCTCAACGCCTGCCGGCGTGCGGCTGCGGGCCCGCTGGGCACGAACGCCTGGTTCCGGCGAACCGACTATTCGGACAACGCCGCAGTTCGGGCACACGGCAGTGGCCCCCCTGCTAGCGTGCCGACGTGAGCAACCCGTTGATCGCGCAGACCCAGGACTCGACGAAGGCCTACTCCGGCATCTCGCTCCTGGAATCCGCCAACGATCTCTCGGCCGCCATCAAGAGCGGCGACTGGGCCTCGGTGGCGATGGGCGCGGTCGGCACGGCGCTCGACGCCCTGTCGATGGCCATGGACCCGTTCGGCGCGATCCTCGCCGCCGGGGTCAGCTGGTTGATGGAGCACGTCGGCCCGCTCAAGGACGCCCTCAACGCGCTCACCGGCAACGCCGACGAAATCGCCGCCCAGTCCGAGACCTGGGCCAACGTCGCCAAAGAGCTCGGCAGCGTCTCCTCGGACCTGACCGACGCCATCAAGGCCGATCTGCAGTCGTGGTCCGGACCAGCCTCGGACACCTACCGGCAGCGCGGACAGGACGTCGCCACCACCCTGCAAGCCGCGCAGCAGGGCTGCGAAGGTGCTTCCAGCGGCGTCAAAACCGCCGGTGAGGTCGTGGCCGCGGTCCGCACCCTGGTGCGTGACATCATCTCCGAACTCGTCGGTCACCTGATCAGCTGGGCGCTGCAGGTCATCTTCACCCTCGGCATCGGCCTGACCTGGGTCGTCCCGCAGGTGATCACCGCGGTCGCGAAAACCGCGTCGAAGATCACCGACCTGGTCACCAAGCTCGTCAAGGCGTTGAAGGCCCTGGTGCCGCTGCTGAAGAGGGCCGGAACGCTGTTCGAGGACGCGGGCAAAGCGCTCAAGAACATCAAGGTCGGCAAGACCGCCCCGCCGCCCAAGGTCGGCGACATCACCGGAACCCCGAAGGCGCCACCGGGGAAAACCCCCGGTGGCGACGGCGGCGGCACCCCCAAGGACCACACACCGCCACCGGCGGCCAAGGGCGGCGACGACAGCACGTCGGCCTCGGGCGACCACAGCACCCCGAAGGACCACACGCCGCCGCCCGGCAAGACCGGTGGCGACGACTCCGTGAAGACGCCGGGCGACCACGGCACCCCGCCGCCACTCGCGAAGGGCGACCCGCCCGGAGGCGGCGGTGCCGGGACCAAGGGGCCGGCGAACACGCCGCCGCCCTCCCCCAAGCCGGACAACCCGCGCGACACCGCGGTCGGCAAGGACAACCTGGTCTGCAAGTCCGACCCGGTCGACGTGGTGCGCGGGGCCGTCGTGCTGGAGCAGGTGGACCTGCGCCTGCCCGACCCGCTCGTGCTGGAGCGGCTGCACCTCTCGACCTACCGCGCGGGGCAGTGGTTCGGTCCGGTCTGGACGTCCACCGTGGACCAGCGCCTCGAGTTCGACGAGCGCACCGCGACCTTCTACTGCGCCGACGGCACGATCCTCGTCTACCCGCTCCCCGCGGTCGGTTCCCCGGTACAGCCGGCGGAGGGTCCGCGCCGCCCGCTGAGCGTCGACGAAGACGGCACGTACTCGGTCACGGATCCCCTGCGGGGCACGGAGTTGCGGTTCGGCCGGCTTCCGGGCCGGGGCGGCGAGACTCTTCCGGTGTCGGCGATGATCGGCGCCGGACGCGACCGGGTCGACGTGGAGTACGACCGGTCCGGCGCACCGAAGCTCCTGAGGCACACGAGTGGCTACCTGGTCGAGCTCGACTCGGCCGCCGGGCGGATCACGGCGATCCGGGTGGTCGACCCGAAGAAGAACCTCACCGTGCTCGCCCGCACCTTCGGCTACGACGAACTCGGCCGCTTGACCCGCGTGATCAACTCCTCGGGCCTGGCCGAGACCTACGACTACGACGCGGACGGCCGGATCACCGGCTGGCAGGACCGCAACGGCGTCTGGTACCGCTACGTCTACGACGCCGAAGGCCGCTGCGTGCGGACCGTCGGCGACCGTGGGTTCTACGACGGCCAGTTCGCCTACGACCGCGAAAACCGCGTCACCACCTACACCGACTCTCTCGGCCACCGCACGGAATTCCACGTCAACGAAGCCGACCAGGTCGTGCGCGAGGTCGGCCCGCTCGGCGAGACGACGGTGTCCACTTGGGACCGCTACGACCGCCTCCTGTCCCGCACCGACGCGCTCGGCCGCACCACGGCGTTCGAGTACACCGCGGAGGGCCTGCTCACGACGATCGTGCGGCCGGACGGGACCCGCGCCGGAGTCGAGTCCGGAGCGGACGGTTCACTGACGCTCACGGTCACCAGCGGCGCCCGGACCCACCGGCGGGTGTACCCGGCCGGGACCGCACCCGACCTGCTCGCGGTGCGCTCCACGGCGGACGTCGAGTTCCGGCAGGACCGGCAGTGGCGCGCGGAGGTCGCGCCGGCCCCGGTCGAAGACCCGGTGGAGCGGGACCTGTTCGGCCGTCCGCGCGTGGTCACCGACGCCTCCGGGGCCCGGACCCGGCTCGACTGGACCGTCGAGGGCCGCCGCGCCCTCCGGATCGGGCCGACGGGCCGGCAGGACAAGTGGCGCTACGACCCCGAGGGCAACGTCGTCGAGCACGGCGGCGAACGCTACGAGTACGGTCCGTTCGACCTCACCGTCGCGAAGATCGACGCCACCGGAGCCCGGACCGCGTACGAGTACGACACCGAGCTGCGCCTGACGCGCGTGACGAACCCCGCGGGCCTGACCTGGTCCTACACCTACGACGCCGCCGGGCGCCCGGTCTCCGAGACCGACTTCGACGGCCGCGTGCTGCGCTTCGAGTACGACGGCGCCGGCCAGCTCGTGAAGTCGGTCGACGGCCTCGGCGCGGCCACGACGTTCACCTACGACGCCCTGGGCAACGTGGTCGAGCGCCACACCGCCGCGGGCGTGACCACCTACACCTACGACCCGGTCGGTTTCCTCGTGCGCGCCACCGAAGGCGACAGCGTGGTGGAGATCGAGCGTGACGAGTTCGGCCACGTCGTGCGGGAAACCGTCGACGGCCGCGCGATCGCGTACTCCTACGACGAGGCGAGCGTCCGGCGCCACACTCCGTCCGGAGTGGACAGTGCGTGGACCTACGACGCCGACGGCACCCCGGCGTCGCTGCTCGTCGCCGGGCAGGTGGTCTCGTTCCGTCACGACGAGGCCGGCCGGGAGATCGAGCGCACCACCGGCACCGGCGCCACGCTGACCCAGGCGTTCGACGCCGAGCACCAGCTGACGCGGCAGACCGTGACCGCGCGCGACACCGCCCGCGTGATCCAGCAGCGCGGCTACCTCTACCAGCCCGACGGCCGCCTCGTCGGCGTCGACGACGCCCTCTCCGGGCCGGTGCGGTTCCGGCTCGACCCGGCCGGTCGCGTCACCGACGTCGCCGCGCGAAGCGGAACCGAGAGCTACCGCTACGACGCGGCAGGCAACATCGTCCACGCGCAGCTGCCGGCCGCCGAGCTCGGACCGCGCGACTACACCGGCAACACGCTGGCCGCCGCGGGCCCGGTCCGGTTCGGCTACGACGCCCAGGGCCGCCTGACCACCCGCAGCGGCCCGAGCGGCACCTGGACCTACCACTGGGGTCCGCTCGACCGCCTCCTCGGCGTCCGGACGCCCCAGGGCGCCGAGTGGCGCTACCGCTACGACCCGTTCGGCCGCCGCACCGCGAAGCAGCGCCTGGCGCCCGACGGCAGCGTGGCCGAAGAGGTCACGTTCACCTGGAGCGGCCAGCTGCTCGTGGAGCAGGTGCACCGCGGCGCCGACGGCCGCGAGCTCGTGCTCACCTGGGACCACTACCCCGGCAGCACGCGCCCGGTCACGCAGACCGAGCACCTCGGCACCGGGGTGCGGTTCTTCTCGTTCGTCACCGACCAGATCGGCACGCCCGTCGACATGGTCGACGCCCACGGGGTCGTGGCCTGGCACGCCACCACGTCGCTGTGGGGCCGCGTGACGCCCGGTCGCCCGGGCAGCGTGTCGACGCCGCTGCGGTTCCCCGGCCAGTACGCCGACGACGAGACCGGCTTGCACTACAACGTCTTCCGCTACTACGACCCGGGCACCGGCCGCTACCTCAGCCAGGACCCGCTGGGGCTCAGCCCGGCGCCGAACCCGATCGCCTACGTGCCCAACCCGTTGTCCGAGGCCGACCCGCTCGGCCTCGGCTGCACCAGCAGCAAGCTGGCCGACGACACCGACACGCCCGCACCGCACCCGGCGCCGCCGCCGCACGCCAACGCCGGCAACGACGCCACCCACGTCCAGAATTCCAACCCGTCCCCGCAACCGCCACCACCGCCACCGCCTCCCCCGCCGCCCCCAGGGCACGGGGCCACCGGCGCGCCGCCACCACCTCCGCCGCCCCCGCCCCCGGGGCACGGGAACACCGGCGCGCCGCCGCCACCGCCACCGCCGCCTCCCCCTGGGCACGGGAACACCGGCGCGCCGCCACCTCCGCCCCCGCCTCCCCCTGGGCACGGGGCCACCGGCGCGCCGCCACCTCCGCCGCCCCCGCCTCCGCCCGGCCACGGCACGGGTACGCCCGGCGGCGACCACACCGGCGGCGGTCAATCGCACTCCGGTGGCAACCAGAACCAGCACACGCCCATCGACTACGAGCCCGCGGGCCCCGATCACCCTGGGAACAACCGGCCGGCGAACGACAACCGGCCGTTCGGGGACAAGTACGACGATTACCAGAACGAGCTGGGCATCGACGGGCCGCAGAAGACCCTGAAGATCCCGGACGACCCGAACGTCAAGCTGAACACCAAGATCGAAGACCTGCCGCCCGACGTGGCACACGGTTTCGGCCCGGCCGACCACGGCAAGACGGTCGGCCACTACATGGGCTACGACGCGGACACCGTCGCCGGGGAGTTCGGGCACAACAAGGCCCACGACGCTCTCGACCTCCAGGGCGGCGGCGGGTACAACCACCAGTCCGGCACGATCAACCTCGGTGCCGGCCAGCCGGACAAGACGCTGTACCACGAGATGGGCCACATCAAGCAGGACCAGCTCGGGTACAACGGCAGCAACACCAACCAGTCGGTCATCGAGTACCACAACGTGCTGCACCACGAGAACAAGTTCAACCTCAACGACCCGCCGCGGACCTCGTACACCCTCAACGACATCCCCGGCAACGCGAACAAGACGAAACACAGCTGGGAGGACTTCCAGAACGACGTCAACAACCTGCCCGCCGACCACCCGAAGAAGACGCAGACCCAGAACGCGGTCCAGGACATCGAGAACGTCCTGAACAACGACCCGCGTTACGCCGGACTCTCCGACCAGATCAAGAAGAACCTGGCCAACGAGTACTTCTGGGGCAAGCGGCAAGGGCGAGGCTGAGCGGCTGCGGCAGGACCACCGGTGCGCCGCCGCCGACGACGGCAAAGCGGGCCGACACGGCCGAGCTACCGACCGAGCGGGGTCTGACGATGCTCCGGCGCTTCCAGGGCGGTGAGCAGCAGGGACAGGTGCAACTGCAGCCGGTCGCCGCCGTCGTCCAGGTCGAGGCCCGTGATCGCGCGGATCTGGTCCAGGCGGTAGTACAACGACGTGCGGTGCAGGTGCAGGGCGTCCGCCGTCCGGCGGATCGAGCCGCCCGCCTCGAGGAACGCCCGGAGCGTCTCGAGCAGGCGGTCGGCCTTCTCGTGCTCGGCGAGCCGGGTGAACGCCGCCGGCAGCAGCCCCGGCTGCCCGGCGGGCAGTTGCAAGACCATGGCGTACGGACCGAGGTCCGCCCACCGCACCACCGCACCCGCGCCGGGGACGCGGCCGGCGCCCCGGACCGCCACCTCGGCCTGCCGGTACGACCGCCATGCCTCACCCAGGCCGGCCGCCGGGGCACCGATCCCGGCGAGGACCGCCCCGGGCACGTCGAGCAGCCGGCCGGCCCCGGCCGCCATCCGCTCGACGACGCCTCCGACGTCCGCGGTGGCCGCACCGGAAAAGAGCGCCGTGCCGTGGCCGTCGCGCACCGCGGTGCGCACCCGGTGGCGCTGCCGGAGCGCGGCCGACTCGAGGACGATGTGCAACGCGACGTCCGATTCGGCGTCCGGTAGCTCGCGATCTCGCACCCGCAGTGAGACGGCGACCACCGGGCCGTCCTCGGCCGGACCGCCGGCCAGCGCCTCCGCCCGGATACCGGCGTCCGGGTGCACCAGCCGCAGCAGGAAGTGCGCTTCCGCCGTCCGGTCCGCGGAGTGAGCGAGGGCGCGCCGGCGCATGACGGCAGCGGCCGTCCTGGACCGGTCCTGGATCTTCGCCAGCTCGCGCGGGGTGAGCGTGTGCTCGGCGTCGATGACCATGAGCAGCCCGAGCAGCTCGCCGCGCTCGCGCAGCGGCACGCACAGCCGATCGCGCATGCCCAGGTCCGCCCGGCCCGGCACGATGCCCGGCCCGGTCCAGCGGGCGACACCCTGGGCGAGCACGTGCGAACTGGCCTCCGGACCGGCATCGCGTTGCAGGACGGCACGCACGCGAAGCTCGTCCTCGTCGCCGAAGTGCCGGCTGGCGCACAGGATCCGGACCAGCGGGTCGTCGATGATCACCGACCGGCCCAGCTCCTCGGCCAGGTCGTCGATCAGCACCTGCAGCTCGTCCTCGTCCGTCACCCGCACCGTCCGACAATCTGTGGAACCACGAGCACCGAATGTACGACGGGACGCGGTTTCCGGCGCGCCACCGCCCGCCGAAGATGAGGACAACAGGTGAAGGGAGTTCTCATGGGTCGCCTCGACGGCCGGGTCGCCCTCGTCTTCGGCGCGGGCTCCAGCGGTGCCGGCCTGAGCAACGGCCAGGCCGCGGCGCTCGCCTACGCCCGAGCCGGGGCGAGGGTCGCCGCGATCGACATCGACACCGGAAGCGCCGCGCGGACCGCCGGGCTGATCACCGCCGAGGGCGGCACCGCCCTCGGCGTTCCGGCTGACGTGACCGACGAGGACGACGTCGTCCGCGCCCTCGAGACCGCCGCCGAGCTCGGCGCGCCGACGATCCTGCACAACAACGTCGGCGTCGCCGTGACCGGCGGCCTGGCCGGGCTGACGCGGCAGGCCTGGGACCGGGCGCTCGCACTCAACCTCACCGGAGTCTTCCTCACCTGCAAGCACACTCTGCCCCGGCTGCGCGCGGCCGGCGGCGGCGCGGTCGTGAACGTGTCGTCGCTGGCCGCGATCCGCCACACCGGCTACGACTACCCCGCCTACATGGCGGCCAAGGCCGCGGTCAACCAGCTCACCGTCGCCCTCGCCCTCACCCACGCCCGCGACGGCATCCGCGTCAACGCCGTCCTGCCCGGCCTCATCGACACCCCGCTGGTCGGACGCCAGCTCGACGCCGACCCCGGGGCGCGGGCCCGGCGGGACGCCGCCAGCCCGACCGGGCGCATGGGCACCCCGTGGGACGTGGCCAACGCCGCCGTGTTCCTGGCCTCCGACGAAGCCGCCTACGTCAACGGCGTCTGCTTGCCCGTCGACGGCGGCCTCAGCGCGCGAGCCTGCTGAGGTCACGGGCGGTCGAGAAACTCCTCGACCACGGTGTTGAACGCCTTCGGGTTCTCCAGGAACGGGAAGTGCGAGCTCGCGACGTCGTCGGAGAAGACGTGCAGTTCGGCGTCGGGAACCTGCTCGGCGATGAAGCGCTGCGACCCGACCGAGACGTGGCTCCCGTCGCAGGCCAGCACCAGGGTCGGCACGTCCAGCCTCGGCAGCACGTCCCGCCAGTCCTGCGCGCAGTGGTCCCACAGCAGCGGCACGCCGGCGTAGGCGGGAGTGGACCGGATTTCCTGCTCGACGAAAGCCCACACCGCCGGATCCGGCTCACCGGAGAACATGCTCCGCACGAAGTCCCGCCCGGCCGTTCCCCCCTGCGGGCCGTGCAGCGACTCGCCGAGCGCGACCAGCGCGCCGACGTCGAAGATCGCGCCCGAATCGGCCTGCTCCCCCGCGCTCATCCACGGCACCGCGGCGACGGCGGCCGGCTGGTCGACCGCGACGAACCGCCGGATCCGGCCGGTACCGTTCTGGTCGACGAAGCTCCACCACACCGACACGCCCATCGACCAGCCCAGCACGTCGGCCCGGTCGAGGCCGAGGTGGTCGAGCAGCTGCTCGGCGTCGCGCGCCAGCCGCGCGATCCGGTAGCCGTGGTGCGGCTTGGCCGACAGCCCGTGGCCGCGCTGATCGAGCGTCACCACCCTTCGCCGCGGCGCGAGCAGCTCGAACTGGTGCCGGAACATGGCCTGGGTCTGGCCCCAGCCGTGCAACATGACCAACGGCGCCGATCCGTCCTCGCCCGGGCCGCTGTCCCGGTAGGTCAGCTCCACACCGTCGTTCGTCGTGAACGTACCCATGACCGTTCTCCTGCCGCGCCGAAGGAAGTGCCACGCCGATCGTCCCCGGGCGCGTGCCGCCGGACCACCGAAGACTGACGGAGCCGCCGACCGCCGGATTCCACGTTTTGTCGGAACGGTTCGCGCGCCGCGGGCCGCCGACCGGTCGTGATCGGCCGCGGCGTCCACGCTCAGCGGAGCGTCTGTGCTCCGATGACGGACAGCACCTGCAGCTTTTCGTAGCTCTCGCTGCCGGGTGTGGCGGTGTAGACCATCAGCGAGTGGGCCTGGCCCGGGTCGACCAGCCGCTGGCAAGTCAGCTCCAACGCGCCGACCTCGGGGTGGTCGAAGTGCTTGACATCGTGGGGGCGGATCCCGATCTCGTGGTCCTCCCACACGCGCCGGAACTCCCCGCTGCACTCCAGGAGCAGGTCGGCCAGGTGCGCGGCCCGGGAACCGGGACCGCGGACGGTGACGAGCTCGCGCAGTCCCGAGGTGTACATCCGGGTGAGGAACGCGTGCTCTTCCGGTGCGTATATCCGCCGGGCATCGGGGTCGGTGAACCATCGGTACCCCGAGCTGCGCGCAGGCCCGGTGTAGCGCGTCGTGTCGCCGTGAGGGCGACCCCCATCGGGCTCTGCCGCAGCGTCTCGCCGAGCTCGGTGACGATCTCGGCGGGGGTGTCGTCCAGCCGGTCGAGCACCCGCAGGAGGCCGGGGCTGATGTGCTCGGCCGGCGCTCCCCTGGTCGGCGGGTTGTGCCCGGCGAGGCGGAAGAGGTGGTCGCGCTCGTCGAGCGACATGTGCAGCCCCTGGGCGATCGAGGCAAGCATCATGGGCGACGGCTGCGGACCACGTTCACGCTCCAAGCGGGAGTAGTAGTCGACCGACATGTGACACAGCGACGCGACCTCCTCGCGCCGTAGTCCGTTGGTCCGGCGCCGCGAACCGCGCGGCAGACCGACGTCCTCGGGCTGCAGCGCCTCCCGGCGGTTGCGGAGGAACTCCGCAAGCCCGGTGCGATCGATCACGACACTCCTCCTCTCCGACCTGCCTCGTTTCTACCGCCTGCCGGCCGAGGTAGCCACGGCCTGCCGATCCCCCCATCGGAACGGAGCGGCGGCCTGGCGAGCCGGTGATCGGGAAGTCCTGGATACGCCCGGGCGGCCCGCCGAGGATCGGTGCCACGGCCCGAACCTCGAAGGAGCAGAACCCCATGCCACGCAAGCAGATCGACATCACCATCCCCACCCTGTCCGGAAAGCGCGCCGTGATCACCGGCGCGAGCGACGGCATGGGCCTGGGCATGGCCACCCGCCTGGCCGCCGCCGGCGCGGAGGTGATCATGCCCGTCCGCAACCCGCGCAAGGGCGAGGCCGCGATCACCACGATCATGCGGGCCGTCCCGGGCGCGAAGGTCTCGTTGCGCAGCCTCGACCTGTCCTCGCTCGAATCCGTCGCCGCCCTGGGCGACACGCTGCGCGAGGAGGGCCACCCGATCCACCTCCTGATCAACAACGCCGGGGTGATGCAGCCGCCGCGGCGCCAGAGCACGGCGGACGGGTTCGAGCTGCAGTTCGGCACCAACCACCTGGGCCACTTCGCGCTGGTCGGCCACGTCCTGCCGCTGCTGCGCGCCGGCCACGCCCGGGTGACCTCGCAGATCAGCATCGCCGCCCGCCGCGGCACCATCAACTGGGACGACCTGAACTGGGAACGCGGCTACCACGGGATGCGTGCCTACAGCCAGTCGAAGATCGCGTTCGGGCTGTTCGGTCTGGAGCTGGACCGGCGCAGCAAGGCCATGGGGTGGGGCGTCAGCAGTAACCTCTCCCACCCCGGAGTCGCTCCCACCAGCCTGCTGGCCGCCCGTCCCGAAATCGGCCGGAACCAGGACACGCCCCAGGTCCGCCTGATCCGCACGCTCTCGGCCCGCGGCATCCTGATCGGCACTGTCGAGACCGCCAAGCTGCCCGCCCTCCTGGCGGCGACCGGCCCCGACGCCAAACCCGCCACCCTCTACGGCCCCAGCGGACCCGGCAACCTCGGCGGTCCTCCGGCCGAGCAGCGGCTCTACCCGCCACTGCGCAGCAGCGACGACGCCGAACGCCTCTGGCGGGTCTCCGAGGAGCTGACGAAGACCACTTTCCCGACCGCCTGACCTTCCCCCACCCCGATAACCGCCGGCCACCGCCGATTCAGCCGGCGTGCTTCCGAAGCTCGCTCAGGTAGGCGGCGATCGCGTCCCGGTTGCGGGCCAGGACGTCGATGCGCGTGCTCATCCTGACCCGCTCGCGTTCGAGCGCCGCCACCGTCTCCGCCGTGACGCCTTCGAAGACGATCGGATCGCGTGGTGAGGCGAGGCACGGCAGGACCGCGCGGATCACCTCCGTGGAAAGGCCCGCGTTCAGCAGTTCACGGATTTGCCGGACGCGGCCCAGGGCCGTCTCGTCGTAGTCGCGGTAGTTGTTCGATCCGCGCGTCGAGGTGATCAACCCCTTCGCTTCGTAGAACCGCACTTGGCGCGTCGAGGCGTCTGCTCGCGCGGCCACTTCACCGATACGCACCTCACAACGCTACCTCTTGACCTTGACGCTGGTGTCAAGGTTCGAGGCTGGCCGCATGAGTGAACCGAACGGAACCGTCAGCCCGGCCTTCGAACCCGTCCGCGATGTCGTGGCGGAACACCTTCGTCGCGGAACCGAGTGCGGCCTGTCCCTGGTCGTCGACGTGGACGGTGATCGGGTGGTGGACCTGTGGGGCGGTCATCGCGATGCGGCGCGCACCCGGCCGTGGCAGCGCGACACGATCACCAACGTGTGGTCGATCACGAAGACCGTGACCAGCCTGGCCGCCTTCCTGCTCGTCGACGCGGGCGAACTGGACGTCTCCGCGCCGGTCGCCCGCTACTGGCCCGAATTCGCCGCGCACGGCAAGGCACAGGTCGAGGTACGGCACCTGCTGTCCCACACCTCCGGCGTCTCCGGCCTCGACCATCCCGCACGGCTCGAGGATCTGTACGACCCGCGTGCGGCCGCGGCGCGCATGGCCGCTCAAGCGCCCTGGTGGCGCCCCGGTTCGGCGTCCGGCTACCACCTGCTGAACTACGGCCACCTGATCGGGGAGCTGGTGCATCGCCTGACCGGTCAGTCCTTGCGCGAATTCGTGCACCAGCACATCTGCGCACCCTTGGGCGCCGACTTCCAGCTCGGGTTGCGTGCGTCCGATGTGGACCGGGTTGCCGACGTCCTCCCGCCCGCGATCGATTTCGACCCGTCGGCCTTGGCCCGGGATACCGTCGCGTACAAGACTTTCACCGGCCCCGCCGTGAGCGCGGCCGCGGCCAACAGCCCGGCGTGGCGCGCGGCCGAACTGGGCGCGGCCAACGGGCACGGCAACGCGGCGTCGGTGGCCGAAATCCTGGCTCCCCTCGCGCGCTCCGGCGCTGCCGCCCACGGCCGCCTGCTCAAGCCCGGCACCACCGAACTCATCTTCGACCAGCAGTCCGACGGTACGGATCTCGTCAACGGCCTGCATGTGAAGTGGGGCCTCGGGTTCGCGCTGCCCGATCGGCGGACGCTCCCGTGGATCCCGGAAGGGCGCATCGCCTTCTGGGGTGGCTGGGGCGGTTCGATGATCATCCTGGATCTCGATCGGCACGTCACGATCAGCTACGTCATGAACAACATGGGCGCCGACGTCCTCGGCTCACCGCGCGCCGCGGCCTACACCACCGCGATCTACGACGCCCTCGACGCCCGGTCTTGATCCGCTCCCCGACCGCTACCAGGCGTTGTCCGTGCCGAGGAACAGCTCGGCGATCCGCCACTCGCCGCCGGCGTGATCGAGCCGGAAGGTGTAGAAGCCGGTGGCGATCACGCCCGAACTTCCGCCCGCGTTCGAGGTGAGCAGGAGATAGGCGTGCACCAGCGCGGTGCCGGCGTCCGCGCTGTGCACGACCACGTTGACCAGGTTGTGCCGTCGCTGGTCGGTCTCGGCGCCCATCGCGTCCCGTGCGAACTCGAGGATCGCCGGTCGTCCGACGACGGGTCCGAGGTCGTTCTCGCCGGCGATCTCGAACGTCCACGTGGCGTCTTCGGTCAGGACGGCTTCCAGGGCCGCCAAGTCCTGCTGGTCGAGGGCGAAGGCGTAGCGGGCCAGTGCCTGGTGGACGGCGAACTGCTCCGCCGGGTCGAGAGCCACCGACCCCGGACGGATCGCGGGGAGGTAGCGGCTTCCCCAGCCGGCGGCGGCTTTCGCGCTCATGCGACCGTCAGCACGATCTTGCCCCGCAGGTGTCCCTCGGCAGCTCGCTTGTGCGCTGCTTGGGCGTCCTCGAGGGAGAAGGTGCTGTCGATCGCCACGCGGATCGTGCCTTCTTCGTGCAGCCGCCCGAGTTCGGCGAGCTGCGCGCCGTTCGCGCGGACCTGGGTAGCGGTGACCGTGACCCCGAGCTTCGCGTTCTCCTCGTCGTCGAACTCGCCGAAGTACACCGGGTAGAGAGCCCCACCGCGCTTGAGGGTGCGCAGAAAGCGCCGGCTGTGCGGACCTCCGACGTTGTCCAGGACGAGGTCGAGGTCGCGGGCGACGTCTTCGGGCCGGTCTTGGGTGTAGTCGATGACTTCGTCGGCGCCGAGTTCGCGCAGGAAGTCCTGGTGGGCGCCCGAGGCCACGGCGATGACGCGGGCGCCCTGCCACTTGGCCAGCTGGAGGGCGAGGTGTCCCACGCCGCCGGCCGCGCCGTTGACGAGCACCGTCTTCCCGCTGTCGAGGGCCATCGGGCGGTGCTGGGCCTTCTGGAACGGCGAGGGGTGGTCGTGCCCGAGCTCGATCAGGAACTGCCACGCCGTCAGCCCCGACATGGCCAGGGCGGCGGCGTGCACGTGGTCGACGGCGGCCGGTTTGCGGGCGAGGTCGGACGCCGGGGCGGTGACGTACTCGGCGTAGGCGTCGCTTTGGAGCACCGCGGGGAAGCGCAGCAGCCCGAACACCTCGTCACCGGCCGCGAAGCCGTCGACACCCGCACCGACGGCTGCCACGACCCCCGAGACGTCGGTGCCCGGGATCAAGGGGAGTTCCATCGGCGGCTTCAGCTCGGCGGGCACGTCGGGCATGCCTTCCCTCGCGTACCAGTCGGGCGGGTTCAGCCCGGCCGCGTGCACGCGGATGAGCACCTCGCCCGGCCCCGCTTCGGGGACCGGCACGTCCTCGTACCGCAGTACCTCGGGCCCGCCGAACTCGTGCAGCCGGATCGCTTTCATGGTGTGTGCCGGCACGACACTCTCCTTCGTCTCTCGCGCGGTAAGCTAAGTGAACCAGGGATCCGTTTTTCCGGACCACTGATCCGAATATATGGTTCAGTGGTCCACTTAGTCAAGGGAGGGCCCATGCGGGCGGATGCCCAAGCCAACCGCGACCGCCTGCTCGTCGTCGCCGGCGCCGTCTTCGCCGAGCAGGGTGTCGAGGCGTCGATGCGGGACATCGCGCGCCGGGCCGGGGTCGGGCTGGCGACGCTGCTGCGGCACTTCCCGACCCGGGAGGCGTTGCTGGAGGCCCTGCTCCGGACGAGCTTCGACGAGTTGACGGCCCGGGCGGCCGAGGTCGAGGCCGCCGGCTCGCCTCGAGAGGCGCTGATGACGTGGGTGCGTGAGTTCGTCGGTTTCACCACGGACAACCACGGGGTGGTGACGTCGATGGTGAAGGCGATCGAGGAGCCCGAATCCGCGCTTCACGCTTCCTGCGTCGCCCTGCGTGCGGCTGGTGCCCGGATCCTCGGCAGCGCCCAGGCCGCGGACGTGGCGCGGCCCGATATCGATGGTGAAGATCTCTTCGCCCTGGTTTCGGCGTTCGCCTGGCTCGGCGACCAACCCGGGCACGAAGCGCGCGCCAAGCGGCTCTTCGACCTCGTGATGGGCGCGATCCTGACCGATCGGGCCGGCTGACGCCCGGCGCTACGCGTGGTTCGCCACCTGCCGGTCGAGCCAGTCGTAAACGATCTCCTCGCCGCCGGGATTGCCCATGTGGCGCAGCCCGCTGCGCGCGTGGATCTCCTTGCGCCCCCCGGACAGAGCCACCAGGACGCCGTCCTCGATCGGGAAGATCGAGTCCTCCATGCCGTTGAGGCAGAGCAGGAGGCTGGACGGCCGGTCCAGGATCCCGCTGTCCAGCAGGCTGAACTTCGATCCTCGCGCCCGGTAGTCCGCGACCGCGTTCTCCCCACGGAACCCGTGTTTCCAGGCCAGAGCCTCGACCAGCGCGAAGGGGTATTCCATCTGGTCTTGGTGATCGATCCAGTCCGGGTGGTACAGGTAGTGCGCTCCCCCGCCCTGACTGACCACTGCGAGCATTCGCTCCGCGTGGGTGTGGGCGAGCCGGAAGGCGTTGTAGCCGCCCGTGCTGATGCCTCGCGCGCAGATCTTGCCGGTGTCCGTGGCGTAGGTGCCGGCGTTGGCGTCGACCCAGTCGAGGACGCTGCTCATGAGGCGGTCCGTCGACTGCGGGTCATGAGCGGCGGCGGGGCAGTCGCCGGTTCCCGGAATCTCGAACGACACCGTCACGAAGCCTCGCTCGACGTGGGCCTGGGTGCGTGGCGTGTTGTCCGTCTTGTAGGCGTCCAGTCCGCAGATGAACAGCAGGACCGGCCGGCCACCAGGAGGCGGGGGCCCCTGCGGAACGCGCAGGTAGGCGCGGATGTCCGTGGTCGCGTCCCCCGCAGTGGGGTCCGCATGGGCGAAGGGGATGCTCACCGGGATGACGGGCGGATCGAGAAGCCGGCCGCCTTTCTCGTACGCGGCCTTGCCCAGTGACCACGCCTTCTCACCGTGCGCCGAGCGAATGATCGGGAAGCGGGAGATCCGGCAGACGGCAGCGGCGCGCAGGAAGAGCTCGCGAGCCTGTTCCTGACGTCCGGCGGACAGGTGCTTCTCGGCCTGGGCGACCAGATCTTCGGCCACGGGAAGGAACGGTGCCCCGTACTCGTCCGGTCGCGACAGGATGGCGGTGTCGTCGCCCGAGACGCGGACCAGCTCGGCGAAGATCGGGTCGAAGTCTTCGACGTTCCCGTCGAAGAAGGGATAGATGCCGGCGGCGGCGTTGGGGCGCCATTTGTTCGCCCAGAGCAGGGAAACGGCATCGTGGTGGTCGAAGTACGGATACCCGTTCTTCAGCCCCCGAGCGGCGGTCTGGACGTGGAACGGCGGGCAGGCAACCCGAGGGGAGCTACTCATCGTGCACCTTCTTCGGTTCGGGGTGGTCAGGACAGCGGCGACAGAGCGGCGGGGTCGAGCAGCACTTCCTCGACGTCGACGATGTTGCCGATGTCGAAGCCCCGCATGTCGGCCGCGAACTCGGGGCTGGCCATGTACGCGGCGGTGACTTCGCCGGGATCGGCGCCGTCGGGGTACGCGATCAGGGCGACCAGGCGGTGCGTATCGGCGTCGTGGTCGGTCCAGATCCCGTGCGTGGTGACGCCGAACGCGCGCAGGCTCGGGATGTGTCGCGGCCAGTGCACGGTCGCGTAGTCCTGGAGCGCTTCGGCCGTGCGGAGGGTGTAAAACCTGAGCTGGTACACGATCGTCGGATTCCTTTCGGTCCGGTGTCAGCTGATGAGGCTTACGCCCAGGGCGAGGACGGCCAGGCCCTGCAGGACGGCCCTGGGGACGATGATGCGGTCCCAGTTTCGTTGCCAGGTGCGGACGTCGGCGGGAGTTTCGTGGGCGTCGGCGGCCGCGGTGAGCCGCCGGTTGATGGGTGCGCTGATGCGCAGGTACAGCAGCACCCAGACCACCAGCAGCAGGAAAGCCGCTCCCGCGGTCACCGCCGCGGCCGGGTGGCCGGCCACCGCGGCGAGCACGGATGCGACGGCGGCCGCGATGACGCCGAGGATTCCGGGAACGGGCATCCGCCGGTCGCCGAACCGGTGCACGTTGCCCATGATCGCGGTGAGGGTGGTGTCGTCGACGTGCGCGAGTGCGGATCGTTGGACGAGCGCGCAGAAAGCGTCGGTGCCGTAGACGATCCCCGTGCTCAAGATCGCCAAGAGCGCGGCGAGGTGCGAGAGCAGTGTCATGCCTGGGCTCCGGCGGCGCCGAGCGGCGGCAGGGCGCCGATCTGCTGGAACATTTGCATCAGGTTCAGCTGGTCCCAGTGTTCGACGAACATGCCGTCCTGCACGCGCCAGATGTCGATACTGCGCATTTCGACGGATGCGCCGCTGGCCGGGATGCCCAGCAGGTCCCCGGTGTGGGTGCCGCGGTAGGTGAAGCGGCCCACGACGCGGTCACCGGAGACGATCAGGTCCTCCATCGTGACGGCCACGTCGGGCAGTCCGGTGAAGAACGCCGTCCAGAACTGGCGGTTGGCCTCGCGGCCGCCGGCGACGAAGTCGTTGTGGTTGACGTAGTCCTCGGCGATGAACCGGTCCACCAGGTCCGGGTCGTGGGTGTTGGTCATCTCGGCGAACAGCTCGGCGAGCCGGCGTCCAGGTGCGGTCATGTCGCTCTCCTCGTAGTGGTTAGCACTGCTAGTTCTAGCAACGCTAACCCCTCGGGCCGACCGCGTCAATAGCACTGCTAGGAAAGCTAGCGGTGCTACAGTCAGGCATGGCCACCCAAGACCGCCGCGGGCGCGAACACCCCGCCCGTCGCCGCCTCATCACGGCGACGGCGCGCACCCTGGCGGAGGGTGAGGGCTGGGATGCGGTCACCACCCGCAGGTTGTCGACCGAGATCGAGTGCAGCCAGCCGGTGCTGTACAAGCATTTCGGATCGATGGGAGACATCGTCGAAGCCGTCGCGCTGGAGGGCTTCGGCGAACTCGCCGAGGAGCTGCACGAGGCCCGCCACGGCGGCGCCGCGCCCGGCGACGACGTCGGCCGGGTCGCCACCGCGTTCCACGGCTTCGCCATGAAGAACCCCGCCCTCTACGACGCGATGTTCACCCGGGCCACCCGGCTGCGCTTCAGCGGGGAGAGCACCCCCGCGCCGCTGGCCGAAGCCTTCGGCGAGCTGCGCGATGCCGTCGCCGCCGTCGCCGAGCGCGACGTCGACACCCTCACCGAGGCCCTCTGGGCGGCACTGCACGGACTGGTCATGCTCGGGCGCAACGGCCGGCTGCGCCCGGGGTATGACGCCGACCGCGTCGAGCTGCTGGTCGCACAGTTCCGCGATGCCGGGTCCTCGGCCGGCTGATCTTCCGCAACGGGGTTGCGGACGACCCTCGCCCCGCCGTGTGCGCTTGCGGAGCCCCGGGCAGGGGAGATCTTCCCCGGCTACTCGACTTGCCCGAGCGGCGGTGGGCTGATCTCGCGCTTGAGGATCTTGCCGGTCGGGCCCTTCGGCAGCGCGGCGAGGAGCCAGATGCGGCGGGGGTACTTGTACGGCGCGACCTGGCTCTTGACGTAGGCCTGCAGGATCTCGGCCGTGGCGGTGGCTCCCGGCCGGAGCACGACGGCCGCGCCGACCTCCTCGCCGAGCGCGGGGTCGGCGATGCCGACCACCGCGGCCTCGAGCACGGCGGGATGCTCGTAGAGGACCTCCTCGATCTCGCGCGGATAGACGTTGTACCCGCCGCGGATGATGAGCTCCTTCTTGCGATCGACGATGAACAGGTATCCCTCGTCGTCCCTCCGGGCCAGGTCGCCGGTGCGGAACCAGCCGTCCGGGATCGCCTCGGCGGTCGCGTCCGGACGGCGCCAGTAACGCTTCATCACGTTGTGGCCGCGGATGGCGATCTCGCCGACTTCGCCGTCCGGCACGTCGGCGCCGGTGTCGTCGACCACGCGGATCCGCACGCCGCGGATCGGGGTGCCGATGGAGCCGGGCTTGCGTCGGCGATCGGGGTGGTTGAACGCGGCGACCGGGGAGGTTTCGGACAGGCCGTAACCCTCCAGGATCGTGCACTCGAACTTCTTCTCGAACGCGTGCAGCACCTCCACCGGCAGCGCGGCCCCGCCGGAGACGCAGACCCGCAGCGCGTCGAAGCGGGGCGTGCCGGCCGCGGCGTCGGCGGCGGCGAGCAGGGCCACGTACATGGCCGGCACGCCTTCGAAGACCGTCACCCGGTGCTGGGCGAGCACGCCGAGCACCGAATCGGGGGTGAACCGCGGGACGAGGGTCAAGCAGGCGCCGGCGCCCACCGCGGCGTTGAGGCCGCAGGTCTGGCCGAAAGAATGGAACAGCGGGAGCCCGCCGAAGACGACGTCGTCCGGCCCGAGCCGGAACAGGTCGCCGGCCGCGGCCTCGGCGTTGGTGGCCAGGTTGGCGTGGGTCAGCTCCGCGCCCTTGGGCCGGCCGGTGGTGCCGGAGGTGTAGAGGATGACCGCGGTGTCGGACGGCTTCCGGTCGCGGACGCCGCGCTCCGCAGGCACCGGCAGGGCGGTGCCGAAGCCGTCCTCGACGACTGCGCGGTCGATGCCGGCCAGGGCCGCGCCGGCGCACCCCTCCCCCGCGAAGATCATCCGCGCCTGCGAGTCGCCGAGGTAGTAGGTGACCTCTCGTTCCTTCAACAGCGGATTCATCGGTACGACGACGGCGCCGGCGCGCAGGATCGCGTAGTACACGACGGCGAACTCGGGCACATTGGGCAGCATCACGGCGATCCGGTCGCCCGGCCGCACCCCGCGGGCGTCGAGCATGGCGGCGACGGCGGCGCTGCGGCGGTCGAGGTCGGCGTAGGTGAGGACGGTGTCGTGCAGGCGGACCGCGGGGTCTCCGGGGAATGCGTCCGCGCTGCGCACGAGGGTGCCGGCGAGGTTCACTGCGGACCTCCGTCGGCGCGCGGGCGCGGCTCGTCGACGTCGGCGGCGGTGATGATCAGCTTGCCGCCCTTGGGAGTGCCGTGGCGTTCGAGTTCGCTGAGCGCCGGGATCGCGGCGGCGAGCGACACGGTCCGGGCGATCGGAATCCGCAGCTGTCCCCGCGCGGCCAGATGTGCCACCTCGTCGAGGTCCTCGGGGCTGGGCCGGCCCATCATCAGGCGATACGGTCCCGGCAGGGCACTCCTCACGAGCTTCGACGGCGTGGGGACGATGTCGAGGATGCGGCCACCGGGCTTCAGCAGCGTCCGCGCGGCTGTGGCCGAGAGCGTGCCGGGGGTGTCGAGGACCAGGTCGAATCGTCCTTCGAGCCGCGCCGGGTCGAAACCGAACTCGACGACCGGGGTGATGCCGAGTTCGCGCGCCTCGTCCACGGCGGTGGCCCGGCAGCTGCCTCCCACCGACGCGCCGGACATCAACGCGATCTGGGCCGCCGCCCGGCCCACGCCGCCGAGGCAGCCGTTGACGAAGACCGCCTGCCCGGCTCGCAGCTTGCCCCGGCCGAGGACCGCCTGGAACGCGGTGATCCCGACGACCGGGAGGGCCGCGGCCTGTTCGAAGGAGAGCTCGGCCGGCTTGCGGACCACCGCCTTCTCGTCGGCGATGACCATCTCGGCGAACGCGCCCGCCCCCTTCAGGCTCGTCCCGCCGAGCACCGCGTCGCCGACCCGCACCCGGGTCACGCCCGCACCGACGGCCGCCACGACACCGGAGAAGTCGTTGCCGATCCCTCGCGGGAAGCTGCGGCCGGTCATGAGGCGCATCTCGCCGTTGCGCATCTTCCAGTCCATCGCGTTGGCGGCCGCGGCCTTCACCCGCACCAGAATTTCGCCGCGACCCGGCCGGGCCGGCTCGAAGTCCTCCAGCCGCAGGACTTCCGGGCCGCCGTACCGGTGATATTGGAGGCGCTTCACAGCGCGGCCTTGGTGATGGTGACGTCGCGATCCACGCCCGTGGCGGCCCACTCCCGCACCACTGCGAGGTAACCGAGGGGCCCAGGGCCGTACTGGCCGCCCAGCACGGTCGGTTTCGGGTCGTCGAGCCTGCCCTCGTTGTTGTAATAGCTCGGGGTGCATTCCGCGTCGTACCGCGTGCGGTCGACGTGCACCCGGGCCAGCTCGTCGGCCCAGCGCTGCTCGGCCTCGGCCGTGACCTCGGCGACGGCGACGCCGGCCCGCAGGAAACGGGCCGTCAGCGCCGCGACGTGCTCGGCCTGGCGGGAGGTGACGTGCGGGAAGTTGATCGAGATGGCGGCCTGCTCGATGCCGCCGAGGAGGAAGAAGTTCGGGAAGCGGCTGGTCATCATGCCGTGCAGGCTGCGCATCCCGTGCCGCCAGTGCTCGGCCAGTGACACCCCGTCCCGCCCGATCAGCTGGTACCCGCCCGCTTCGTAGGTGTAGGCGCCGGAGTCGAACCCCGTGGAATAGATGATCAGATCGACCTGGTACTCGACGCCGTCGACCACGACTCCGTGTTCGGTGATGTGGTCCACCCCGCGGCCGTCGGTGTCGACCAGGGTGACGTTGTCGTTGTTGAAGGCCGGGTAGTAGTCGTCGCTGAACAGCGGGCGCTTGCAGAAATAGTCGTACCAGGGCTGCAGCGATGTCGCCGTACCCGGATCACGGACGATCTCGGTCACCCGCGCCCGGATCTCCTCCATCTTTTCGAAGTCGACGGCCTGCATCGCGGCGAAGTCCGGCGCTCCGCCCGGGCCGCCGGAGGCCGCCGCCACCGCGACCCGCCGGGCCATCCGGGTGGCCTCGTCGTCGACCAGGTCCGCCACGGGCCGGCCCGACATGAGCTCGACGAAGTTGTCCATGCGCTTGCGCTGCCAACCGGGCTCCAGATCGCGGTACCAGTCCGGATCGGTCGGCCGGTTGTCGCGGGCGTTGACGATCGCCGGGGTGCGCTGGAAGACGTACACCTGCTTCGCGCTCGGGGCCAGGCGCGGCAGGATCTGGACGCTGCTCGCGCCGGTGCCGATCAGCGCGACCCGCTGGTCCGCCAGCTTGTCCAGGCCGCCGTTCCAGTCGCCGCCGGTGACCCGGTAGTCCCACCGGCTGGAGTGGAAGGCCTTCCCCCGGAAGCTCTCGATCCCCTTGATGCCCGGCAGCTTGGGCCGGTTCAACGGGCCCGTCCCGACCATCACGAACCGCGCGTGCAGCACATCCCCCCGATCGGTGGAGACCACCCACCGGGACAGCTGCTCGTTCCAGACGACCTGGGTGAACGTCGTCCCGAGCAAGGCCCGCGAGTAGAGGTCGTAGTGACGTCCGATCGCCCGCGCGTGCTCGAGCATCTCCGGGCCACCGGCGTACTTCTCGCTCGGCACCGTCCCGATCTCTTCGAGCAACGGCATGTAGACGTAGGACTCCATGTCGCAGCGCACACCCGGATACCGGTTCCAGTACCAGACGCCACCGAAGTCACCGGCCTGGTCCACGATCAAGAAGTCACGCACCCCGGCCTCGTCCAGCCGCGCCGCCATCGTCAGGCCGGCCCAGCCCCCGCCGAGAACAAGGGCTTCCACCTCGGCGAACCGAGCTTCACGAGGCTGACCTCCGGGGCTCGACTCCAGATACGGATCGGCCGCGAACTTCTCGTAGTCCCCGCTGACGTCCAGGTACTGCTTGGTGCCGTCCGGCCGCAGCCGCTTCTCCCGCTCCTGGCGGTACTTCCGCCGCAGCCGCGCGGGATCGAATTCGGTGGAAACCCTCCGGCCACTGCCCGTGGTGCCGTTCATGGCGGTCCCTCTCCTCGCGTTGTCTCGGCGTGACATCACCGTAGCACTTGATGTCGCGACGTGACATCGTGCTAGTTTGATGTCGCGGCGTGACATCCGCCACCTCGACGCGAAAAGGCAGGTCAGCACATGAGCAAGGCACAACGTGCGCAGGTCGACGCGATCCTGCGACAGCCCCGGCCCGCACCGCGGAACCTGGAAGAGATGCGCGCCGGCTACGCCGCGACGCAAGCCCAGATGGCCGTTTCGGACGGGATCCGCACCTCCGAGACGACGCTCGGCGACCGCCGCGCCCTCCTCGTCGAGCCCACCGAACGCGCCCGCCCGGGAACGATCCTGTACTTCCACGGCGGCGCCTGGAGCCTCGGCTCGCCGGAGACGGCGCTGCCGCTGACCAGCGCCCTCGTGAGCCGTACGGGGGCACGGGCCCTGTCCGTGGACTATCGGCTGGCTCCGGAGAACCCGTACCCGGCGGCGGTCGACGACGGCGCGAACGCCTACCACGCCCTGCTGAAGAACGGCGAAGACCCCGCACGCATCGCGCTGGTCGGCGACTCGGCCGGCGGCTCACTGGCCGTCACGACCGCGCTGCGGGCACGGGAATCCGGCCTGCCCGCCCCCGCCGCGGTCGTCGCCTTCTCCGGCTGCTTCGACCTGACCCTCAGCGGCGAGAGCATGGACACCAAGGGGGAAACCGACCCGATCTTCACCCGGGAGATGCTCGGACCACTGGCCGGCATGTACTGCGCCGGCCAGGATCCGCGGCACCCGCACCTGAGCCCCGCTCTGTCCGCGGACCTCACCGGCTTCCCGGCGATGCTGCTGCAAGCCGGCACCAACGAAGTCCTCCTCGACGACTCGGCACGCCTGGCGGCCCGAGCGATCGACGCCGGCGTGGACGCCGTCCTCGACGTCACCGCCGAGGTTCCCCACGTCTTCCAATCCTTCGCCGGCATCCTCGACGAAGCCGGCCAGGCCATCGACCGCGCGGCACTGTTCCTGTCCCAGCACCTCCGCTGAGATGCTCCTATGGATCGTCAAGCCAGGAGGGCGTGTCGGACTTTCGCGAGCGACGTAGCGTTTGAGGCAGCGGATGATTTCGGGTTTGGTCAGTCCTTCCGTGGTGCGTCGTTCGACGTAGTCGCGGGTGACCGGGTCGTAACGCAATCGGCAGAGGACGATGCGGTAAAGAGCTGCGTTCGCCTGCCGGTCGCCGCCGCGGTTGAGTCGGTGGCGACCGGTGGTCTTGCCGCTGTTGGCGGGAAGCGGTGCCACCCCGCAGAGGTTGGCGAAGGCGGGATCGCTGTGGAGCCGGTCGGGGTTGTCGCCTGCGGTCACCAGCAACGCGCCGGCGGTGTCGGTTCCGACGCCGAACAGTTCGAGAAGTCCTGGACAGGCCCGCGGCACGAGCTGCCGGAGCAGGTCGTCCAGGACGGCGATGTCGTGGTCGACGTCCTGGTGGCGTCGGGCAAGGATTTTCACGGCGTGTTTCGTGGCCGCGGTCGGATCGAGGGCGGGGCCGGGGCGCAGCGCGGCGGCGGCGGTGACCAGGTCACGGGTGGAGAGCCGACGCAGGTTCTCGCGTAACGGCTCGGGGGCGCTGATCACCAGGGCGTGCAGTTGGTTGGCGACCTGGATCCGGATCCGTACTGCTCCTCGTCGCGCGACCCGGAGCGCGCGGATGGACTCGACGTCGCCGTCTCGGTTCTTCGGGACTCCGGTCGCGGTGCCGGCCAGCACGGCGCGTGCTGCTGCTTCGGCATCGACCGGGTCGGACTTGCCGCGGGCTCGCCGGCTCCGCCGGTCCGGGCGGTCGACCTCGATCACCCGGTGCCCGGCCTGCCGGGCTGCGCGGGCCAGCCCGGCGCCGTAGCAGCCGGTGCCTTCGATGCCGAAGGCGTGGACATGGCCCAGTGCGCGGCTCCAGCGCAGCAGTGATCGATACCCGGGCGGATCGGCGGGGAAGGACTGCTGCGCGAGCACCCGCCCGACCTGGTCGAGGGCCACCGCAACATGGGTCTCGAGGTGGGTGTCGACGCCGACCGTGACGTGAGCGCCGGGATTTGTCATCGTGGACATGCCATCTCCCTCATCCGGTGGTGGCACGGCACCCACCAGCGGGCGGACAAGACAGTGACGGGGCCTCTGGCCAGGCTCCTATGAGGTCACGCCGCTCACGCAGGTGACGTGCACGACGGGGTCACCCGCGCCGAGCGACAGATCTCAGCAAGGACACCGAAGGTCGGTCAGCCGAAGGGTCAACTCGGACGGGCGACCCCGTCACCCCCATTGTCACTGTCAGCGGCTCACGCACTGCCCCGACGAGACAGACAGGTATCCTGGCGCCATGCCCCGGTGGGAAGAAGGCAGCGGAGAGCGGATGAAACAGGCCGCCATGGAGCTGTTCGAAGAGCAAGGTTTCGAGGAAACCACCGCGGTCCAGATCGCGAAACGCGCCCGCGTCACCGCCCGGACCTTCTTCCGGTACTTCCCGGACAAGGAAGAAATTCTCTTCGCTGACGCGCACGTCCTCGACGAGGCGCTCGTCCAGGAGCTCCGGCAGATGCCCGACCTCACGAATCCGCTCGAGGCAGTGACCCGGACCTTGGCCGGTTACGACTGGGAAAAACTCGGATCACGAGACATCCAGCACCGGCGGGCCCAGATGATCGCAGCGAACCCCCGGCTGCTGGAACGCGACCTGATCAAGCAACACCAGATGGCCGACGGGTTCCGCCGGGTACTCTGCGAGCGCGGAATCGACCCGGACATCGCAGAACTCGCGGCCGGGACGGGAAGCCAGATCTTTCGCACGGCCTACCGGAAGTGGCTGGAAAGCAACGACAACACCGACCTGACGACCATCACCGAAACCGTCATGTCCCTGCTCTCCGCCATCGTGCCCTGGCCGGCCACACAGCACCGCTGATCGATCCGGCCATGGCCTCGACCCCACCGGCGCCGGACGACGCCGGTGGGCGATCCACGGGAACCGGCCCATCACGAATGATCGTTCCCACGGACCGGCCGGTCCGCTCGGGTCAGGCGACGACGCGGGTGTGCTGGACGGCAGCGGGCCCAGCGACGTACGGGCTGATCGCCGCGCGCCAATGACCGTACTGCTCGGTGTCGCGGTAACGCTCGTGTGCCTCGATATCGGTCCATTCCACGAGAAGCACGAACTTCGTCGGGGTCTCGACCCCCTGGGTGAGGCGTGCCGAGAGCATTCCCTCGGCTGCTCCGTACGCCTCGCTGGCCGCGGCGTGCGCTTCCGCGAATTCCTTCTCGCTGCCCGACTTCACGCTCATCTCGGCGATTTCGAGGATCATGGTCATCGCTCCAAATTCTGGGAGGCTTCGGCGTTCCGGGAGCCTCGACGAGCGTCGTGGCGACGGTCTCCGCATCCCGGATCGACTGGTCATCCGGAACTCTACACCATGATGTCGCGGCGTGACATCACTGCGATCGTGAGTCGCTTCACTTGCCGCGGCGCCGTTGCCTGACAGCGTGGCGGTGACACGCGGTCCTTGCGCCCCCCGCCGCCGGGCGGCTGGGAGGAGTTCACCAGATCAGCGAGACCTTGCTGCCCCACCCGCGGATGGTCCTTTCCGGACCGTCCACATGGGACGAAACGAGACGGTCCGCGCCGGGGAAATCCGGGACGGCACGATCCGGAACCCGGCGATCCGGTCCTTCCAGCACCGCTCACCGGACTACCCGCACCACCGATCCGGAACCCGAGGTGTCCTGAGTGGACATACCTCAGCGGGGTGCGGCCGCCCCGCTGTCCGGGACCCGGCGGGGCTGGATGCCGATCACGTCCCGGTCCGCCACCCAGACCGTCGGGCCGTCGCCGAGCGAGGCGAGCGGGATGGATTCGAGGCCGGTGCACGCGTCCCGCACCGGCGGTCCTAGGACCACCCCGGCCGCGAATCCGCCGAACGGCGCACCGGGCGTCCGTCGGCGCCGGTAGGTGAGAACCCAGCCCACCGGGTACTCGTCGTCCAGATCGTCCAACGGTGATTCCACGGCGCACCCCGGTTCGGTCGGCGGTTGACGGGCACTCGCCGGGGTCCAGGGCGGGTAACCCACCGTACGCGCCGGTCTCCCGGACCGGCAGCGCTGACCGGATGGTTCGGCCGCCGAGTGGTTGCCCGTGCCGTGAGGTCGGCTGAAGCGCCGAGGACTACCTCGACGAGATCGAACGCCGACCCAGCGCCCTACCTCACGACCCGGCGATGATCCCGGTCAGGTCTTTCGGACGTGGCGGGTCAGCACGAGTGCGGGGTCGAGCTTCCGCTCCGCGAGCCCTCGGGCGACATCGCCGAGCAGGAGGTTGTGACTGCGGGCGTAGCCACGCAACGCGGTGAAGGCGTCGTCCATGCTGAGCCGGCCGGTCACGGCGAGGACGCCCTTCGCCTGCTCGATGGTCACGCGGCTGTTCAAGGCGGTCTGCAGTTGCTCGGACATCGTCTCCCCGCGCCGGATCGCCCGCTCCTGGAGGATGCCGATGGTCGCCGTGTCGGCCAGCCCCTGCGCCAGGTCGACATCGTCGGTCGCGAGCTCACCCGGCCGGGTGCCGAACAGGTTCAGCGCGCCCACGGCCTGCTTGCGCAGCCGCATCGGCAGCGCGTGCACCGACGCGAACCCCTGCCGGGACGCCTCCGCCGCGAACCGCGGCCACCGCGTCGCCTCCGCGGCGACGTCGGCGACCAGGACCGGCGCCCGGGTCGCGAAGCATTCCACGCACGGGCCCTCGTCGATGCTGAGCTGGAAGAGCTCCAGCAGCCGGGCCTGCTCGGTGGAGGAAGCGAGCACTTGCAGGCTCCCGCGCTCGTCGACCAGCGTGAGGCCGGCCGCGGCGACGTCGAGTAGCTCCACGCAGCGCCGCACCAGCGTGTGCAGCAGGTCGGCGACGTCGTAGTCGTCGACGAGGGTGTCGGCCAGCGCGACGAACGTCCGGGTCACCTGTCGTTCACGGTCGGCCATGCCCACCACCTCCTGAGTGTTCGTCGTGTGTCTTCATCGTGGTCCTCACCAGGGCTCCCGGTCCACTTCGAGCCGCCCGGCGACGATGTCGGCGGCGACGTCGCGCAGCGCGCGGCTGTGCCCGAACGCATACGCGCGCATCCGGGCCAGCGCCTCCGCGGCCGACAGGTCCAGCTGCGCGATCAGCATGCCGGTGGCCTGGTGCACCTCCCGGTGCCGCATCCCGGCTCCCTCCATCCACCGCCCGTCGCCGTCGAGCCACCGGTCCCCGCCGAGCAGCCCGGACAGGGCCAGCGCGGCGAGGTCCGCGACCTGCAGGGCGGTCGCGAGCTCGTCGCCGGCCAGCGAGCCCGGGGTCGCCCGGTAGGTGTCCAAGGTTGCCACTCGCACGACCCCGATCTGCAGTGGGAAGGTGAACAACGCCGCCACCGGGAAGTCGGCGGCCTGCGCGGCGAACACCGGCCACGCGGCGGGCAGCCCGGCGGCGAGATCGGCGACCAGAACCGGGCCGCCGTGGGTGTAGGCCTCGAAACACGGCCCTTCCCCGAGGGCGAACTGCAGTTCGGCCAACGCCGCACTCACCGCGTCGCTGGTGTAGACGACCTCCCGTTGACCGGCGTCGGCCATCACCGACACCGCGGCGCCGTCCACGGGGAGCAACCGGACGCACGCGCGGCACACCTGGCCGACCATGTCGACCCGCTGCCGGACTGACCGCCGGCGAGCGCGGCCGGCACGCTCGCCCGCAGGACGTCGATCTCAGCCACGGGACACCCGCCGCCGCATTGGTTCTCCTCCGAGTCGGTGTTCTCACACCACACCGACTCGGAAAAGACAGGGTCCGGATCAGCTCCGCCACCGCGGGTGCGTTCCCCGGAACCCTACCGCGCGTGGTCGCCACGTGCCGGGGCAAAACCAGTCGAAGCACGGCGCGAAGGCAAATCCGGAAATAGGTGGTACTCGATCCGGTGGTTGAGATTTCCCGACGGCCTTCCAGCACCGGCAGAACTGTGGGCTGAGGTCGAGCAGCGGCGAACGAGCGAGGCGAACGAACTGGTTCTACTCCGATCACCCCGTGCCTTCTGGGCTACACTCTGTGAATCGACCGCGCCGGCCTCCGTGCCGGCTGTCGATATGCGTCCCGCTCCGGACCCCGGCGGTACGACCAAGAGAGGTCAGCTACCGGCGGAGGATCCGATGATCGTCGTGATGCACGGGCAACCGGCGGGCGTACGGCAGCTCTCAAGTCGATGAGGCACGCCGCGGCATCGCCCGAGGAGACCAGCACCACCGGACTTTCCCGCGAGCAGCGCCATCGCGGAGCCCGGGTGGTGGCATCGTTCGCGAGCGACGCCGGTGACCGCGCGTCCCTGCTCGCCGCACTCGGGCTGGAAGCCGCCGAACCCTCCCTCTGCGGCACCCCGGTCGGCAGCTGCCCCGTGCCGCCTCCCGAGATCGAGGCGAGTTCATGATCAGTGAAAACGGCCTGCACCTGGTGCCGGACTACCGGGCGGAGTCGACTGTGGCGACCGTGACCGGCAGTCTGACTTCGGCCAACTACGCGCAGCTGCGTGACGGCGTGCTCAAGGTGGCCACGGACGCGCCGGTGAGCGTCATCGCCGACATCCGGGGCCTCGACATCGGCGACACCACCTTGATGACGGTGTTCACCGCGATCGCGGCGCGGATCGACGCTTGGCCGGGGATCCCGTTCGCGGTGGTGACCGACCACCCGGACCACGTGGCGCGGCTGGCGAAGCAGGCAGCGGACCGGTTCGTCCCGATCCACGCCGACGTCCCCGCGGCCGAGCGGGCACGCGACCGACCACCCCGCCGACGGGCCCTCCAGCTGCTGGCTGCGTCGCCACAGGCATCTTCGGTCGCACGGGCGTTCGTCGGCCGTGTCTGCGAGCAGTGGAAGGTGCAGGAGCACGTGGACGACGCGCGCCTGGTCGCGACCGAGCTGGTGGAAAACACGGTCCGGCACACCACGTCGCACCCCCGGCTGCGGCTGGAGCTGCGCCGGGACACCTTCGTCATCTCGGTGGCCGACGACGACCCGCACGAGGCCGTACTGCTCGAGCGCCCCAGGGAGCACGGTCTCGGACTCCGGCTGGTTGCCGAGAACACGCGTGTCTGGGGGTGCAGCCGGTCCTGGGCCGGCGGCAAGGTCGTCTGGGCCGTCCTGATGCCGCGCCGACCTCGACACCGCGATGCCGCCGAGTCCCGTGGCGTCGGCGAAGAACGTTGAACCCTCATCGTGATCGCCGGCGGTATCACCCTGGCCTTCTCACCCCGGCTGGCGAGCGCTGTGGTGACCGCCAGCGGGGAGCTCGACCTCTCCGGGTACGGCTTCCTGCGTGACGGCCTGCTGGAAGTGGCCGCTGACGGACCGCCCGCGCTGATCGCCGACATCGACGGGCTGACCATCGGCGAATTGTCCCCCATCGCCGTGTTTCCGCTGGTTGCCCGCCGGATGGCGAACTGGCCCGGCATTCCGCTGACCCTGGTCACGCGACAGGGGACCCACCTGCGGGCCTTCCGCCGCCAAGGCCTCGACCGGTTCGTCGCGGTCCACGTCGACGTCGACGTCGCGGAAAGCCACCAGAAGGTCCCCGCTCGCCGGTGGGCCCACCGGAAATTCCCTCGCACCGGGGACGCGACGAGGCTGGCCGGCGCGTTCCTTCGCGACCAGACGACGAACTGGGGCGTGCCGGAGCTGTTCTACGACGCGGTCCTGATCGTGAACGAGCTCCTCGGCAACGCGCTCCGGCACACCGCGTCGTCGCCCGAGCTGCGCCTCGACCTCCACCAGGACCGGTTCACCATCGCCGTCACCGACGAGAATCCCCGACCCGCGACCTTCCTCGAGCGAACCCACCTGCGCGACCCCGGTATCGGCCTGCGCATCGTCGCCGACGCCGCGGAGACGTGGGGCAGCAGCCGCCGCTGGTCAGGCGGGAAAGTCGTCTGGGCGACCCTCGCGGTCTCCCACGGCAGCTGAAGCTCCGGGCCTTCTGCGTCCACCGGTGTGCGCGCAGAATGACCGGTGTGCCCCTTCTCGGTCCTGATCCCGACGAACCCCTGGCCGGCCCGCGCGAGGACCTGGTCGTGTCGGTCCGCGCGATCGAGGGAGCGCAGGTACTGACCGTCGAGGGGACCGTGGACATCCGCACCGCGGCACGATTGTCCGAAGCCGTCACCGAGGTCATGGCCCGAAGGCCGGCCAGGGTGGTCATCGACCTGACCGCGGTGGACTTCCTGGCCTCCGCCGGCCTGCACGTCCTGCTCGTCGCCCAGCACGCCGCCGGGGAGCACACCCTGCTGCGGGTGGTCGCGACCGGCCCGAGCTTGCGAAGTCTCTCCCTCACCGCGTTGGACGAGGTGCTGGCGGTCTACCCGACGCTGTCCGACGCCACCGGCAGCTGAATCGCACTGGCCGGGTCGCGCGTCGGGCGACGTGGCACTCACGTCAGCACACCCGGTGGTGGTCGAGCAGTACTTGCCCGAGCGCCCCGGCCGTCGCCTCGATGTCCGCGGTGGTGTGCGCTGTGCTGAGGAAGACCTTGCCGGAGGGCATGAACAGGAAGCCCTGCCGCAGCATCCCTTCCAGGATCACCGTCCAGAGCCCGCCGGTGCCCCGGAGTCCGGTCGCCCCGTCCGCGGAGACGTACCGGAGGAGCGAACCGACTCGGTTGAAGCTGCCGCACCCCGGAACCGAACGGAGAACACCGCCGACGAGGGTTTCGAACTCGGACGAGGTCTCCTCGAGCGCCTCGTGGACCGCCGGGTCGGCCAGGGCGTGCATGGTGGCGTCGACGGCGGCGAGCGCGATCGGGTTGGCGTCGAAGGTTCCGGCGTGGACGACGCCGGCTGTCACCTGATCAACCAGATCCGCCCGGCGACGACGGCACTCTGGGTGAAGCCTCCGGCCATCGCCTTTCCGAAGACGGACAGATCGGGGCGCACGCCGTACTTCTCGGCCGCGCCGCCGCGCGCGATCCGGAATCCGGCGATCACCTCGTCGAAGACGAGGACAGCACCGTGGCGGTCACACATGTTGCGC
The DNA here is from genome assembly GCF_902497555.1 of Amycolatopsis camponoti. Lineage (NCBI taxonomy): Bacteria > Bacillati > Actinomycetota > Actinomycetes > Pseudonocardiales > Pseudonocardiaceae > Amycolatopsis > Amycolatopsis camponoti. The sequence goes on along the minus strand of NZ_CABVGP010000002.1, from coordinate 2,831,659 downwards.
ACCGCGGACAGGAACTCCGGCTCGGGCGCCTGGACACGGCGTTGCTCATCACCGGGTCGACGAGCAGCGCCGCGAGGTCGCGTTCGACAGCCTCGCCCAGGAGGCGCTCGACCATCGGCACGTCGTTGAAGCGCGCGATGACCAGGTCGTCCAGCACGCTCGGCGACTGCCCTCGGCCGCCCGGTGACGCGGGCCGATCGCCGTCCTCTTCGGACATGCCGGCGTGCACGCTGTCGTGCCAGCCGTGGTAGCTCTTGGCGAAACTCGAGGACGCGGCGCCGCCCGGTCGCGGCCCGGGCGAGGCGCAGCGCGACCTGCACCGCCTCGGTCCCCGTGTTGCTCCACAGCAGCCGCTCGCCGTGCGGCACGGCCTCGAGAACCGCCTCGGCGGCGAGGTACTCGAGAGCGTGACCCGTGCCGACGGCCTGCATCTTCTTCGCGACTCCTCGTCGAACACCGTCTTTGCGTGAAGGAAGATCCACATGGCCATGCCCGTATACCTCCAGCCGCAGCCGCCGAAGCGCCGCCGGCGCGGCCGGACGGTCGTCTTGGCTCCACTCGGCGTGTTCGCGGTGCTGGTGATCGCCGCGATCGTGGCGGCGCCGAAGAAGGCTGACATCCCGACCGGCGGCGTCGCCCCGTTCAGCGCGACCACGGAGGCGGCGGCCACCGCCGCGGAGCCGCCTGCGTCGGTATCGGTCGCCTCGCCGACCACGACGGAGCAGAAGTTCCCTCCGCAGGTCGCGCTGGCCCGCACCTCCGCCCAGAACTATCTCGGCTTCGCCGCGTTCTCGCGCAACGGCCTGATCCGGCAGCTGTCCTCGTCGGCCGGCGACGGATACCCGAAGGACGTCGCAACTCAAGCGGTGGACAGCTTGGGCGTCGACTGGAAGGAGCAGGCGGTCAAGTCGGCGGAAAACTACCTGTCCTCCACCTCGTTCTCGTGCTCGGGGTTGAAGCAGCAGCTGTCGTCGAGCACCGGCGAAGGCTTCACGAAGACGGAGGCCGCGTACGGGCCAAGCCGGACCGACGCCTGCAAGTGACCGACTGGCCGTCCTGCCCACCGCCTACGATCTACCGGCCCGCTGTCGGCACGAAGATCAACACTCTCCCGGCGGAGCTGGAACTACTTCATGGGGGCTTGCGCCGCCAGCGAGTACCTAGTGCCCGCGCCGAAGAACAGGAAGACGAACGCCGCGGCTGACCGGTTCGCCGCCCGCCGATCACCGGCGGCCCCCGCCCTCGGTGCGCAGGTTCAGCGCGAAAGCCGGAACCGCGTACGGACCCGGGCGGCGCGGGCCGTTCGGGAAGAGGACGACCATGTGCCGTCCCCAGCCGCCCACCCACGCGAGCCGGTCGGTGAAGTCCGCCAGCGCATTGGCCCCGTGCGTCGAAGACATCGCCTTCAGCACGATGCCGGTGCCCTCGCGGAAGCGGACGTGGATCTCCGGCGGGGGCCTCCTCAAAGAGCGGCTGTTGCGCGCGAAGACGCGCACGATGTCGACCGTCGCGTTCCGCCACCCGGTGGCCGCGACCGCGCGGGCCCGGCCCCGCCAGCCCACCGCGGCCAAGACGGCGAACAACGTCCCGAGCGAGCCGGCCACGAGCAGGACGTAGCCGAGGTTCACGAGGAACTGGCTCTTGTTCTCTTCCACCAGGGTGCGCACGCGATCCGGATCGTCCCGGTCGTAGATCACGGTGACCCGCTCGCCGACGGTGTAGGAGTTCTTCGAGTCGCGGTCGATCTTCGCGGTCCGCGACTCGAAGCGCACCTCGAACGTCATCCCGCCCCGGGTGAACGTCTGCACGGAAACCACCTCGCCGGTGGTCCGCGCGCCGGTGGCGAGGAGCTCGTCGGCCACCTTGTCGAGCAGGACCAGATCCCCGGCCCCGGCCCCGGCCAGCGCCATCCAGACGAGGACGAACGCCGCCGCGCGACGCGCCACCCGGCGCAGCCGCCCGGTTTCGGCCGTGAAGTCGATCCGGCGGTCGTGGTCGTGGTCGGTCGGCAGCGGCAGCCAGCCCCCGAAACCGTCCTCGCTCGCGGCAGCGCGATTCCGGGCCGACACCCGCAGGCGCCAGATCGCGCCGCCCGACCCCACCGCAACCAGGACGGCGACGGCGGGAACCAGCCCGAAAGCCGCCACCACATCCGGAGAAAAGGCGAAGACGGCCACCACCGCCGCCGGGAGGGCGAACCACAACCACCGCCGCTGGACGAAACCGCCGAAGGGGTCCATCAGCCGAGCTTAGAAGCCTTGAGCAGTACCGATGCTGCGAGAAACGGCACAGGACGGCGAGGCAACCGGACGGCCACGCCAGGCGTGCAAGTGAGCAAGCCCGACAGTCGGCCAAATGCCAATTCGTCGCAATTCCTGGAAACCATTCGCACGTCGTCGCTTCTCTGCGCGAAGGGCGCGAATGATGCAACGTGCACGTGTCCGGTTCTGGCCACTGACCGGGGAACGGAAAACGGCACCCCGGCTTCCGACCTGCGGCAAACTGTTACATTGCCGACGAGGCCTGTCACTCGGACGGCGGAGAGGGAGGTCCGGTGGGTTTCGAGGTCGACGTCGCGGACATCAACGCCGCGGCGGCCAAGCTCGGTGCGGGCGCGTCGCCGACGTTGTCCATCGGCGGATCGCCGAACGTCGGGAGCACAGCGCGCGCCGCCGGCTTCGCCGGGGACTACGACGTCTGGCTGGCGACGCGCAAGGACGACCTGGACGCCGCGCAGCAGCAGGTCGAATACCTGGTCGAGAGCATCCAGACGGCCGCGAAGAGCTATCACAGCACCGATTCCGGGGCTCGTGACGCCTTCCTGAAGGCCCTGGACAGCACCTTCGCGAGGATCGACCGGTGAGCGTCTTCGACAAGATCTACGCGCTCGCCGACCAGGTGGAGAAGGGCAGCCCCACCGAGCTGGACGACCGCGCCCGGGCGTGCCGGGACGCCAAGGAAATGGTCGAGGACACCAAGGCCCTGCTGGAGAGCGTGCGTGTCCAGCTGAGCGAGGGCTGGCACGGTGGCGCCGGCGAAGCGGCGCTCGCATCGCTGGAAGCGTTCAAGAAGAACCGCGACGACCAGGCCCAGGACCTCGAGGATTCGGCCAAGTCGTTCGAGACGATCCGCGACGCGCTTGCGAAGGCCCAGCAGGACGCCCGGAGCAAGCGCGCCGACGCCCAGGGCCTCCAGAAGAAGCTCGACCACGGGTGGCACGGCTTCGGGATCCGCCAGGTCGACCTCGCCGTCGCCTGGGCGCAGGACAAGGCCGTCAAGGCCCAGGCCCTCGTCCTGCTGGCCGACCTGGAGCGGGTGACCACCACCTACGACGCGATCCTGCTCATCGAGGGCCAGAAGCTGAGGTTCAAGACGGGTCAGGTCTGGGAGCTCGCGGGCTCCGAGAAGCGGAACCTCGCCGAGATCGGCGCGATCCTGCTCCGCGAAGTACCCGGACTCCTCGCGCTGCTGAAGAAGTACCCGGAACTACGGGAAGCGCTGCTTCACCAGGACTGGAACAAGATCATGCAGAATCCCGAGGTCGCACAGAAGATCTACGACTACCTCGGCTTCCGGTACAACGAGGAAGGCGGCTTCTTCACCACCGGCGAGCATTCGGTGCAGAGCTACCTGGGCTGGAAAGACCTCTACGACAAGTTCGGGGAGGCGTTCGGGATGGAGCTCGACGAAACCGGCGACGACGGCGACAACATGGAGTTCACCGACCCCGAGACCGGGAAGACGTACCGGCTGGAGTTGTGGAAGGGCAAGTACGCGAACCACGCGTTCGGCGGGGAAGTCGGCTTCTACACCAGCGATTCGCCGAACAACAACGGGCACTTCAACGCCGCCCAGGGTGACGACCAGATCAAGGTGACCCAGACGATCTACAACAAGGACACCGGCCAGGTCTACTTCACCAACGACGGCCAGGGCGCCGACGGCACCGACAAGAAGCACTTCTGGAACCTGGCGATCCGCAACGACCCGGACGTGAAAGCCGACCAGCTCCCGCTGGCCCAGCGCGCCACGATCGAGGTGCGGGACGTCGGGATGCGCGACCGCATGTACGACGAGATGGTCCGGTACGCCGCCGCCCACCCCGGCGACCACCTCACCGTCACGAAGGGGTCCGACCAGCCGCCCACGCTGAGCTACGACTGGCGGAAGTGACCCCTACAGCGAGCCCACCGGCGTGAACTCGTACGGCTCGTCGCCGTCCTCCGGCGACCGTCCCCGGCGAGCCGGGACCGGGGTCGTTCAGGCCGGCGAACACACCGTCGACGTCGACCAGCGCGGCGACCTCATCGGCGACGTGCTGGCCGTGCCGATCTTCGATGTCCTCCAGGCCCGTGCGCAACGCCGCCGTGGCCGCGCTCCTGGCCTGGTCCTGCAACGCGCTTGCCAGCTCCTCCGGCGTTTCGCCGGAACCCCGCCTCGAGTCGGTCATTCCCTCAGCCCAGACGGACCGGGTGGGGTCCAAGTCCTTTTCCGGGCACCAGCAGCACGCTGGTTTCGGCGATGCAGCCCAGTTCGGTCGCACCGTCGAACTGGCGGCCGGACGCAAGCAGTGCCCGCACCCCGAGGAACACAACTCGAGTAACCGAGGTGTTCGTAGTAGCCGGCGCCGGGCTCGGCGCGATTTCAGTCGATATTGCCGTCACAGTGCGTTGTATACGCGCAATTCACTCAACGTCCGGTCGGTGGCCGCCTGGGACGACGCCGGGTTCTGGCCGGTGAGCAGGTTGGCGTCCACCACGACGTGCGGCTCCCACGGCGCGCCCGTCTTGAAGTCCGCGCCACGCTCCCGCAGCCGGTCCTCCAGCAGCCACGGCGCGCGGTCGGCGAGGCCGACCAAGCGCTCCTCCTCGTTGGTGTACCCCGTCATTCGCCTGCCCTCGAACAGCCAGTCGCCGTTGCGCCGGTTGGCCGAGAGCAGTGCCGCCGGACCGTGGCAGACCGCCGTGACGACGCGGCCCGTGTCGAAGAACCGGACGAGGAGCTCGCCCAGCGGCTGGAAGCCGGCCAGATCCTCCATCGGCCCGTGCCCGCCGGGAATGTAGATGGCGTCGTAGTCGGCGACGTGCCCCACTGCGTGCTCCAGCACCATCGGCTGGGCCAGTTCGGTGGCGATCGCGTCGAGGTAGTCGCGGAACGCGGTGGCTTTCCTCTCGCCGCCCGCCATCTCCGGGTTCAGGCTCCGCTGGTCCACCGTCGGTGCCACCCCGCCCGGGGTGGCGACGATCACCTCGACACCCTGGGTGCGGAACCCGTTGTGCGGTACGACGAACTCCTCGGCCCAGTAACCGGTAGGGTGCCGGGTACCGTCCTTGAGCGTCCAGTGGTCGCTGCCGGAGAGCACCATCAGGATTCGGGTCATCGGTCAACCACCGGTGATCTTGATCTTGTTGGGCTTGGCGGCGTCCACCTTCGGGACGCGTACGGTGAGCACGCCGCTGTCGAGTGATGCCTCGATGCCCTCGGCGCGGATGTCGCCGGGCAGCGTCACGCGGTACTCGAACTCGCCGACCTTGCGGGTGCGGCGGCGGAGCAAACCCTTGCGCTCCCGCTCTTTCAGCTCACCGGTGATGACCAACTCGTTGCCGTAAAGCTCGACGTCGACGTCCTCCCGCCGGACGCCGGGCAGTTCGATCTCGACCAGGTAGGCGTCGTCGGTCTCCGAGACGTCTCCGGCCGGCAGCCACGGCCCGCCGTCCCGTGCGGTGCCCAGCGCCGACTGCGCGAGCCGGTCCACCTGGTGATAAAAATCTTCGAATTCGCGTAAGGGGTTCCATCGATCCGTCTGGTCGGCAGAACGCCTGACGGGCAGAGTCATGGTAGGTCTCCTCCTGTTACTCGAACGTCCGAGAGACGAGGGCCGGGTGCCACTTCCCTGAACTCCAGCGGCAGCTGGCTCATCATGTGGCGGACGTCGTCACCGCTGATCGTGTCGCGCAGCGTGGCGAAGACCGCTGCCGTGCCGATGTCCGCGGTGCCCCGGTCCACGCCGGCCCGTTCCGCGGTCCGGCGGATGAACTCGTCGAGGCTGAATCCCTCGGCTTCCTCCTCGGCCGCGATCAGGCGGGTCTGCAGCTCCACGGGGAGTTGCCCGGCGATATGGCGAGCCTCCCCGCCGGTGATGCGTTCGCCCAGCGTCCACAGGGTGGCCCGGGTCAGCGCCTCGGCCTGTTCTCGCGAGACGTCGGCCCGCTCGGCCACTTCGTCGACGAACTGGTGGTAATCCATGGGCCGAGCATGGCAGCCGCGGGCGGGCGGCGTCTCAGACACCGGGGACGGAATTTGCCGGGCCGATTCACCCTGCCAGGCCGACCGGTGTGCCGCGATCGGTGAATTACACCGGTGGCTTCTCGCCGGCGCGCGTGGATCGCCGCCAAGCCAGGACGGACAGTGCCATCGCGAGAAGACGTCCTCGGCCACCTCGAGCACGCGGAGTACCCGAAGGACTACCTTGCCGGAAGCGACCTTTTTTGGCCTCGGGAGGTCGAAGCGTGCTGGTTCGTGGCGGCGGACGCTGGTCTCGCATGGCCGAGCGAGTTGTGAAGAGTGCCGTGGTCCAGGTCAGTACCACCGTGGACGGTCTGGTCCGCGGCGCCGTCCGATGCGTCTGGCAGGCCCGTTCGCCGTGCTGGTTTTGGACCTGCCAGGTCGGTACGGCGCCGGTGCGATCCGATGCATTGTCGAGACAGGCTGGTGAGACCAGAAGGAGCGGACGGGACCCGCGGGGACGCCTGGCGGGGCCGGAACCGCTCCTCGTCCCCGGCTAGGCCCCCGGCGGCTGCTGCCGGCCGGTGAATTGTGGTGACGACTGGAATCCACTGAGTCGAGGAGGAAAATCCGGGGGCCGCCCACACATCGTCCACAGCGGACGCCGTCCCGAACCTGGAAGGCCCATGACCGACCACGAGCAGCTGCCGAAACCGGGTTTCGTTCTCACCACGAAGCTGGTCAAGAGGTTCGTCGCCGACGAGTTGGACGAGGACGGCCAGGCCGAGCTGGCCGACCAGGTGGCCCTCATCGCCATGTTCCACGCGGAGCTGCCCACCGCGCTCGCCGCGCAGATGACCCGGATCGTGCAGCACCTCGGTGGCGACGCCGAGCTGGTGCGGTGGCTGGACCGCTTCCCCGGCCGGCCGAAGATCGTGGCCAGGCTGTTCGCGCTGATCGACCTGCTGGACACGGTCAGCGCCGAGCCCTCGGTGGTGACCGCGCTGTCCGAACTGCGCGCTGGCACACGGTATCCGCCGGGACTGTCCGGCTACCTGTCCCCGGACACCGACGACGAGACGCTCGCCGGGCTGGCCTGGCACATCGAAGCGCTGGCCGCGGACGACCGGATGGCCGACGCGGTGCGGCTGGCACAGAACTCGGCGGCGCTGGTGGAGCGGCTCGCCGCCAGGGCCAGGGAGCTGAACCCGGACCTGCCCGACCTGGCCGACCTGGCCGCCAAAGCGGGCAAGGCAGTCGACGAAGCCGCCGATGAGGCAGCGGGCCTGGCAGAGTGAAGTTTCTCCGTCCTGGCGTCGACCGCGGTGGGGGCGTCAACTGTGGATGCTGCGCTTTCACCCCGGGAGAAGGCGGCCGTCGAAGTGGCGGGACGGGTGCTCGACGCGACGGCACACCGGACGGGGACCTGGAAGGAATCTCCCTGGTCCGGTCCCGGTGCAGGGTCAGGCCAGGGCCCGCACATCGGCGTGCCGTGGATTCAGCTCTTGAGACCCGGGAACTGGTCGTCCCGCCATTCGGCGCTCGCCTGCGGGCTGTCCGCCAGGTCTTCCTCGCGTGCCCGGAGCTCGACGCGCCGGATCTTGCCGGAGATGGTCTTGGGCAGGTCGTAGAACTCGAGTCGCCGTACGCGCTGGTAGGGGGCGAGGTGTTCCCGGGCGTACCGCAGTATCGACAACGCCGTCTCTTTCGTCGGTTCATGGCCGGGTGCCAGCGCGACGTACGCCTTGGGCACAGCCAGCCGGACAGGATCCGGTGCCGGAACCACCGCGGCCTCGGCGACCGCCGGATGCTCGATCAGCGTCGACTCGAGTTCGAACGGGCTGATCTTGTAGTCACTCGCTTTGAACACGTCGTCGGTGCGGCCGACGTAAGTGATGTAGCCGTCGGTGTCGCGCCTCGCCACGTCGCCCGTGTGGTAGTAGCCACCGCGCATCGCTTCGGCGTTGCGTTCGGCGTCATCCCGGTAGCCGGTCATGAGCGGTAGCGGCCGTGCCGAGAGATCGAGGCACAGTTCTCCTTCGCCCGATTCGGTGACCAGGCGACCGGTCACCGGGTCGACGAGGACGACGGGAATTCCCGGCAGCGGCCGCCCCATCGAGCCGAGCCGGACCGCGCTCCCCGGCGTGTTGCCGACCTGGGCGGTGGTCTCGGTCTGGCCGAATCCGTCGCGTACGGTCAGGCCCCATGCGCGACGGACCTGGTCGATCACTTCGGGGTTGAGCGGCTCCCCGGCGGCGACCGTCTCACGCAGCGCCTCCGGGCGCTCGTCGAGCTCGGCATTGATCAGCATGCGCCAGACAGTCGGTGGAGCACAGAACGAGCTGACCTTCCGGCGACGCAGCTGATCCAGCAACGCCGTGGCGTCGAAGCGGCGGTAGTTGTAGACGACGACGGTCGCTTCGGCGATCCACGGCGCGAAGAAGCAGGACCACGCGTGCTTGGCCCATCCTGGTGACGAGATGTTCAGGTGCACGTCGCCGGGCCGCAGGCCCAGGAAGTACATCGTGGACAGATGACCGACCGGGTAGGAAACCTGCGTGTGTTCGACCAGCTTGGGTCGCGACGTCGTACCGGAGGTGAAGTACAACAGCAACGGATCGTCCGGCGTGGTGCCCGGGTGCGGGACGGGGGCGTGCTGCAGGTGCGCGGCCGCCCGCAGGTCGGACCAGCCCTCGGCCGCACCGACGCTGATCCGTGTGTAGTCGCCGGGCACCTGGTCGAACTTGCCCGTGTCCGCGGCGTTGCAGATCACGTGCCGGACGTCGCCGCGGGCGATCCGGTCATCGATGTCGGCCGGCCCCACCGCCGTCGTGGTCGGCACGATCACCGCTCCCAGCTTCATGATGGCCAGCATCGCTTCCCACAGCTCGACCTGGTTGCCGAGCATCAGCAGCACCGAGTGTCCCTTGTGGATACCTCGGGCCGCCAGCCACGACGACAGGCGATCGGAGGCACGGGACATCTCGGCGAAGGTTCGTTCGGTCGCGGACCCGTCCTCCTCCACGACGACGAGAGCCGGATGGTCGTTGCCGGCCGCGATGACGTCGAACCAGTCCACTGCCCAGTTGAACCGCGGACCGAGTTCCGGCCATCGGAACTCGGCTACCGCGCGGTCGTGCTCGCCACGCAGGTGCAGCAGCTGGTCCCTGCTCTGCCGGTACGCGCCAGTCGCGTTCACGATGTCTCCTCCTCGGTGAGCGGGATGCGGGTGCCGGGTCGACAGTAGGAACCGCAGCCGATTCACACCAGTGCAATATTGGTACAAAATTCTTTCACTTGTGATAATCGGCTTGTCCGGCGCGCACTCCCGATTGCCTGAGGCTCAAACACATGTTGACAAACTTGTCATTGCCGATGCTTGAACCGTTCTTTAACGTCGCGGCAGCGGGTGTTACGCGGTCCGCACTTCGATGATGTACAGACGACCGCTCCGGAAGGGATTCCTCGTGACAATCCATCTGCACCTCGTGACGAAGAGCGGCAGCCCGTGATGGACTGGCTGGAGCTGGCCGAATCGCTCATCACCTCCCCATGGCTGTACGCCGTGCTCATCGCGGTGTCCTGCTTGGACTCCTTCCTCCCGCTGATCCCCAGCGAGGCCGTCGTGATCGTCGCCGGTGTCTACGCCGCCGGCGGGCAGACCGACATCGTGCTCGTCATCGCCGCCACGGCCTTCGGCGCCTTCCTCGGCGACCTCATCCCTTACGTGGCCGGACGACTGCTCGGGCTGCGAGTGCTCCGGCGACTGCCACCCGGGACGAAACGACGCGCGGCGCACGACTGGTTCGCTCGCGAACTCGAGGCACGCGGCGGCTTCATCCTCGTGACCACGCGGTTCATCCCGGTCGGCCGCTACCTGGCCACCTTGTCCACCGGCATCGTCGGCTACCCGCTGGGCAAGTACGCGTTGTTCGTCGGATTCGCCACCGCCACGTGGAGTGCTTACACCGCGCTCACCGGCTACCTCGGTGGCGTGGTGTTCCAGGAGGACACCCTGCTCGGGATCGCCGTCGGTGTCGGGCTCGCGTTCGTGGTGACCGGTGCGATCGAAGCCGTCCGCTACATCCGACGTCGCCGAAGCGCCGTCGCGACGGAAACAGTCGTCGACTGACGGCGACGACACCATGGGCAAGGGATTGCGTTCGCGACTGTCCAAACAGGAGTTCTTCGCCAGACTCGACACGCGTCCGATCAGCTCACCAGGACAATCTTTCCGGGGGCATGGCGGCTTTCGCTCAGTTCGTGCGCGGCCGCGGCCTCGGCGAGCGGGAACGCCGCGGCGACCGGCACCCGCAGCCGGCCCTCGCCGGCGAGCGTGACCGCGATCGCGAGGCCGTGCACCGCGAGCGGGTCGGCGCCGGCTCCCACCGCCGCGCCCGTGTTGTCAGACGGTGCTCCGTGCGAGAGGTGCACGCCGTAGGCCGCCGCGGTGAGGTCGGCGATCGTCACCACACGCGCCGGGTCACCGGCGATGGCGATGAGGTCCGGCAACGACCCTCCGGCGCAGTCGAACACCGCATCCACCCCAGCGGGGGCCAGCACGCGTACTCGTTCGGCCAGCCCCGCCCCGTACGTCGTCGGCTCCGCACCGAGAGCACGCAGGATGTCGTGGTTGTGCTCGCTCGCGGTGCCGATGACGGTGGCGCCGCGGCCGACCGCGAGCTGGACGGCGATCGTGCCCACCGCGCCGGCCGCGCCCTGGATGAGCACGGTGTGCCCGGCCCTGACCGCGAGCCGGTCGAGTACCCGGGTGGCCGTCTCGACGCTGCCGGCCGCGCCGCCCGCTTCCTCCCAGCTCCACGCGGCCGGTTTGGGTGCCCAAGCGGCCAGGATCGCGAAATCCGCGTTGGCGCCGCGCATGGCTGTGGTGGTCATGCCGAACACCTCGTCGCCGACGCCCACCCCGGTGACGCCGGCGCCGACCTCGTCCACCACACCTGCGGCGTCGAACCCGGTCCGGAAGGGGAATGTCACAGGCACCACCTCGCGCAGCGCCCCGGAGCGGATGCGGACTTCCCCGGACGCGACTCCGGAGACCCGCACAGCGACGCGGATCTCGCCCGGACCGGCGTGCGGCGCCTCCACGTCGGCGACATGGACAACGCCGGGCGGACCGTACTCGGTGAACTGGACTGCTCTCATACGACGACCGTAACGAAGCACCCCGTCCGTTTAGCTAATATGAGAGCGGTGACGACCCAAGTGAGAGCGCACCTCCGTTCGGACGCTCGCGACAACCGCGAGCGCATCCTTGTGGTCGCCCGCGCCGCCTTCGCCGCCGACGGCCTGGACGTGCCGATCCGAGAGATCGCTCGGCGCGCCGAGGTCGGCGCCGCGACGGTCTACCGGCACTTCCCCACCAAGGAAGCGCTGCTGACCGAGGCCTTCGCCGAGCAGATGGCCACCTGCTCGGCGATCGTGGACGAAGGCCTGGAGGCGGGCGACCCGTGGAGCGGGTTCCGGTCGGTGATCGAGAAGCTCATGGAATTGCACGCCCTCGACCGGGGCTTCGCCCGTGCGTTCACCTCGCAGCTTCCCAACGCGCTCGAATCCGCCGCGAATCGCGACCGCACGCTGCGTCAGCTGCTCGAACTGGTCCGGCGCGCGAAGGAAGCAGGCCGCCTGCGTGCGGATTTCGTGCTGGAGGACATCGCCCTGGCGTTGATGGCCAACGAAGGCATCCGAGCCGAGACACCCCAGATGCGGGTGGCAGCATCACGCCGCCTCACGGCCCTGATGATGCAGTCGTTCCAGGCCGACCCCGTCCCGACGCCACTTCCACCGGCCGCCCGGCTACCCCTCTCCAGACGCTGACCGCACGCCGCAGACTTCAGTCATCGGCAGAAGAATACTGAGACACCACCAGATGCGGCGCAACTGCGATCTCGGTGGACTTGGCGCGCGACACACAGGCCAGCATGCTTGAGAGCTTCTCTCGTTCGGTCAACACGGAGTCGCGGTGGTCGACCTCACCTTCGAGGACCTCGAGGCGGCAGGTGCCGCAAACGCCGGCCTCACAAGACGAGGTGACCGGAACGCCGGCCCGGCGCAGGGCGGCGAGTAGCGACAGGTGCGCGGGAACGTCCACCCGGCGGCCGTCGGGAGCCCAGACCGCCGTGAAGGGCACGGAAATCCCGCTGTGCGGGGCCGCGAACTCCTCCATGTGGATCCGGCTCATCCGCCAATGTGCCGTCAGCGCCTGCACGGTCCGCATGAGTGGAGCGGGCCCGCAGCAGTAGATGCGCACATCGTCGTCCGGAACGGCAAAGTACGGCCACAAGTCGAGAAGGCCACCGTCGTCACTGTGGTGCACAGTGTCCTCCGGGCCGTCGAACTCCTCGAGGAATGCCGTTTCCTCAGCGCACTGCGTCAGATAGAGAAGCCGCACACCGGTCTTGCCCTCGGCCCGCAATCGGCGCACCATCGCCCGCAGCGGCGTGATGCCGATGCCTCCGGCGACGAACAGGTACCGGGGAGAAGGTCGGAGCGGAAACCTGTTGGCCGGCATGGATACCACGAGATCGGTGTCCACGGCCACGTCATCGTGCACACTCACCGAACCGCCTCGGCCGCCGCCGTCGCGGCGCACGCACACGACATACTCTCGCGGCCGGGCACCACCTGGATCGACCAGGCTGTAACTGCGCCTGTGACCGGCCGGGGTGGTCACCACGATGTGCGCGCCCGGCTCATACGGCGGTAGCGTGAGCCCCTCGGGGTCCTGCAGGGCGAAACGACGGACGGTGGGTGTGAGGTCGGTGGTCTCCGTTACCCTCAGCCGCAGTTCAGACAACGATCTCGTCGCCCTTCTCCAGGACACCGGCGCCGAGAACTTCCAGGTATATTCCCATGAGCCGATGCCCATACGTCCTGTCGATCATGGACACCACCGGCAAGTCGCGACGACCGGTCACGGGATCGACTTCGGTCGCGGCACAGCGCTTGGTCCGGTGCACGGCCCTCACGCGCACGTCCCCCAGATCGAACTCCCGGCCGGTCAGGTCCAGCTCGGACCACGCGCGTAGGCCGTCGACGAGAATGTTGGCCCGGAAGCGCATCGGATCGACCACGGTGCCGGTACGGAGCTCCAGGTCACGGACCGAGGCCAGGTTGACCAACGAGAGCCAGTTCATCGGTCCGTCCCCAGCCGCGGCAGCGTCGGTGAAACGCCTACCTGCTTCCCGCGCGAACAACGGCGCGGCACCCGAAGGCATATCGAGGACGCGGGTGAAGAAACGCACCGCGGTGTCGCGACCGTCCTCAGTGGTCAAGTCGGTCTTCAGCACCTCGTGCCCCGCGACTCGTGCGGTGAGGACATCGGTCTCCGGGTCGAGATGCGTGTCGAGTCCGGCCAGGCGACAGTCCGAGACCAGGGCGAAGAACTCCTGCTTCGGCAGTCCGTCACGAGTTCCCGGCCGATACCTGCCGTCCGGACGGGCGAAGGCGAACATCCGGTCGTTCGG